>NZ_FRDB01000006.1 GCF_900143145.1 Candidatus Sodalis sp. SoCistrobi
CGGCGACTCCTACGATAATGCGATGGCAGAGAGTATCAACGGGTTGTACAAAACGGAGGTTATCCACCGCGGGAGCTGGAAAAACCGGACGGAAGTGGAGTTGGCCACGCTGGACTGGGTGGACTGGTACAACAACAGAAGGCTGCTCGGGCGGCTGGGTTACATCCCTCCTACTGAAGCCGAAATGAACTATTACGCTTTGCAATTAGCATCAGAGGAAGCGGCGTAGTATTGCCAAAATTACTCTCTAATAAACTCGGGGTTATTCAATCTCCAGATGCTCAAGGGCCAGCGCGGTAATGATGCCGAAGGCACAGGCCAACAGCGTTCCTAAAATCCAGGCGAAATACCACATATTTAAGCTCCTTAACTCAGTACAGCGAATGCGTGTTTTGTTCAATATGTTCTTTCGTGATGCGACCGAACATTTTGTAGTAACACCAGATGGTATAGAGCAACACAATCGGCACGAAAATGGCCGCCACCACGGTCATGACTTTCAGCGTCCCCAGGCTCGAGGTCGCATCCCACATCGTCAGGCTGGCATTTGGCATCGTGCTCGACGGCATGATGAACGGGAACAGCGTAATCCCCGCGGTCAAGATAACACAGGCCACGGTCAGCGAGGAGAAAATAAACGCCCAGGCGCTGCGCCCCGCCCGGCTGAAGACAATTGTCAGCAGCGGCAGCACCACACCCAGCGCCGGCACGATCCACAGTCCCGGGTAAGCGTGGTAATTGGCCAGCCAGGCCCCGGCCTGATGCGCCACTTCTTTATGCAGCGGGTTGGACTGCGCGGCCCGGTCGATGACCGAGGTAATGGTATAGCCGTCGATGCCATTGACGACCCAAATACCGGCCAACAGGAAGGTTATCATCGTCACTAGCGCGGTGAGCTGGGTGATACCGCGCATCCGCACCTGCAAATCGCCGCTGGTGCGCATTTGCAGGTAGGTGCCGCCCTGGGTCAGGAACATCGCCAGGCTGACGATACCCGCCAGCAGGCCAAACGGGTTAAGTAACTGGAAGAAATTGCCGGTGTAATACAGGCGCAGGTACTCGTCCACGTGGAACGGCACGCCCTGTAGCAGGTTGCCGAAAGCGACCCCTATCACCACCGGTGAAATAAAGCTGCCGATAAAGATCCCCCAGTCCCACATATTGCGCCAGCGGGCGTCGTCGATTTTCGAGCGGTAGTCGAAGCCGACCGGACGGAAGAACAGTGAGGCCAACACCAGGATCATGGCGATATAAAAACCGGAGAACGCCGCGGCATACACCATGGGCCAGGCGGCGAACAGCGCGCCGCCGGCGGTGATGAGCCACACCTGGTTGCCGTCCCAGTGCGGCGCAATGGTATTGATCATGACCCGGCGTTCAACGTCGCCGCGGCCAAACAGGCGCATCAGCATGCCAACGCCCATATCAAACCCGTCGGTGACGGCGAAACCGATGAGCAGCACGCCAATCAGTACCCACCAGATAACACGCAATACTTCATAATCAAACATAGTCATTCGCTCCTGTATTACCGTGCGCTCACCGAGGAAACGGACGTTTGTTCAAAATGGTAGTTGCCGGTTTTCAGACTGCTTGGCCCCAGGCGTGCGAACTTGAACATCAGATACATTTCCGCCACCAAAAACAGCGTGTACAGTCCGCAAATCAGCCCCATCGAGAACAGGATGTCGCCGGCGGTCAGGGTCGAGTTGGCGACAGCGGTCGGCAGGATCTCACCGATAGCCCAAGGCTGGCGGCCGTATTCGGCGATAAACCAGCCGGACTCGATAGCGATCCACGGCAGCGGGATCCCATAGAGCATCGCGCGGTGCAGCCAACGCGGCTGACCAATACGGTTACGCAGCACGGTCCAGAAACAGGCGGCGATCAGCAATAGCATCAGCACGCCGCAGCCCACCATGATACGGAAGGAGAAATACAGCGGCGCCACGCGCGGGATAGAATCGCTGGTTGCCTGGCGAATCTGCTGCTCGTTGGCCTGGGTGATGTCGTCTGTGTAGCGTTTCAGCAGCAGCCCATACCCCAGATCTTGCTTGCTGTTATTGAACGCTTCTCGCACCGCGGGATCGGTGCTGCCTTCGCGTAACTGTTGCAGCAGGCTATAAGCCTTCATGCCGTTACGAATGCGCACCTCATGCTGCACCATCAAATCTTTCAGGCCGGTGACCTGACGATCGGTGGAACGGGTCGCGATTATGCCCAGTGCATAAGGGATACGCACCGCGAAGTGGTTGGTCTGGTCTTCCTGGTTCGGCAGGCCGAACAGGGTAAAGGAGGCCGGCGCCGGCTCGGTGTTCCACTCCGCCTCGATCGCCGCCAGCTTGGTTTTTTGCACGTCGCCCATCTCGTAACCGGATTCATCCCCCAGCACGATGACCGACAGCACCGCCGCCATGCCGAAGGAGGCGGCGATGGCGAAAGAGCGTTTGGCGAAGGCGATGTCGCGCCCTTTCAGCAGGTAATAGGAGCTGATACCGAGGACAAACATCGCGCCGGTGCAGTAGCCCGCGGCCACGGTATGCACGAATTTCACCTGTGCGACCGGATTAAGTACCAGGTCGGCGAAGCTGACCATCTCCATACGCATGGTTTCGTAGTTGAAATCCGACGCGATGGGATTTTGCATCCAGCCGTTGGCCACCAGGATCCACAGCGCGGACAGGTTGGAGCCCAGCGCCACCAGCCAGGTCACCGCCATATGCTGCACTTTGCCCAGGCGATCCCAGCCAAAGAAGAACAGGCCGACGAAGGTGGATTCAAGGAAAAAGGCCATCAACCCTTCAATGGCCAGCGGTGCGCCGAAGATATCGCCGACATAGTGGGAGAAGTATGACCAGTTGGTACCGAACTGGAACTCCATGGTAAGACCGGTAGCCACGCCGAGAGCGAAGTTGATAGCGAACAACTTGCCCAAGAACTTGGTCATATCTTTATAGATCTGTTTACCCGACAGCACATAAACCGTTTCCATGATGGCCAGCAAAAACGCCATACCCAGCGTCAGCGGCACAAACAGGAAATGGTACATCGCCGTTAAAGCAAACTGTAATCGTGATAGTTCGACGACATCAAACATGATGACTCCTTGCTCCTCGCAGGAAGGTTCCCACATGCGCCGCTACGGCCGTCCCTGTCGTGCAGGGCGGCCGGATAGGCGCGGTGAATATTAAAGGCTTTATAGTTATCATTAACCACCTGCCGCCTCGGACCCGTGAGGGAAAAGAAGGGCAGCGGCGCCGCAGACGGATTTAATAAATACCAACAGACCCGGTTGGGAATGACCGTATAGTACCCCTCAATTTCCTCTGGATAAATATATTTTTTAGTGACGGAGGTATTAAAACCGCATAATGATCAATCAAGACGCAACACCGCGTCTTCGCTGAAATTGCGCTGGCGCAAAACCGCCGCCACCCTCGCCCGCCGCGCGGGGATAAATATTGATTTAACGCAATGTTTTGTGTTTTTTGTTAAATATTGGTAGCCAAAAAAATGCAATTCCGGCGAAATGTTGCTAAAGTGTGATTAATTAAAAACGGTGTTAAAAATAAATGAAAATTATAATGTGGCCTATTCGTTTCTGCCGCGTAGCGTTATTTAATATGCTCATCGCGCGATAATGCATGTTTATTAATATCCCATCTACAACGGTCATCATACCGTCATCATTGTCACCTGAGGTTATTTCCGGCGTTTTGCGCATGGCCTGTGGATAACCTCACGCACGCTCCCCTGGCATTCAGCTTGCGTTGCCGATATCGTCTGGCGCCAGCAAGCGTAACGACCACCACCTCAGCATAAGCCCTGCTTTGCCGGGCAATGGATGAAACAACCGCCGCCAGGGTGCCTTTATGGCAAAAAAAAGCTGCCCGCGGGCAGCCTTACAACATTCTGAAAGCCGCGGCCTCGGGCGCGCGGCGTTTTCCCGCCCTGTTTCGGGGGCGCCAACTCAGTTCGGCAAAATAAACTTCAGCGCTTCGCCGATATCGGCCAGGCTGCGCACGGTCTTCACGCCCGCCGCTTCCAGGGCGGCAAATTTTTCGTCCGCCGTGCCCTTGCCGCCCGCGATAATCGCACCGGCATGGCCCATTCGTTTCCCTTTCGGCGCCGTAACGCCGGCGATGTAACCCACTACCGGTTTGGTGACGTGATCCTTGATATAGGCGGCGGCTTCTTCTTCCGCGCTACCGCCGATTTCGCCGATCATCACGATGGCTTCCGTCTGCGGATCCTCTTCAAACAGCTTGAGGATGTCGATGAAGTTCGAGCCGGGGATCGGGTCGCCGCCGATGCCCACGCAGCTGGACTGTCCGAGCCCGGTGTCGGTGGTTTGCTTCACCGCTTCATAGGTCAAGGTGCCGGAGCGGGAGACAATGCCCACCCGGCCGGGCTGATGGATATGCCCCGGCATAATGCCGATTTTGCATTCCCCCGGGGTAATCACGCCCGGGCAGTTCGGCCCGATCATGCGCGCGCGGCTTTGCTCAAGCTTGGCTTTCACCGTCAGCATATCCAGCGTCGGGATGCCTTCGGTGATGCAGATAATCAGCTCAATGCCGGCATCGATGGCTTCCAGTATCGAGTCCTTGCAAAACGGCGCCGGCACGTAGATAACCGATGCCGTTGCGCCGGTCTTGTCAACCGCTTCGCGCACGGTGTTGAATACCGGCAAACCGAGATGCTCGGTGCCACCTTTGCCGGGCGTAACGCCGCCAACCATTTGGGTACCGTAGGCCAGCGCCTGTTCAGAGTGGAAGGTCCCCTGGCTACCGGTAAAACCCTGGCAAATGACTTTGGTGTTTTTATCAATCAAAATAGACATTACTTACCCTCCACCGCGGCGACAACCTGTTGAGCCGCGTCGGTCAGACTTGTGGCGGCGATGATGTTCAGCCCGCTGTCGGCCAATCGCTTGGCGCCCAGTTCGGCGTTATTCCCTTCCAGACGGACTACCACCGGGACGCTGACGCCCACCTCGGATACCGCGCCGATGATGCCGTCGGCAATCAAATCGCAGCGGACGATGCCGCCGAAAATATTGACCAGCACCGCTTTGACCTTCTCATCCGACAAGATGATTTTGAACGCCTCGGTGACGCGCTCCTTGGTGGCACCGCCGCCTACGTCAAGGAAGTTGGCCGGTTCGCCGCCGTGCAATTTGACGATATCCATCGTCCCCATCGCCAGGCCGGCCCCGTTCACCATACAGCCGATATTGCCGTCCAGCGCCACATAGTTAAGCTCCCACTGGGTGGCGTGCGCTTCGCGTTCGTCTTCCTGGCTGTGATCGCGCATCTCGCGCAGCTCCAGCTGGCGGAACAACGCGTTACCGTCGGCGCTCAGTTTGCCGTCAAGGCAGATAAGATCGCCGGCGCCGGTAATCACCAGCGGGTTGATTTCCACCAGCGCCAAATCGCGCTCTAAAAACAGCGTCGCCAGGCCCATGAAAATTTTGCTGAACTGAGAAACCTGCTTGCCGCTCAGGCCCAGTTTGAACGCCAGCTCGCGCCCTTGATAAGGCTGCGGGCCGGTGAGCGGATCCAGAGCCACTTTGTGAATCAGGTGCGGCGTCTCTTCCGCCACCTTTTCTATCTCCACGCCCCCTTCGGTGGACGCCATAAACACCACGCGGCGGGTACCGCGATCCACCACCGCGCCCAAATAAAGCTCCTTGGCGATGTCGGTGGCCGCTTCCACCAGAATCTGATTGACCGGCTGGCCCAGGGCGTCCGTCTGATAGGTCACCAGACGCTTGCCCAGCCACTGCTCCGCGAAGGCGCGGATTTCTTCTTTCGATTTCACCACTTTCACGCCGCCGGATTTACCGCGGCCGCCCGCATGTACCTGGCATTTCACCACCCAGGGGCCGGCGCCGATTTTCGAGGCGGACTCTTCCGCTTCACGGGGCGTATTGCAGGCGTAACCGGTCGGGGCAGGCAGACCATACCGAGCAAACAGCTGTTTTGCCTGATATTCATGTAAATTCATGATGTTGTTTCCATCTTCGTCTGGAGAGTGTCAGCGGCGCTCGGTGGCGTCGCCGTAATGGGGCATCAAAGCCGTTGACCTCAGGCGGCGGCACCGGGGCCGCCGCCGTCATGCGCTAAACGTCCAGCAGCAGGCGAGTAGGATCTTCGAGCATCTCTTTCACCGTCACCAGGAAACTGACGGATTCTTTCCCGTCGATCAGCCGGTGGTCATAAGACAGCGCCAAATAAATCATCGGCAGGATAACCACCTGACCGCCCACCGCCATCGGCCGATCCTTGATGGCATGCATGCCCAGGATCGCGCTTTGCGGCGGGTTGATGATGGGCGTCGACATCAATGAGCCGAATACGCCGCCGTTGGTAATGGTGAAGTTACCGCCGGTCAGTTCCTCGACTTTCAGTTTGCCGTCGCGGCCCTTGACAGCCAGTTCCTTGATTTTCTTCTCGATATCGGCCATGCCCAGCGCATCGATATCCTTCAGCACCGGCGTTACCAGGCCGCGAGGCGTGGATACCGCGATGCTGACGTCAAAGTAATTGTGGTAAACCACATCTTCGCCATCGATAGACGCGTTCACTTCCGGGAAGCGTTTCAACGCTTCCAGTACCGCTTTGATATAGAAGGACATGAAGCCCAGACGGACACCGTGGCGCTTTTCAAACGCATCGCCGTAGTGCTTGCGCAGATCCATCACCGGCTGCATGTTGACCTCATTGAAGGTGGTCAACATAGCGGTGCTGTTTTTCGCTTCCAGCAGACGTTCGGCCACGCGCTTGCGCAGGCGGGTCATCGGCACGCGTTTTTCGCTGCGGTTGCCGAGCGCCGGCGCCGGAGCGTCTTCCTGGGCGGCGGCCAGGGCCGGAGCGGCGTTCTGGCGGCTGGCGATATGTTTTTCCACGTCTTCGCGGGTCAGACGTCCGCCCACGCCGCTGCCTTTAATCGCCTCGGGATTAACATCATGCTCGGCGATGAGGCGGCGAATGGCCGGGCTCAGCGCGTCGTTGCTTCCCTCTTCCAGGCCCGCGGTGTGGCGCTGGGCCGGCGTGGACTCCTGGCTCTGGGATTTCTCGGTGGTCGCCTGGCCGGTACTGTCGCCCGGGCGCAGACGCCCCAGCACTTGACGGGCGGTCACGGTAGCGCCTTCGTCTTCCAACAATGCTTCCAGAACGCCGGCTTCAGGGGCGGGAACTTCCAGCACCACTTTGTCGGTTTCAATCTCGACCAGCACTTCATCACGCTGAACACTGTCACCGGGCTTTTTATGCCAGGTGGCGACGGTGGCATCCGCGACCGATTCAGGCAGGTCAGGAACCAGAATATCTACGCTACTCATTCTCTATCCTTATTGTTAATTAACGTTCAGCGCGTCGTTGACCAGATTTTTTTGCTGGGTCTGGTGTACGGACAAATACCCTACCGCCGGCGAGGCGGAAGCCGGACGGCCCGCATAATTCAGCGCGGCGCCTGCGGATATCACTTCGCGGAAATGGTGCTGACTGCAATACCAGGCGCCCTGATTTTGTGGCTCTTCCTGGCACCAGACGAAATCCTCTACATGCGCATACGGCGCCAGCGCCTCCCGTACCGCCTGCAGCGGGAACGGGTAGAGCTGTTCAATACGCACGATGGCCACGTCCTGCTGCCCGTTTTTGCGCCGCTGCTCTAAAAGATCATAATAGACTTTGCCGGAACACATCACGACGCGTTTAACGCCCTGCGGGTCAAGATCGTCCACTTCACCAATGGCGGGCTGGAACGTGCCGTTGGCCAATTCATCAAGCGACGAAATAGCCAGCGGATGACGCAGCAGCGATTTGGGTGACATGACAATCAGCGGCCGGCGCATATTGCGCAGCGCCTGGCGCCGCAGCATATGATAGACCTGCGCCGGCGTCGACGGGACGCAGACCTGCATATTTTGTTCCGCGCACAGCTGGAGATAGCGCTCCAGGCGGGCGGAGGAGTGCTCCGGTCCCTGCCCTTCATAGCCGTGGGGCAGCAGCATCACCAGCCCGCACATCCGTCCCCATTTCTGCTCGCCGGAACTGATAAACTGATCGATGACCACCTGGGCGCCGTTGGCGAAGTCGCCAAACTGCGCTTCCCAAATGACCAAAGTGCGCGGCTCGGCGGTGGCGTAACCGTATTCAAACGCCAGCACCGCTTCCTCCGACAGCACCGAGTCCCAAACGCGGAAGCTGCCCTGGCCGTTGTGGACATGGGCCAACGGCGTATAGCTGGAGCCATTCTTCTGGTTATGCACCACCGCGTGGCGATGGAAGAAGGTGCCGCGGGCGGTATCCTCTCCCGACAGGCGGATGGGGACTCCCTCATCCACCAGCGTAGCGTAAGCCAGCGTTTCGGCGCCGCCCCAATCGAAAGGCTTTTCACCGCGCGCCATCGCGGCGCGGTCGTGATAAATCTTGGCGACCCGCGGCTGCATTTCCACGCCGGCAGGCACCTCGCTGATGCGGTGCGCCAGCGCCTGCAAACGCTTACTTTCCACCTGGCTGGGATAGGCTTCATCCCAGTCGTGATTGAGATAGCGCTGCCAGGCGAAAGAATGCATATTCATCTGCCGCCACTCTTTCACCACGCATTCGCCCTGATCCAGCGCGTCGCGGAACACATTGACCTGTTCGGTGGCGTCGGCGAGGGTGATAATGCCGTCGCGCTCCAGGCGGTCGGCGTAGATTTTGCGCGGCGTCGGGTGCTTTTTAATTTTCTGATACATCAGCGGCTGGGTGGCGCTTGGCTCATCGGCCTCGTTATGGCCGTGGCGGCGATAGCACACTAAATCGATCATCACGTCACGCTTGAAGGTATTGCGGAAATCCAACGCCACGCGGGTGACAAACGCCACCGCTTCGGGATCGTCGGCGTTGACGTGGAAAATCGGCGCCTGCACCATTTTGGCGATATCGGTACAGTACTGAGTCGAGCGCGCGTCGTGGGGATTGGAGGTAGTGAAACCCACCTGGTTATTGATAACGACACGCACCGTCCCGCCCACGTCGTAACCGCGCGCCTTGGACATGTTCAGCGTTTCCTGCACCACGCCCTGGCCGCTGATAGCGGCATCGCCGTGCAGCGTAATCGGTAACACCATCGTGCTGCTTTGCTCATCCAGCCGGTCGATACGCGCCCGAACCGACCCCATGACCACCGGGCTTACGATCTCAAGATGCGAGGGGTTGAACGCCAACGCCAGGTGCACCAGCCCGCCTTCAGTTTCTATGTCTGAGGAGAAGCCCTGGTGGTATTTCACGTCGCCGGTACCTAAATGCTCTTTATGTTTGCCGGCGAACTCGTCAAACAAGTCCTGCGGCTTTTTGCCCAGCACATTGACCAGTACGTTCAGACGGCCGCGATGCGCCATGCCCAGCACCACTTCTCGCGTACCGTTGCTGCCGGCATAGCGCACCATCTCTTTTAACATCGGAATCAGCGCATCGCCGCCTTCAAGCGAGAAACGCTTGGCGCCCGGGAATTTGGCGCCAAGATAGCGTTCAATGCCTTCCGCCGCGGTCAGCTCGGCGAGAAAACGCGTTTTCTCGTCGCGGCTGAAACTCGGCTGGCCTACCACCGACTCGATACGTTGCTGGATCCAGCGTTTTTCTTCGGTATTGGTGATGTGCATGTATTCGGCGCCGATGGCACCGCAATAGGTCTTTTTCAGCGCCTCGTACAAATCCGCCAATTTCATGGTGTCGCGGCCAATGGCGAACGACCCCAAGTTAAACGTTTTCTGAAAATCAGCCTCGGTGAGGTGATGAAAGGCGGGATCAAGATCGGGAACCGTTTCCTGTTTCCACAGCTCCAGAGGATCCAGATTGGCATGCTGATGGCCGCGGAAACGAAAAGCATTGATGAGCTGCAGGACTTTCACCTGCTTCGAGTCGATATCCGGATCGTTGACCGAGGCGGTATAGCGTGTCGCGTCCTTCGCCAGACGGCGGAAGTATTCCCGCGTTTTGGAGTGGAGCTGATCGGGGCTGACGCCCGCGGTCGGTAGCTGTTTAAATATTGCTCCCCAGCTCGCATCGACAGAGTCAGGATCCGTCAAAAAATCTTCATAGAGCTGCTCTATGTAGGACTGGTTTGCGCCCGCCAGATAGGAGGAATCCAGCCAGGCCTTCATTGCGCCGTTCTGCATCATGATCCCTTAAGCTTATTAAGCTTCAGTTTTCGCCGTGGTTAACCCGTAATCGGATCACATATAAGCGGTTCAGCCAGCGGATTACCCCTGCGAGGTCATCTGTGCCGAAGGAACCTTTGAAAAGCGGCTGGCCTCGGGGCCGTTAACCGGTTTTCAAAGGCTTCCTGCGCTACCCCCCGTCCGCCGCAGCGATCGGGGGACAGCAGCGCCCATTAGGCGCTGTAGTTCACCAGCATGCTTTTGATATGACCGATAGCCTTAGTAGGGTTAAGCCCTTTGGGGCATACGCTGACACAATTCATAATGCTGTGACAGCGGAAAACGCTGAAAGCGTCGTTCAGATCATCCAACCGCGCCTGCTGATGGGTGTCGCGGTTGTCGATAAGGAAACGATAGGAAGCCAGCAGCCCCGCCGGCCCGATGAATTTATCGGGGTTCCACCAGAAAGAGGGACAAGAGGTAGAGCAGCAGGCGCAGAGAATACATTCATACAGCCCGTCCAGCTTGGCGCGCTGTTCCGGCGATTGCAGATGCTCACGCGCCGGCGGATTGCGGCCGTCGTTTATCAAGAAGGGCTTGATCTTCTCGTACTGGGCATAGAACTGCCCCATATCCACCACCAAATCGCGGATGACCGGCAGCCCGGGCAGCGGGCGGATAACGACTTTATGGTCGCCCTTGCGCAGCATCGACAGCGGCGTTATGCACGCCAAACCGTTTTTGCCGTTCATGTTGACGCCGTCCGAGCCGCAGACCCCTTCACGGCAGGAGCGGCGGAACGACAGGCTGGGATCCTGCTCTTTAAGCTGGATTAAGGCATCCAGCAGCATCATATCGCGCCCCTCCTCCACGGTGAGGGTGTAGTCCTGCATGCGCGGCTTATCGTCGACATCGGGATTGTAGCGATAGATGGAAAATTCAACCTTCATGATTCATCCTCCACCCTAGTAGGTACGCACTTTCGGCGGGAACGCCGGGCGTAATGTCGGTTGCATGTTGACCTTACGACGCGTCATGCTGTCGCTGTCGGGTAAATACAGCGAGTGGCACAGCCAGTTTTCATCGTCGCGGTCCGGGAAGTCGAAACGGCTGTGGGCGCCGCGGCTTTCGGTGCGGAAATTCGCCGACAGCGCGGTGGAGTAAGCGGTTTCCATCAGGTTATCCAGCTCCAGGCACTCTACGCGCTGGGTGTTGAATTCCGTCGAGGTATCGTCAAGACGGGCATGATGCAAACGCTCGCGGATCTCCTTAAGCTCGGCCAGCCCTTTGGCCATAGCATCCCCTTCGCGGAACACCGAAAAATTGTTTTGCATACAGGCCTGCAGCGCTTTTCGGATCTCGACCGGATTTTCGCCGCTGCGATTGTTGTTCCAGCGGTGATAGCGGCTCAGCGACGCCTCGATATCGTCGTCGCTGGCATCGCGCGTCGGCCCTTGCTCTGTCAATGATTCCTGCAGATGCATCCCCGCCGCGCGGCCGAACACCACCAGATCCAGCAGCGAATTGCCGCCCAGGCGGTTGGCGCCGTGCACCGAGACGCAGGCGATTTCACCCACCGCGAACAGGCCGGGGATGACCACATCTTCACCCTGGGCGTTGACGGTGATCGCCTGGCCGCTCACCTTGGTCGGGATCCCCCCCATCATGTAATGGCAGGTGGGAATGACCGGAATCGGCTCCTTCACCGGATCCACGTGGGCGAAGGTGCGCGACAATTCCAGGATCCCCGGCAGACGCGATTCCAGTACCTCTTTACCTAAATGGTCCAGCTTCAGTTTCGCGTGTGGCCCCCACGGGCCGTCGCAGCCGCGGCCTTCGCGGATTTCAATCATAATCGAGCGGGCGACCACATCGCGGCCGGCCAGATCTTTGGCGTTCGGCGCGTAACGTTCCATGAAGCGCTCGCCGTGCTTATTCAGCAGGTAACCGCCTTCACCGCGGCAGCCCTCGGTGACAAGTACCCCGGCGCCGGCAATGCCGGTGGGGTGGAACTGCCACATTTCCATATCCTGGACCGGCACCCCGGCGCGCAGCGCCATGCCGACGCCGTCGCCGGTATTGATGTGGGCGTTGGTGGTGGATTGGTAGATGCGTCCGGCGCCGCCGGTGGCGAGAATGGTCGCCCGCGCCTTGAAATACACCACTTCACCGGTTTCAATAGACAGCGCGGTGCAGCCCACAATGCCGCCATCCTGATTTTTCACCAGATCCAGGGAATACCATTCGGAAAAAATAGTGGTGTGGTTTTTCAGGTTTTGCTGATAGAGCGTGTGCAGCAGCGCATGCCCGGTACGGTCAGCGGCGGCGGCGGTACGCGCGGCTTGTTCGCCGCCGTAGTTAAGCGACTGGCCGCCGAACGGACGCTGGTAGATGCGCCCGTCGTCAAGGCGGGAGAACGGCAGCCCCATATGTTCCAGCTCCAGCACCGCTTCCGGGCCGGTTTTGCACATGTATTCGATAGCGTCCTGGTCGCCGATGTAATCGGATCCTTTGACCGTATCGTACATATGCCACTGCCAGTCGTCTTCATGGTTGTTGCCGAGCGCGACGGTAATACCGCCCTGCGCCGACACCGTATGGGAACGTGTAGGAAAAACTTTGGAAATTAACGCGCAGGAGAGCCCCATCTGGGAAATCTGCAGCGCGGCGCGCATACCTGCGCCTCCGGCGCCGATTACTACGGCGTCAAACTCTCTCACCGGCAATGACATTGACTACGCCCCCCACACCACAACAGTTCCATAAAGTAAATACACCATGAGCACGATAACGATGGCCAATTGCAGCAGCAGCCGCAGCGCCAGGGGCTTGATGTAATCCGTTAATACCTGCCACATGCCGATCCAGGTGTGCACCAGGATGGAAAACAGGGTCAGCAGGGTAAAGACTTTCGTCATGGGGGTGGCGAAAAAACCGCGCCAGACGTCATAGGTGAGAGTATCTGCAAACAGGATAAAACCGAGCAGATAAATAATGTAAAGGCAAATTACGATGGCGCATGCACGAACCAATAACCACTCATGTACTCCGTTACGTCCTAATGCCGAAGCATTGCTTACCATACGAGGACTCCAGCCAATATAGATAGCACGACAGTTAGCAAAAATGTAACATTTGCGGTGGTTTTACCCATCGCCAACGTTTCTTCCAGATAGCCAAAATCCATCAGCATGTGACGGATACCGCCCAGGGTGTGATAGGCCAGCGCGGTCAGAATCCCCCAAAATATGAATTTGACGATAAAGCTGTCCATCATGGCGGCCGCTTGAATGAAGCCTTCGGGGGAAGAGAGGGATAATCCGAGAACCCACAGCAGGATGCCGATAGCCACAAACATGATGACGCCGGAAACGCGATGAAGAATGGATGCTATTGCAGTTACGGGGAACAGGATCGTTTGCAGATCCAAGTTGACAGGCCTTTGTTTATTCACGGTTTTGCCCACACAGCTGTTATTATATTCCTTCCTCCGGTCCTGGCTGGATCAGACAGCGTTAACGGGATAAACCATGCGACGTCATGTGCTAGAACCACAATTCCTTGTGCGTAAATGACGCGTTAAATAACGCTGGGTGCTCCTACTACAGGGAGTTCCGGAGACCTTGTTGAAGTATATGGCTTTCACATTATGATTACAATTACCATACAAATAGTTTGTTAACATTTGGACGATTTAGTGAGCACCGTCACGATTCTCACATTTCCTATAAGGGTATACATCCACATTGACAATAAAGCAACATTTTGATTACAAACCATCCCGCTTCTATGCTATAACTCGCTTATCGAGTGACGGCACACTTCCTCCGTGATTAAGTTTATGCAACAGTGTGAAAAGCGCCTTGACCCACTGGTTAAGATGCCCATTAATAGCTAATACTATTTTCGATAAATCTTCACCCACCAAGGCAAACCGTTCGTTCAACCTTTTCGGGTTAAGCGTCAAGCTGCGCTTTGCACCCGACATGCCGCCATGCGCGGGACGAACGCTAAAACAACGCCGGGGTCAATAAGCTGCCCGTGGTGGAAGATTGAGTTTATACGCGCTAAGGAGAATATAATGGCTGAAAGTAAAGCGACTTTTACCCCTGAGGGGCATGACCCTATCGCCATGGATATGCTAACGGGCACCATGGGTGAAAAAGAAATAGATATCCGCAGCCTGGCCAGCCAGGGGTATTTCACCTTCGATCCCGGCTTCACCTCCACCGCCTCCTGTGAATCAAAGATCACCTATATCGACGGCGACAAGGGCGTCTTGCTGCACCGAGGCTTCCCCATCGACCAACTGGCGCTGGAGTCGAACTATCTGGAGGTCTGCTATATCCTGCTGAACGGCGAAGCGCCTAACCGCGAGCAATTTGACGAGTTTCGCACTATCGTTACGCGCCACACCATGATTCATGAACAGATCACCCGGCTGTTCCACGGTTTTCGCCGCGACTCCCACCCGATGGCGGTCATGTGCGGCGTGACCGGCGCGCTGGCGGCGTTCTATCATGACTCGCTGGATGTCAACGTCGAACGCCACCGCGAAATCGCCGCCTTCCGCCTGCTGTCGAAGATGCCTACCGTGGCCGCTATGTGCTACAAGTACTCGCTCGATCAGCCGTTCATCTATCCGCGCAACGATTTGTCCTATGCCGGCAACTTTCTGCATATGATGTTCGCTACGCCGTGCGAAACTTACCAAGTCAATCCGGTGCTGGAACGCGCCATGGACCGTATCCTCATTCTGCACGCCGACCACGAACAGAACGCGTCGACTTCAACGGTGCGCACCGCCGGCTCCTCGGGCGCCAACCCGTTCGCCTGTATCGCGGCGGGGATTGCCTCGCTGTGGGGGCCTGCCCACGGCGGCGCCAACGAAGCCTGTCTGCGGATGCTTGAGGAGATCAACAAGGTGGAGCATATCCCCGAGTTCATCAAACGCGCCAAGGATAAAAACGATTCGTTCCGCCTGATGGGCTTCGGCCACCGCGTGTATAAGAATTACGATCCGCGCGCGACCGTGATGCGCGAGACCTGCCATGAAGTGTTAAAAGAGCTTAAGCTTTCCGATGACCTGCTGGCGGTGGCTATGGAGCTTGAACATATCGCGTTGCACGACCCCTACTTTAAGGAGCGCAAACTCTATCCCAATGTCGATTTCTACTCCGGCATCATTCTGAAAGCCATGGGCATCCCGTCCACCATGTTCACGGTAATTTTCGCCATGGCGCGCACCGTCGGCTGGATAGCCCACTGGAAAGAAATGCACGACGATGGTCTGAAAATCGCCCGTCCGCGCCAGCTCTACACCGGCTATGCCCAGCGCGACTTCCACAGCCAGCGCAAATAAGCCTGCCCCGTCGGGGGGCGCCCGCCCCCCGCCAACGGCGCCATGTCAGTCGCTCTGCATCAGCCGCCAGACCACCGGCGCCATGTCAGCCGCTCTGCGCCAGCCGCCAGACTACCTGCGCCATTTCAGTCGCTCTGCATCAGCCGCCAGACCACCTGCGCCTTTTCAGTCGCTCTGCATCAGCCGCCAGACCACCTGCGCCACTTCAGTCGCTCTGCGCCAGCCGCCAGGCCAACGGCGCCAATTCAGTCGCTCTGCGCCGGCCGCCAGACCAACGGCGCCATTTCAGTCGCTCTGCGCCAGCCGCCAGGCCAACGGCGCCATGTCAGTCGCTCTGCGCCAACCGCCAGACCAACGGCGCCATGTCAGTCGCTCTGCGCCGGCCGCCAGACCAACGGCGCCATTTCAGTCGCTCTGCGCCAGCCGCCAGGCCAACTGCTCCAGATAGCGGTTTTGCTGTTGCCAGGCCGCATGCGCCTCATCCAACGAGCAGGGGATAAAATGGATAGGCTCGCCCAGACGGATCTGCGCCAGATGGTATAAATCAGCCTCGATGATACAGGCGATACGCGGATAACCGCCGGTGGTCTGGGCATCGGCCATCAGCACGATAGGCTGGCCGCTGGGAGGCACCTGCACCACGCCGGGCAACACGCCGTGGGACAGGTGCTCCCGGTCGGCGGTGCGCTGTAGGGCGCTGCCCTGCAGCCGGTAGCCCATGCGGTTACTTTGTGGGCTTAATTGCCAGGCGACACGCCAAAACGCATCGCGCGCCTCGGCGCTGAATTCCTGATACTCCGGCCCCGGCAGCGCCCGTACCCGGTTGCCGAACAGCAACTGCTTTATCCCCATTTGCCGCGTCGGCAGCCGTTGCGGCCGGCCGGCCGCCAGCTTGTCGCCGTCGCGCACCCATCTGCCCTCCAGACCGCCCATCGCCGCTTTGATATCGGTGCTGCGCGATTGCAGCACCGGCGGGACGTCAAAACCGCCTGACACCGCCAGATAACTGCGCATGCCGTGTTTCGGCAAGGCCAATTTCACCTGTTGCCCCGGCCGTACCGCAAAACGCCAGCCGGTCCAGAGCGGTTTACCGTCCAGCCGGGCGTGACAATCCGCGCCGGTCAGCGCCAGCCAGCCCGGGTGGGTAATCTCGGCGCAAAACTGCCCCAGGGTAATTTCCAGCACCGCGGCATCGGGCGCGTTGCCGACCAGCAAATTCGCCATCTTCATGGCTGGCTGGTCCAGCACCCCGCCCTGGCTGATACCGAGGTGGCGATAACCGCTGCGGCCGCCGTCCTGCACCGCGGTCATCATGCCGGCGCGAATGACTTTCAGCATACCCCCTCCTTTTGCGGCACGAAGCGCACATTATCACCGGGGCGCAACAGCGTGGGCGACGCCGCATGGGGTGTGAACAGCGCCACGGGAGTGTGGCCGATTAACTGCCAACCGCCGGGACTGCTCAGGGGATAGATGTCGGTTTGCCGGCCGCCAATACCGACCGTCCGGCGGCAACCTGCAGACGCGGCTCGGCGCGCCGTGGGGTATTAAGCGCCTCCGGCAGACCGCCGAGATAGGGGAACCCCGGCTGGAAGCCGAGGAAATAGACAATATAGTTAGCGCCGGCGTGGCATTCCACCACCTGACGTGGCGTCAAGCCGGTGTGTTCCGCCACCTGCGCCAGATCGGGACCGGCATCGCCGCCATAGATGACCGGGATGGCTATCTGCCGCGCTGCGGGCAATACCGATTCGCTCTCCTCCCACCAGCGCTGCAGGCGTTCTATCGCATCCAGCGCCGTGAGCTGCGGATGGGTCAGCAGCACCGTCACATTGTTCATGCCGGGAATGGCTTCGCGCACATCCGGGTGCGAGGCGATACGCTGCGCCAGCCCCCAGATGCGGCGCTGGCTTTCCAGACTGATCGGCGGTTCCAGCTCCAGCACCACCGCCCGCTCCCCCAACAAATAACATCGCGCCCGTTGCAATCCCGCCTCCTGCAAACCGGCCTGTTGCCGTATTCATTACCTTGCTCATTAATAGTCCATAAGCATGCGCAACCCGGGAGGCGCTGTCAATCGGAGAATGGCCGGGCAAACGCGCTAGGCCGGATTGGGGATATCGATAAAAGTCACATCCAAATCATACTGTTGGGTCAGCCACTCGCCCAAGGCGCGGATCCCGCCGCGTTCGGTGGCGTGATGGCCGGCGGCATAGAAATGCAGGCCCTGTTCCCGGGCGACATGGATGGTCTGTTCGGACACTTCGCCGGTGATAAAGGCGTCTACCCCCGCCTGCGCCGCCAGCTCGATAAACCCTTGACCGCCGCCGGTACACCAGGCCAAGCGCGAGATCTGCGCCGGCCCGCCGTCGCCGCAGTGCAGCACGCTACGCCCCAGCGTCTGCTCAAGGCGCAGGCGCAGCGCATCGCCGCTAAGCGGCGTCGCGAGTTCACCTTGCGGCAGCAGCGGTTCCAGGGCGCCGGTCACCCGAATATCCAGCGCCGCCGCAAGCTGCGCGTTATTGCCCAGTTCGGGGTGGGCATCCAACGGCAGATGCCAGGCGTACAGATTGATATCGTTAGCCAGCAGCGTTTTCAGCCGGCGGCGCTTCATGCCGCTGATAACCGGCGCCTCGTTTTTCCAGAAATAACCGTGGTGAACGATGACCGCATCGGCGCCGTGCGCCAAAGCCCTATCCAACAGCGCCTGACAGGCGGTAACACCGGTAACGATACGCCGGACCTCTTGACGCCCCTCCACTTGCAGGCCATTTGGGGCATAATCCTCCACGGCGTCACTGTTAAGCTTTTGATTGATAATGTGTTCGAGTTCGGTATTGCGCATCGGTTCGCCTCTTTCATCGTGATTCGTCCCGCGCCCCGGCCCGGGATTTGGCCGCCTCATAAGCGTCCAGGGCGCGGGCGCGCGCTTTACCATGATCAACGATTGGCGCTGGATAATCCAGCCCGGCGCGCTGCGCCTCGGGCCAACGATGCGGTTGATGCAGATAGCTATCCGGCACCGACTCGAGCGCCGGTAGCCAGCGACGGATAAACGCGCCGTCGGCATCGAAACGCTCTCCCTGGGTGGTCGGGTTGAAGATGCGGAAATAAGGCGCCGCATCGGTACCGGTAGAGGCCGCCCACTGCCAGCCGCCGTTATTGGCCGCCAGATTGCCGTCGATAAGCTGCGACATGAAATACCGCTCGCCGCGGCGCCAGTCGATCAGCAGATCCTTGACCAGAAAACTGGCGCTTATCATCCGCAGCCGATTGTGCATCCAGCCGGTCTGTGCCAGTTGCCGCATGGCGGCATCCACGATGGGATAGCCGGTACGCCCCGCGCACCAGGCGTCGAACAGATCATCATCCTGCCGCCAGGCGACGTGGCGCGTCCAGGGAATAAACGGTTGATGGCGACACAGCGCCGGCCAGGCCACCAGCAGGTGGCGGTAGAAATCGCGCCAGATCAATTCATTAAGCCAGGTAAACGCGCCGTTCTGCCCCGGCGTCAATGCGCTGGGGTAGGCCTTGCGCAGCCGCTGATAACATTGGCGCGGCGACAGGACACCGATAGCCAACCAGGCGGAGAGCCGACTGGTGGCGTCCAGCGCCGGGATGTCGCGGCCGCGATGATAATCCTGCAATTGCTGATGGCAAAACGTGCGCAGACGGGAGAGTGCGGCCGCTTCGCCGGCGGGATAGGCTTCACCGGGCGGCGTCATGGGGTAGTCAAACGGCGCAATGTCGCAGACCTCGGCGCAAGGGGCTCCCGCACGTGGCGACGGCGCCGGCAGGCAAGCCGGGTCCTGCTCTTCAAGCCGGCCCAAAAACGCATTGCGAAACGGAGTATAGACTTTGTACATCTGCTGGTTGCCGGTGTGGACGCTGCCCGGCGGCAGCAGCACGCCGTCATCGAAGCCCTGGCACACCGTCTGGTCGCCGAGGCGCTGCTCCAACTGCCGGTCACGCTCCCGTTCGTTGAGTTCATATTGATAGTTGTAAAACAGCTTATCGACCCGTTCACGCGGGCAAAATGCCGCCAGCCAGTCCACCTGGGCCGCAAAATCAGGGCATTGATGATAATGCAGCGCGATACCCCGCGCCGCCAGTTCCTCGGCCAGATGACGCAAATTTTGCCGGATAAAGGCCGCTTGTCGCGGGCTCATATCGTGACTCCGCCACTGTTGCGGCGTGGCGATAAACACCGCCAGCACCCGGGCCTGCGGATCCTGACAGGCAGCGTGCAGGGCAGTATTGTCGTGCAGGCGCAAATCATTGCGCAGCCAGATCAAATGGGTCGTCATAGCATATCCGTAACATCAATGTCCGTAACGCAGCCGTAGCGCTTCGGGATAGGGTTCAAAATAGCGCTGCTGTGCCAGCCAGGCGTCGGGGTATTCGGCCATGTAATGTTTCAGCAGCGTGATGGGCGCCAGCAGCGGCTGCAGGCCCCGGCGATAACTGTCAATCAAACCGGTGAGTTCGCTACGCTGCGCGCGGGTGAGGTAATGATAGAAATACCCCTGGGCATGCATCAGTACGTTAGTGTGGTTGCAGCGTGTCGCCGGGTGGCGCAGCAGCGCCATCAGCCGGTCGCGATAGGCCAAAGCAAAGGCCTCCAGCGACGGCCAGCGGTCCATACTGGCGACAAAGGGGCCAATCTGCCGGTACTCCGGCTGGGAATGCGCCAACAGCAATAGTTTGTATCGGCGATGAAAGGCCATCAGCCCGCCGCGGGTGAGCGGCTGGCGCATAAGCTGGTTGAATTCCCACAGCGTAAAGACGCGCGCCACGAAGTTTTCCCGCAGTTGCGCGTCCTGCAGCCGGCCATCTTCCTCAACCGGCAACCAGGGCAATTGCTTTTGCAGCACGCGGGTAAACAGCCCCACCCCGGTCTTCTGCACGCCATGGGCGGCGTACACCCGTACCCGTTCCATGCCGCAGCTGGGCGATTTGGCGCAGACAATGTAACCGCAAAGCTCGGCGAGCTGCCGCACTCGATTGCGCGCGAAGGCCTCCATGTTGACGGTGTGGTCGATGGCGTTTTCCTCTTTGCTGTTACGCAAAGCAATTTGGCCGTGGGAATTTTGCACCAGCCTGAGCGCCGGGCACGGCGCCGGCAGTCCGATAGCCATTTCCGGGCAGATCGCGGTGAAAGCGACAAACGGCGCCAGGTCATCCATGGCAAATGCCAGACGTTTATGACCGCCGTCAAAGCGAACATTTTCCCCCATCAGACAGGCGCTGATACCGACGGGGATCCTACTGCTCATACTCGGCTCCTGCGGACGATGAAGGTAGGCAAAGCGTAGCCGATTTTCGCCTGATGCGCAGGGGGGCAATAAGATGTTGCCGGCAACACGCATACGACGGCGACGCTTAGCAAACGGCAGACATAAAAAAGGCCATCGGAAGATGGCCGGTTGACGTGCGGTAAGGATTGCCGGGAGACGCCGGCTGCCCGATACCGCCGCCGCGAACGTATTCGGGCGGCACAGGCTGCCCGATTCGCTGCGGCAGGCATTGCCGGGCAACGCAGGCTACCCGGCTGGCGCGCAACGGTTCCTGTCGGCAGGTGCCGACCGCCGGCAGGGGGCTTACTTCGCCCCGCTCAGCACATCGCTGACGATATCCACCGCCTCTTTCTCGATCTGCTGGCGGTGCTCTGCGCCGAGGAAGCTTTCGCAATAGATTTTGTAGGCTTCCTCGGTTCCCGAAGGACGGGCCGCGAACCAGCCGTTTTGCGTCATCACTTTCAATCCGCCAATAGCGGCGCCATTGCCCGGCGCCGCGGTCAAGCGCGCGGTAATCGGATCGCCCGCCAGGGTACTGGCGCTAACCTGTTCAGGGGAAAGCTTCGACAATATTGCTTTTTGCGCGTGGCTGGCCGGTGCCTGAATGCGGTTATAGCTGGGGGCGCCAAAGCGCTGAGCCAGTTCATCATAATGCTGCTGGGGATTTTTGCCGGTCACGGCGGTAATTTCCGACGCCAGCAGGCACATGATGATACCGTCTTTATCGGTGGACCAGGGTTGGCGGTCAAAGCACAGGAATGACGCGCCGGCGCTCTCTTCGCCGCCAAAGCCCAAACTGCCGTCATACAGGCCATCGACAAACCATTTGAAGCCTACCGGCACTTCCACCAGCCGGCGGCCCAGGCTGTCCACCACCCGGTCAATCATGGCGCTGGACACCAGCGTTTTACCCACGCCAACCTCATCGCCCCACTGGGGACGGTGCTGAAACAGATAGTTAATTGAGGCCGCCAGATAATGATTCGGGTTCATCAAGCCCGCCGGCGTGACAATACCGTGGCGGTCATAGTCTGGATCGTTGGCGAATGCCAAATCGAATTTATCGCGCAGCGCCAACAGCCCGGCCATCGCCGATTCCGAAGAGCAGTCCATGCGGATAATGCCGTCATGATCGAGATGCATAAAGCGGAAGGTCTGGTCCACGGCTTCATTCACCAGCGTCAGATCCAACCGGTAATGCTCGGCGATGCGCTGCCAATAGGCAATACCGGAACCGCCCAGCGGATCGACGCCGAGTTTCAGCCCGGCGCGTTGAATTGCCGGCATATCCACCACGCTCGCCAGCCCTTCGACATAGGGCTGCACCAGATCTTGTGGGTGAAGATGGCCACTCTGCCAGGCCTGGTCCAGCGTCAGGCGTTTCACGCCGCGCAGATCCTCCGCCAGCAGCGCATTGGCGCGCTCTTCAATCACCCCGGTTACGTTAGTATCCGCCGGCCCGCCGTTAGGCGGATTGTACTTGATGCCGCCGTCCTCCGGGGGGTTATGGGAAGGGGTAATCACAATGCCGTCGGCCTGCGCGCCGCCGCCGCGATTATGGGTGAGGATGGCATTGGAAATCGCCGGCGTCGGCGTATAGCCGTTGTCCGCCTGCACGACAACGTCAACGCCGTTGGCGGTCAGCACTTCCAGCACCGAGATAAATGCCGGCTCGGAGAGCGCATGGGTATCTTTGCCGACATAGCACGGCCCCACAATCCCCTGTTTGGCGCGCTCTTCGGCGATAGCCTGACTGATGGCCAAAATGTGGGCTTCGTTAAAGCTATGGCGTCCGGCGCTGCCGCGGTGCCCCGAGGTGCCGAACTTTACCGCCTGGGCGCTATTGCCCGGCTCCGGCCGCAATACGTAATACTGCGACGTTAATTGTGCCACATTAATTAAATCACTCTGGCGGGCGGGCTGCCCGGCGCGGGGGTGATTGGCCATCGGCGCTTCTCCTTTGCTAGTCAATGAAATTTAAGCGTGCCGCAAACTTTTTCTATCAGTTCCGTCGGGAACTGCATCGCCAGCATAATATGCTCAATCATGCTCCGTTTGCGGTCGCTGTTGGTGTTGGTAATGACCCAATAAGACGTACCGGGCACCTGTTTTGGTTTGGTCTGATGGCCGCTTTGCAGCAGCGTTTGTCTGTCGACGGCAAAATAGGTGCGGGTACGGCCATGCAGTGTTTCGGTCGCTTCGGCAAACGCCTGCGGCGACAGGGTATGCAGTGTGGTCAGCACCAGCATGAAGCGATCCACAACCTTGCGCTGCAAAGCATAGTCGTCTGAGAGCAATAATTCACGCATTGCGCGAACCCTCTCCGGCAGTGGACGAACAGATTCCGATTTTTCTGAGGGTTTTGCCGCCGTCGCCACCGCCGGTGCGGGGCTTGCGGCCTTATCTACGCCTGGGGTGAACTTCAACAGACGGCGCAAGATGTCGGAGGCGCTTTCGCCGATATGCAAGGTATGGCCGGCAATATAGCGGTAAAGATCTTCATCGACTTCAATAGTTTTCATTGTAATCCGTAATTTTCCACTTAAATCAATCGTCCCGATTATACAAGTTAAACCCCGGCAACGAACAGCACCAACCGCCCTAGGAATGAAAAAGTCGGAATCTGCCCTGCCCATCATCCCGCCCGCGCAAGCGTCGTTTTTTTCCCGCCGCGGCGTATGTCACGCTAAACCTATGATAGGCTACTGCTTTTATCCGCAGCAAAAGGAGCGCTATGAAATTGAACTATCGACTGCAGGCGGCGCGCCAGTCGGAACAGGGCCTGCCGGTGGTGTTGATTCACGGCCTGTTCGGCAGTTTGGATAATCTTGGCGTGCTGGCCCGTCCCCTTGGCGAGAACCATCGCACGCTGCAAATCGATTTACGTAACCACGGCCTGTCACCCCATGCGCCTACCATGCGTTATGACGAGATGGCGCAGGATGTACTGGCGTTGCTGGACACGCTGCTCATTGAGCGCTGCATCGTCATCGGTCATTCCATGGGCGGCAAAGTGGCAATGACGTTATGCGCGCAGGCGCCGGAGCGCATCGCGCGGGCGGTGGTTATCGACATGGCGCCGGTCGCCTATGAGGTCCGCCGCCATGACGCCATTTTCACCGCTTTGGCGCGCGTCAGCGACGCCGGGGTCACCCAGCGCAGCGAGGCGGCGCGGCTGATGGCGCAGGATATCGACGATGCCGGTACCGTGCAGTTCTTGCTGAAATCGTTTTATCAAGGACACTGGCGTTTTGACCTTGAAAGCATTGAGCGCAATTACGCCGACATTATCGGCTGGCGGAGGCAGGACCCCTGGCCCGGACCGATGCTGTTTATCCGCGGCGGCAACTCCCCGTATCTGGATGATCGCTACCGCGAACAGATTCGTCAGCAATTTCCCCACGCTCACGCTTACGTGGTGGCCGGCGCAGGCCATTGGGTGCATGCCGAAAAGCCCGAAGCGGTGCTGCGCGCCGTCGTTCGTTTTCTGGCGGAGGGAAAAGAAAGCTGAGGCAGTTAGCCATTGTCGCCGCCCGCGTCGCTAAGGTAAGATGACGGGTTTTTTGGATGCCGGCTGCCTCCGGGACCGGTCAAGATAACACAACGGAAGACGCCGGCCAGGGCTCAGGCCACCCGCCGGCGACCCTGCCGCTTACGGTTGCATATTCCTTTCATCAGCTATGGCAAAAGAACAAACGGACCGCACCACGCTGGATTTATTTACGGATGAACGCCGTCCGGGACGGCCGAAAACCAGCCCTCTTACCCGGGATGAACAGCTTAGAATCAACAAGCGTAACCAGCTGCGGCGCGATAAAGTGCGCGGGTTGCGCCGGGTGGAGTTGAAAATTAATGCGCAGGCGGTAGATGCGCTGAATAAATTAGCCGATCAGCGGGCGATGTCCCGTAGTGAGCTTATCGAACTTATTTTGCTGGCAGAACTAGAGCGCCAGCAGCCTGCCGGCTGAATGCGGCACGGGCAAACTGCCCGCCGGCAGTTGACGGCGGAACAGGCATTATACCGGCGGGCCGTCGCCTACGGGAAAAGTGTCCTACCGGGCGACAGCGGAATGCGGTTTAACATCACACCGGCACGTCGCAGCTTGAGCGTCCAGCCGGGCAGCCGCTGGTTGCGGGACAGGCACCCTGCCTGCGCGAGATGATTGCCGGCCCTCCCGGCGCAGCGGGCGCGCTAACCGCACGAGGGCGGATTTGCGGCAAAAACCCCTCGCCGGCAGGTATCTCCTTAAGTGATGGTCTGCTATTATTGCCCTAATCAGCTTAAGGTTGACGATTGAGCATATCCTTAATATTTATGAGGTTTTGATATTCATGGCGAGTGTAGGCATTTTTTTTGGCAGTGACACCGGCAATACCGAAAATATTGCCAAGATGATCCAGAAGCAACTGGGTACCGACGTTGCTGATGTTTTTGACATCGCCAAAAGCAGCAAAGAAGATCTGGAACGGTACGACCGTCTGCTGTTGGGTATCCCGACCTGGTATTACGGTGAAGCGCAGTGCGACTGGGATGATTTTTTCCCCACGCTGGAAGAGGTCGATTTCAACGGCAAGATCATTGCCCTATTCGGCTGCGGCGATCAGGAAGACTACGCGGAGTATTTCTGCGATGCGATGGGCACCTTGCGGGATATTATCGAACCCAACGGCGCTACGCTGGTCGGCCACTGGCCTACCGCCGGTTATCATTTCGAGGCGTCCAAGGGACTTGCCGACGACGATCACTTTTTAGGTCTGGCCATTGATGAAGACCGGCAGCCGGAGCTTACCGCCGAGCGCGTCGATGGCTGGGTTAAACAAGTCTGCGCAGAGATGAATCTGGGCTAATCGCCTTGCCGCCGTCCGGCCTTTCCGGACGGCAGGATGCCGCTTTCTGGCTTGATAAATAATTCCTTTCAAATTGATAGCTACAATTTTGTAACTTTTTCCGCCAAAGCAGTACAAGCACCACACTTTGTGTGATTTTTTGAACCTAAAGAGGTAACATAGTCCTTACTCGCCGAGTGGGCTATAATGAAAATGAGTCTCTTTTTCATTCCTGACCGCGAGTTCTATAATGAGACAGTGAACCATTTTTCGGGCCGACGATTGTTATAGGCTGTGTTAGCTTATAGCTTGATTATCAAGTAACAGGACCAAACCCGCATGACTGACAATAATATCGCATTAAAGAAGGCCGGCCTGAAAGTGACCCTTCCCAGGCTGAAGATCCTGGAAGTGTTGCAAGACCCGGAATGCCACCACGTCAGTGCGGAAGATCTGTATAAAAAGCTGATCGACATGGGTGAGGAAATCGGGCTGGCCACGGTTTACCGCGTACTTAACCAGTTTGATGACGCCGGTATTGTCACCCGCCACAATTTCGAGGGTGGCAAATCGGTTTTCGAGCTCACCCAACAGCACCACCACGATCACCTGATTTGCCTGGATTGCGGCAAGGTCATCGAATTTCGCGATGAGTTTATCGAAGCGCGCCAGCGTGACATCGCGAAAAAGCACAACATCAAACTGACCAACCACAGTCTTTATCTTTATGGCCATTGCGCGGAAGGCGACTGCCGTGAAGATGAAACCCTGCATGATATAGATGATCCGCACGTAGTAAAATTCTGACGTCCGGCCCGCGTCGTCAGATCACTACCGTTCAGAAAGAAACCGCCGCCGGCGGTTTTTTTTCACCCGCTGCCGTCGTGACAATGCGTTACATCCGCTTGTTTGGTCGTAATGAAAAGCCTATGCGGTTTCACTGTTACTCTGTACACCGCCTGATCCTGTAACCGTTTCACTGTTCTTTTTCTTACCGCCTGGCTTAGGGCCATTTCATTCGCTCCTCTTTGCACCACCTCGCTTTTCGCCCCGATGTTTTTACCCTTTCATCATTTTTGGTCGTTTTCGTTGTTGCACACTTTAACGCGTCCACACTTCGACCCTTACACCCTTCGACCCTCTCACTCTTCCACCCTTTCACCCTTTCACCCTTTCACCCTTTCACCCTTTCACCCTTTCACCCTCCTAGCCTTCCACTCTTCCAACCACCTAACCTTCCACTTTTCCACCTTCCTAGCCTTCCCCCCTTCGACCCTCACCCCTTTCATCGCTGCGCCATTCCTTCGCTCTGAATCAGCCTTTCACCTGATGCCGGGCGGGAAAGTAACTGCATAATCTATCGAACAGTGGGACTACAGGTCGATAAATATGCACAGTTCCTAGCCCGGTCCTGCGCCAGGCACAAAACTCGGCACAGGAAACCCGCCGTCGCGTTAACCGTCAATTCAAGCCCTACCCTGTAACCGGTAACGTTTTTCCTCTCATTTTAGGTCAACCTACAGGTATCACGATGATCAAACCTATCCTGCAAGACAATCTCCCGCCACGAGCGCCGGTAGAATCGCTGGAAGCGCATCCAACCGGGCCAGCGCCGTTCAGGTCTGCAACCCTCACCGTAAAACAGGCAAAATGGCTTAGCCCAGCCACAATAGGAAGGTCCTCACCGCCGGTGCCGCCACGCCCCATGCGCATAAATACGGCGCTTGCCAACGTCGTTGCCCTGCGGACACCCTCACCGCATTTACCCGCCAAAGCGGGGGCAAACCACCTTCATCCGAAAGCACAACCGGCCTCACCGCCGCTGCCCAACCGCAGCCACCTGCACAATGCCGCCGGCGGGCGACACGCCGAACAAACGGCCTCACCGCCGCTGCCCAACCGCAGCCACCTGCACAATGCCGTCGGCGGGCGAGATGCCACACAACCGGCCTCACCGCCTCTGCCCAACCGCAGCCACCTGCACGATGCCGCCGGCGGGCGACACGCCGCACAACCGGCCTCGCCGCCGCTGCCCAACCGCAGCCACCTGCACGATGCCGCCGGCGGGCGACACGCCGCACAACCGGCCTCGCCGCAGCTACCCAACCGCAGCCACCTGCACAATGCCGCCGGCGGGCGACACGCCACCCAACCGGCCGCGCCGCAGCTACCCAGCCTCAGCCTGCGTGATGGCGCCATGCCCGGTGAACACAAAAGCGCGCGGCCGCTCTCACCCACTCAGGGACTCAAGCGCCCGCGGCAAGGCGGCGCAACGGTGGCTAATCAGGCGCCGACACGACCATCAAGACCTGTGCCATTGCTGGTAAATACCGGCGATCCGGCGTCGCTGGTTTATGCACAAATTGATCTGGCGAGCTTGCCCAAGTTCCAATCCGCCAATAGCGCATTCACCTCCTATGAAAAAACCCTTTATGCCACGCTGCAGGGTGCGACGCCTTTGCCGGCAGAGCCACGCGATCCGGCGTCTTTGGTTTATGCACAGATTGATGTGGCGAGCTTGCCCCGGTATCAATCCGCTAATGGCGCATTCACCTCTTCTGATAAAACCCTGTATGCCACGTTGCAAAGTCCGGCGCCAACGGATACCGCCGTCTCCAGGGCACCGCAAGAGAGGGTGCTCTCCTGGTACGATTTCGGCACCCAGAGAGAAAAACATACCGCATTTGTGGCATTGTCAGCCCGCGTTAAGCAACTGGTGGGGGATAGAGTCGTCGTCTGTAAAGTGGCGCCGCCGGCCGATGAGTTAGATAAAACCTTTATCTGGTCCGACAATGTTGACCATTATCAGGTGCGCTTACGTCACAACCCGCATGCCATGGGTTTAGACAATCTTGAGGATTTAGCGGAGGTCTTGGACACATGGCAGAAGAATTGATCCACCGCCAGCGGCAGCGCGCAAGGTTTTGCGGCTACGGGTTAACGGGAAATCGGTGGACATCGTTGCCCGACGCGCACAAAGCCCAGCCTATAAAGCATAGGTATCTACACATCAGGGAGGAGGCTTAAGAGCAACTCTCGCTAAATGAGTAAGTTCTTCCAGACTATATTCCGATAATAATTTTAGTGTATTCAACAAGATGGATAGGCCAGCGAGCAGAGCAGGAGCGCTCTCTCTGCGGCCTCGCTTTTGCTGTCGTCCTGACAAGCGACATATCAGCTGGCGGGCTGCCGCATTTTCTTCTCCTTCAGCGCGTTGCAGCCGCCATACCAGAACAGCAGCCATACTGGCTATTAACAACCTGCGTAGTACGGCTGGCGCGCTGCGCTGAAGCCATGTTTCTACGTCATGTCCGGCACCTTTCAGCAACTTAAAAAATGATTCAATATTCCAGCGCCAGTAATACCAACGAGCTACTTCCTCGCAGGTGATCTCGCTGCAAACGTTTGTAAGCAGCGTCCAGCGTCCCACCACATTACCGAGATCATCCGTAAGCCGAACAACAACCAATCTGACCGTCAGAGGCTCTCCAGGTTGGATTTTTATGCGGCGGCCGGTTTCTTTATCTTTACGCTTCTGCTGCGCAGCTCGGGTTATGACTATCGAGGTTTCACTGATTTCCATATCAGCTTTTTTCCCTTTCCAGTCTACCTGTCCGCATCCGTTGTATGGCAGAAGAGCAGCAATCTCACCAATTTTCAATGAATTACCTTGCCACTCTGCACCATGTCCTTCTTTTCCTCGGATAAGCCAGCATATTCCTTGAGTACTCAACGTCCGCATATGTCCAATAGAGTCACCCTCTCTATCAATTATATGAATCAGCTTTTTACCTATATTAAGCGATTCCACACGGGCAATATCGGTCGTCAAGGCGTCCATATGTGTCTGCCGTTCGGACAGTCCTTCCGCCAACGTTGAATGACAACCGGTTGCATCGGTAAGTGTCTGAGATAGAGGCGCTATTGGCAAACCCGTGCCAGCATCAACCAGCAAGCTGCTTTGAAGTTCATATCCAACATCGCCACCGTGCGTCATTTTTAAGCGTCCGTATTTGGCATGATGGTAAAGAAATTGTAAACGTGACCAATCATGAACAACGAGAGCGTATGGATGCGGGCTAAGCGAAATTTGCTCAAGTGCTAGCGAAATAATTGGCTCATTGAGTTGACTGAAGCTAATTCGCTTATTATTCAGAAAACGCCAGACAGCTTGGGTAGTTGCGAAAGTTGATTTTTGAGCACTTGCGAGGTCTTTAACCGCAGAAGCAAGAAGAGCCGCGGGCGTCATATGCTGTTTAACCAGCGTCTGATATCGGCGGGTAAGGCGAGAGTCAATCCCGCCAACAGATAGGTTGAAATCATTCTGCAAAGTAATAACAGGTATCACGATAAATGTGTAGATACCTATG
>NZ_FRDB01000360.1 GCF_900143145.1 Candidatus Sodalis sp. SoCistrobi
CGGCGACTCCTACGATAATGCGATGGCAGAGAGTATCAACGGGTTGTACAAAACGGAGGTTATCCACCGCGGGAGCTGGAAAAACCGGACGGAAGTGGAGTTGGCCACGCTGGACTGGGTGGACTGGGTGGACTGGGTGGACTGGTACAACAACAGAAGGCTGCTCGGGCGGCTGGGTTACATCCCTCCTACTGAAGCCGAAATGAACTATTACGCTTTGCAATTAGCATCAGAGGAAGCGGCGTAGTATTGCCAAAATTACTCTCTAATAAACTCGGGGTTATTCACTCCTGGCTGGCCTGGGACCACCAGCCTGCTTGCTGTGTTTGCGCTATCAGCTTATGCGCCATCGGCAGCAGCCAATACACATCGGCGGCGGCATAGTCACATTGCCGCTCAGTCAGGGGACGCGCGAGCCAGTCGGTACGGGATTCGGATTTATCCAGCGTTACCTACAGCGTTTCGGCCACCAGCGCGGCGAAACCGCAAGAGAGTGCGCGGCCGGTAAAAGCGGCCAGCACTTGGGTGTCGATCATCGGCACCGGCATCTGGCCAAAACTATGCCAAAACACCTCCAGATCCTCGCTGCAGGCGTGCAGCAATTTGGTCACCTGCTTATCCGCCAGGAGTGCAATAAACGGTTGCCAATCGGAAATAGCCAGCGGATCGATAAGCGTTAGCGCCTCACCATCAAACATCTGGATCAAGCCCAACTGGGGATAATAGGTACGGGTACGCACGAATTCGGTATCCACCGCCACCCAACGGTGCTGACGGGCTTGCTGACATCTGTCGTGTAATGCCTGATCCGTGGTAATCAATTGATAATCCAACGCAACTCTCTCTTATTCGGCGTGATGTGAGAAAAAAAATGACGGGCGCGCGCGGAGTTTCGCGCCGCCGTTTAAGCCGCAAAGTGGCCGAAGCCTAACCACATCGGACAATGATGGCGGTAGCCGTCACGACCGGCGTTGCCGGGTGGCCATCCGTCAGCCCCGCAAGCCCTGGGCGCGGACGCGCCCGGGCGGTGACGCCCGCGTTACGGCGCTTAGTCCGCCAGCACGGTGTCGACCCGCGTGTCGCCGTAGTAACCGCCCCAGGCCGGGCCGTAGCCGGGCCCCCACGGCATAGGTATCTACACATTTATCGTGATACCTGTTATTACTTTGCAGAATGATTTCAACCTATCTGTTGGCGGGATTGACTCTCGCCTTACCCGCCGATATCAGACGCTGGTTAAACAGCATATGTGAATAACCCCGAGTTTATTAGAGAGTAATTTTGGCAATACTACGCCGCTTCCTCTGATGCTAATTGCAAAGCGTAATAGTTCATTTCGGCTTCAGTAGGAGGGATGTAACCCAGCCGCCCGAGCAGCCTTCTGTTGTTGTACCAGTCCACCCAGTCCAGCGTGGCCAACTCCACTTCCGTCCGGTTTTTCCAGCTCCCGCGGTGGATAACCTCCGTTTTGTACAACCCGTTGATACTCTCTGCCATCGCATTATCGTAGGAGTCGCCG
>NZ_FRDB01000153.1 GCF_900143145.1 Candidatus Sodalis sp. SoCistrobi
CATAGGTATCTACACATTTATCGTGATACCTGTTATTACTTTGCAGAATGATTTCAACCTATCTGTTGGCGGGATTGACTCTCGCCTTACCCGCCGATATCAGACGCTGGTTAAACAGCATATGACGCCCGCGGCTCTTCTTGCTTCTGCGGTTAAAGACCTCGCAAGTGCTCAAAAATCAACTTTCGCAACTACCCAAGCTGTCTGGCGTTTTCTGAATAATAAGCGAATTAGCTTCAGTCAACTCAATGAGCCAATTATTTCGCTAGCACTTGAGCAAATTTCGCTTAGCCCGCATCCATACGCTCTCGTTGTTCATGATTGGTCACGTTTACAATTTCTTTACCATCATGCCAAATACGGACGCTTAAAAATGACGCACGGTGGCGATGTTGGATATGAACTTCAAAGCAGCTTGCTGGTTGATGCTGGCACGGGTTTGCCAATAGCGCCTCTATCTCAGACACTTACCGATGCAACCGGTTGTCATTCAACGTTGGCGGAAGGACTGTCCGAACGGCAGACACATATGGACGCCTTGACGACCGATATTGCCCGTGTGGAATCGCTTAATATAGGTAAAAAGCTGATTCATATAATTGATAGAGAGGGTGACTCTATTGGACATATGCGGACGTTGAGTACTCAAGGAATATGCTGGCTTATCCGAGGAAAAGAAGGACATGGTGCAGAGTGGCAAGGTAATTCATTGAAAATTGGTGAGATTGCTGCTCTTCTGCCATACAACGGATGCGGACAGGTAGACTGGAAAGGGAAAAAAGCTGATATGGAAATCAGTGAAACCTCGATAGTCATAACCCGAGCTGCGCAGCAGAAGCGTAAAGATAAAGAAACCGGCCGCCGCATAAAAATCCAACCTGGAGAGCCTCTGACGGTCAGATTGGTTGTTGTTCGGCTTACGGATGATCTCGGTAATGTGGTGGGACGCTGGACGCTGCTTACAAACGTTTGCAGCGAGATCACCTGCGAGGAAGTAGCTCGTTGGTATTACTGGCGCTGGAATATTGAATCATTTTTTAAGTTGCTGAAAGGTGCCGGACATGACGTAGAAACATGGCTTCAGCGCAGCGCGCCAGCCGTACTACGCAGGTTGTTAATAGCCAGTATGGCTGCTGTTCTGGTATGGCGGCTGCAACGCGCTGAAGGAGAAGAAAATGCGGCAGCCCGCCAGCTGATATGTCGCTTGTCAGGACGACAGCAAAAGCGAGGCCGCAGAGAGAGCGCTCCTGCTCTGCTCGCTGGCCTATCCATCTTGTTGAATACACTAAAATTATTATCGGAATATAGTCTGGAAGAACTTACTCATTTAGCGAGAGTTGCTCTTAAGCCTCCTCCCTGATGTGTAGATACCTATGGCTTAAGGGGGAAGATGTCAGCGTTGACCGGCGGGCGCGCTGCACGGTCAACGCCGCGTAAAAGGTTCCGACGGCAGGGTTTAGTTTCTGTTGCGGTTCACCCGGATGACATCCGGCATGATGCGGATTTTGCGCATGATATTCGCCAGATGGATACGATCGCGGGTTGTCAGACGAATGAACGCGCTATACACCCGGCCGTCCTTCTCTTCGGTGTTCAGGCTCTGGATATTGGAATTGGCGGCGTTAATTGACGCGGTCAAATTGGCTAACGCGCCTTGATGGTTAAACATATCCACCTTGATCTCGGCGATAAACTCCTGTTCGCTCACCATTTCCCATTCCACCGGCATGAATTTCTCCGGCTCTTTCTGATAGCCCCGAATATTGCGGCAGGATTCGTGATGTACCACCAGCCCTTTGCCGGGGCTGACATGGGCAATAATCGGGTCGCCGGGGATAGGCCGGCAGCATTTGGCGAAGGTAATAAGCACGCCGTCGGCGCCTTTGATCGGCAGCGTGCGCGGGCCGCTAGGCGGCGTCAGGTTAGACCGATCGCCCTGTAAATTCTTGGCAATCACCACGCTCATCGCGTTACCGAGGCCGATTTCCGCCAGCAAATCGTCAAGCGTCGCCAGTTTCATCCTGTCCAGCTCGCGCTGAATATTCTCCGCCGGCAGCTCGACGAGTTTGCGGCTGCCGCCCAGCGCATGGTTGAGCAAGCGGCGGCCCAGGCTGACGGAGTCGTCGCGCTTGAGATTCTTCAACATCTGGCGGATTTTGGCGCGCGCCTTGGAGCTTACGACGAAATTGAGCCAGGCGGCGTTGGGCCGCGCGCCGGGAGCGGTAATGATTTCCACGGTCTGGCCGCTGCTGAGCGACTGGGAAAGCGGGTAGGGCTGCCTGTCGACGCGGGCACCCACGCAGGCGTGGCCGATATCGGTATGCACCGCATAGGCAAAATCCACCGGCGTGGCGCCCGCCGGCAGTTCGACGATACGCCCTTCCGGGGTAAAGACATAAATTTCGTCGGGAAAGAGATCGGATTTAACGCTTTCAATGAATTCAAACGAGCTACCGGCGCTTTGCTGAAGCTCAAGCAGGCTTTGCATCCAGCGCTGAGCGCGGATTTGCGCCGTGGTGCCGGTTTCGCCCTGCTCTTTGTACGCCCAGTGCGCCGCTACCCCCATCTCCGCCATTTGGTCCATATCCTCGGTGCGGATCTGCACTTCTACCGGCACGCCGTGCGGACCTATCATCGAGGTATGCAGCGATTGGTAGCCGTTGGCTTTGGGGATGGCGATATAATCCTTCACCCGTCCGGGGCGCGGTTTATACAGGCTGTGCATTTGACCCAGCACCCGGTAGCAGGTATCCACTTCGCTGACGATCACCCGAAAAGCGTATATGTCCATGATGGAGTGAAAACGCTGTTCTTTCAGGTGCATCTTGCAATAAATGGAGTAGAGATGTTTTTCACGTCCGCTGACGCGACAAGGAATGCCTGCTTCGGTTAAACGACCCTCGATTTCGGCGAGGATTTTCTGGATCATTTCCTTGCGATTGCCGCGCGCCGCTTTGACCACTTCTTTAATGACCCGATAGCGGTTGGGATACAGCGCCTCGAAACCCAGCTCTTCCAGCTCGGTTTTCAGGTGATGAATCCCCAGCCGGTGGGCCAGTGGACTATAGATTTCCAGCGTTTCGCGCGCGATACGACGCCGTTTATCCGGCCGCAGGGCGCCCAGGGTGCGCATATTATGGGTGCGGTCGGCAAGTTTTATCAGCACGACGCGGATATCCTGCACCATCGCCATGATCATTTTACGAAAGTTTTCCGCCTGGGCTTCTTTCTTGTCGCGGAATTTAAGCTTGTCCAGCTTGGATACGCCTTCCACCAGTTCGGCGACGCTTTTGCCGAACAGCTGTTCCATGTCCTGATAGGTGGCCGGGGTATCTTCGATAACGTCATGCAGCAGCGCCGCCATCAGCGTTTCATGATCGAGACGCATCTCGGCCAGAATGCTGGCGACCGCCACCGGGTGGGTGATGTAAGGCTCACCGCTGGAACGAGTTTGTCCCTCGTGCGCATCACGAGCAACAAGATAAGCCTGCCGGAGGAGTTTTATCTGATCCTCGGGCAGATAGCGTTGAATCAGAAGATTCAGACTTTCAAACAGATACAAGGTAGGGTAGTTACCTGCTGTTAGCGGCGGCCTTCAGCGATCGCGGTCACCGCCTGAATCTCAGCGGCTTCCTGCTCTTGCTGCTCCTGGCGATCCCGTAAGTCCAGGATCTGGCTGGTGATCAGGCCTTCCTCGATTTCACGCAGGGCGATAACGGTGTATTTATCGTTTTCTTCCGCAACCAGTGGATCTTTACCGCCAACCTGAATCTGACGCGCGCGACGCGCGGCGACCAGCACCAGGTCAAAACGGTTACCAATTTTCTCGACGGCGTCTTGTACAGTTACGCGTGCCATATGTGAGCTACTCCACAGTTGAAGAAATGACTGGGCATCATACTGAAAGTTGTGTCAGTCTGCCAACAATTTGCTGATTAATGCGTCATGGCGTAATTTCTGCCGCTCAAGGCGCAACCGTTCAGCCCGGATAATGGTTTTCAGATCAAGCAATGCGGTATTGAAGTCGTCATTGACGATTAAGTAATCATACTCCGCAAAGTGGGTCATTTCAGCTACCGCCTGCGCCATGCGCCGGGCGATTACCTCTTCACTGTCCTGACCGCGTCCGCGCAGTCGCCTATCCAGTTCCTCCTTGGACGGCGGCAAAATAAAGATGCTGCGCGCGTCGGGCATTTTAGCGCGGATCTGCTGTGCGCCCTGCCAATCGATGTCGAGGAAGACATCGACGCCGGTGGCCAGCACCTGCTGGATGGCGTCGCGGGAAGTGCCGTAATAATTGTCGAACACCCGGGCGTATTCCAGAAAGGCATCTTCGGCAATCATGCGCTCAAATTCCGCCACCGGCACGAAAAAGTAATGCTGCCCGTGCGTTTCGCCCGGGCGCATGGCGCGAGTGGTGTGGGAAATCGACACCTGGGTGTCATAAAGCGGCTGGGTTTTCAGCAACGCCTGAATCAGGCTGGATTTTCCTGCGCCGCTTGGGGCGGAAACGATATAGAGCGTACCTTGAATCATCATGAAATAGTCAGCTGAGGTTGAAAGAACAACAGGGCGCATCTCTATTATACACGGCATTAGAGGGCGTTGCAGCTGTCAACGTAGCGGTAGGGTTAGCGGATGGGGTAAATCATCGGGTGGGGGGGAATAAAGGCAGCACGGTCGCCGATGAGGGCGTAAATCGCCCGTGCTTTCCCTTTTTGAACGTTTAAGATATTTATCGGCAAAAATCCACCAGTAAAAAAAACCACCTTTGAGTATTAAAAATCGCGATAAATTGTCTATTATCTGGTTGCCGGAATAGTCGTCCGACCCGTCAGTCCGGTCACGATAAATGACTACAATTATCCGGCCCTTTTTTTACTGCGGATTTAAATGCTGATATAACATCATAAGCCGAGCTATTTTTGCTGAGCTTCAAGTACATTGCAAACTTCGCTGAACTTCTCCAGTTGCATTTCGGATAACGGGGCAAACATGCGATCCAGAATGACTTTGTGGGTCTGTTCGGCGATGCGCAATTTCTCACGCCCTTTCTCCGTGATATAGACATACTTCACCCGGCGGTCGGTGGGGCTTTGCTGGCGCTGCAGCATCTCCTCTTTTTCCAGTGCATCAAGCACGGTCACCACGGTACGGGATGAAAAGCCCATGTAGTTCTTGATATCGGTGGCGCTGGTTTTGCCGGTGGTAATCAGGTGCAAAATCTTCATTTTCGACATCGAGAGGCCTTCGTTCACCAGCTGCCCATTCACTTCTTTTCGCAGACGGTGATAGATACGTGATAGGGACTCTACCATGACTGAAATATCGGTTGATTTATCCATGTTCTAATCTCTATATGTTATTTATTCGCTATCAGTTATTCCCAAAGCACGTCAGATTTTCGTTAGTATTACTGATGGCTTTAATGGCATCGGGTAAATATTACACTTATACAGAATCGATGACGCTGGGAAATATTCTAAACGAGCAATGTTGTTAGCTTACGCTAACAAGAAATACATTTTTTAACAAAATTACTGAAGTTCTCTCAACCTCCATTAAATAGGGGCATCCTGGAGACAGAAGAGTATGGGTTACTTCCAGGTTATTATTAATGCCCAATCGAGGTATGATTGGACCCCCTGCTTCATTACTGACTGCCCGAGCATTTTATCGAAGTTTTTTTAAATTTGAAATATGACTATAAGAAAAAGGCGCATATATTATGAAAATATAATGGCAAATATATCTTTTTATGTTTTATTAGTGATGCCATATATTAGTAGTCTGATAACCTTTACTGGAATTTACAGAGCTGAGGATTTCAATCCATTGTTGTAAAAGGATTTTTAGAATTTTTTTTAGATGAAACGCCGTGCCGATTTCGTTGCACTAGATCACACAAAAATCGAGATAACAAAAAATAATCGCAAATTAAAATATCACAAAAAAGCTAAAAAAACCTTAATACGCCTTGAGTCATTTTTACTTTTTATGGTTAATTTGTTGAAAGTAGGGGAGATTTCGTTTTTAGTTTTTTCTCTAAAAATCTAAATTAGGCAAAGATTTATGGTATTTTTATCATTAAAATCAACAAATTGTAGAATTTATAATCTATTGGCGCGGTGAAAGGCTTCGGCGGAGGCCATCACCTCCCGCGTGCGGTGTCGAAGTCGGCAGAAATAGTCGGTAAAAAAGCTTCTTTTCGAGCAATAATTAAAGCGGTCAGGGTCTACTCTTGCTTATGCATATGGGATAAAAAGCGCGAAATACCGCCGGTAAAATATCCCCTCTTTATCCTGCGGACGACGTAATTCAATCGCGTTAACGACGCCGGTTTGCTTGCGTCGTTAACGCAGTCGTTATAAAGAAGTCCGTAGCCGCGCTGATGGCGGCCATCGTGCAGAAGGGCAATAGCCTATTATAGCGCCGTGCTATTTGCGCTAGAAATGCCTGCGAATGACAAAACAGGCGCTGGCGGCGTGGCGATAATTCCCCCTGCGCGGGTGCTGAAATCGACTTTTACGGCTTTCTTCTGACGGCCTTGTGCCGTTGGGCGCAAAGGCCAGGCCACATTGGCGCTATTTCCGCCCAGCGCTGCCCGGACGCTATTTCCGCATAACGCCGTCCGGGGGGCGTTGCCGGCAAGGTCACCCGCACGCCGTGGTGCGATGCGCAGCCGTCCGTTATTCCCCGAAATGTAAACTGCGCGGCGCTGACGTCAGTATTTTATCGCCAGCGGTGGGCAGAAACAGGCAGAGAAAATAGTTAATCCCGCAACGAGCCGTAATAACGTTGTCCCGTGCACGGAAGGCTATGACTGATGTCGCAGGCAGTGCCACAGACCTCGCTGCGCTAACTATAGTTAAGGCATGAGTCGCCATGAGGAATTGACCCATGTTTAGCCATATTCAGCTTGCCGTGCGGGACATGACTCGCATGCAGCCATTTTACGACGCGGTGTTGGCCGAACTCGGCCTGGTGCGGGTGCCGGAGGATGAAGCCGGCGAAGCGGGCGTGATCAGGCAACGCGCGGATCGGCGCTGGCCGCAGTTTGTGCTACGGACGCCACTCAACGGTTTGCCCGCCACTGGGGCCAACGGCAGTCAGGTCAGCTTCGCCGCGCCTTCGCCCGATGCGGCGGCGGCGGCATGGTCGGTCGCGCTGACGCTCGGTGCAATTAATGAGGGTGAACCAGGGATTCGGCGTAAGCGCCCCACGAGGGCCGTAGTGTAAATATTATTTTACGATTGAGAGGTTCCAGGGCAGCAGTTCATGCACTCGGTTCGACTGCCAGTCGCTGATCTTGCTGATCACATCACGCAACCAGGCC
>NZ_FRDB01000020.1 GCF_900143145.1 Candidatus Sodalis sp. SoCistrobi
GACTAAGGCCATGTCGATAAATTTCATCTGAATGGCAGCGAGGACAATGAACAGAAACTGTAACCACGTGGAAACCTCAAATAGAGGCAGAATATCACAAAAGTCAACTATTTGAAGGCATTACCGAGGTTTGCTGGCCTAGCAAAAAGGAAAATGTCTGGCAGCAGATTTTGCATGAAGTTGAAAATATGATTGAAACTTCCAAATTGGCTATTATTCAGGGGGTGTTGCGCGGGTTCATTAACGAAATGGAGGGCAAAGTAAAACATGTCAATTTTCTACTTGAAACGAATCCGGGCAGCCGTGAAGCTCATGATGCTTATATTTCGTTAGCCCGATACTTGATCGGGATGGAAGAGCATTTTTCATCATTTGATGACAAAACCAATTTACAGGTTCTGCCCATGTATACCGCCGCTTTAATGTTACAAGTTATCATCGATAAACTGGTCGATCGTGCATCTGCGTATTGTCATGCACTTTATGATAAAGAGTATAACGAAGTATTAAACAATTCAGATGGGGGTGATATTACCAATGATTTATTGGCAATAAGAGGGCACTGTCTCATGCACGGCTTTGAAGCATTGGAAATCGTGACGGCAGTGAAAGCGCACGGCATAAATGAAAGCATTATTCTGAAGACTCTGAGCTATTCGGAAGTTTTTGATCGCCCGACCAACAAAACCATGATCCAGGCGCTGATTGAGGATGACAATATGGTTGCACCGATCAAGCCGGCGTGGCTTGGCGATAATTATGCGCAAATACAATCCTTGGTCGGTTATATTGTCAGGATAGGGAATGCGCCGAGACTAGGCGGTTTGGGCATTACCTTCACCGATGGTAGCAGCTATAACATAGGTACTCTTAGCCGAGAATCGCGCAGCGTTGAATTAAAGGGTAGCGTCATCACCTGTATTGAAACCTGGGGCAGTGGTGCGATTGATGAAGCCTTATTTACCCTCAGCGATGGACGCACCTTCAGTTTTGGTGAAAGGTACAGTTATAATTACCGACGATTTGAAGCCCAGGGGCATTATATCGCCGGTCTCTACCTGGCCAGCGATAAGCCGTCGCTTTGCGGGCAGGCCGCAGGGATCATGGCGTCCTACCATTTGAGAAATGACCCAACCCCCAACCCAACCCTGCAATAATGTCGTCCTCTGGATGCCAGCATCGCCGGTTATGCCGCGTTACGGCCAAGGGGCAAGCTGCCGGGCAGAGCCTGTCACTGCCGCTAACCGTAACGCTGCTGATGGGCTTTTTTTCGCCGCAGATAATCTTCGTCGGCGCGCAGGCGATCCCAATAGCCTTTAAAGATGGCCGCCGCCGCCGCTTTGACCGGATCATTAACGCGGGGCTTTACGACCCGGTCAGCATCATATTTTCTGCCGCCCTGATGATTGGCATAACGGCGTGCGCGCGTATAGCCCATTTGGATGAATTTGCGCGCCATATCCATGCCGACGAAATCGTCCGCCCGACGGTACTGCTCAAAAAGTTGATAGAGGGTTTCGGCGGATAGCGCGGCCACCTGCGGGTTTTTAAATCGCCAATGCGGTAACATTTCCCCTTTGTAAGGTTCAACCAGCAACACACCCTGTTCGCCGCGTCCGACCTGATAACGCTCGGGATGCTGGCGAAAATCTATCTGGCTAAAATCCTGCTGATAATTGAAGGGAGTTCCCATCTTTGCTCATCCGTTTGGTCTTGCCGCAGGCGGCAGGAGACGTTGCCCCCGCCTGGCAATAGTGATAAGCATAGCGCCGGAGGGCGGGATTTTCATCCCGGCGCCACTCTGGCGCAATGTAGCACGGGCCTGACGGCATGCCGCCCACAGCCGGTCGCTCAGGCCAGGGTATCCTCCCGCTCGCGCAACAGGTGATCTTTATTCAATTGTCGCCCAAGTCGCGCAAATGGTCATCTTTATTCAATGTCATGAGCGCGAAAAGGCTGATAATAGCGGTGATGACCACATACCAGGCGGGGATGTCAAGATTGCCGGTCTGCTTGATAAGCCAGGTAATCGTCAGCCCCGCACAGCCGGAAAATACCGCGTTAGACAGCGAATACGCCAGCCCCAGCCCGGTATAGCGTACCCGGGTGGGAAACATTTCCGCCAGCATCGCCGGACCCGGACCGGCCAGCAGCCCCACCGCGCCGCCGGCGAGAAGGACCGCTAGCCCTTTTATCAGCAATGTGCTCGCCGGGTCTTGCAGTATTCGCAGAAGCGGAAAAGACAGCACTAGCAGCAGTAAGGTGGCGGTCATCAGCACGCGCCGCCGGCCAATTCTGTCGCTCAACATGCCGGCGGGAATGATGGTCAGGGCAAAACCGGCGTTGGAAATAACGGCGATCAGTAACGCGGTTTGCAGCTGGGTGTGCAGCGCCGATTGCAAGTAAGTGGGCATAATCACCAAAAAGGTATAGCCCGCCGCGGACCATGCCATCAGCCGGCCGATACCGAGGGCGATAATATAACTCATTGCGCCGGGGCCGGGGGTGACCACGGTCGCGGGCGATGCCGCGCGTGCGCGCATGAAAACGGGGGTTTCTGCCAGACTGAGGCGCAACCACAGCGCGACGGCGCCCATCGGCAGCGCCAGAAAAAAGGCGATACGCCAGCCCCATTGCCGTAATGCGTCCTGTCCTAACACCGCCGTCAGCAAGGCGACGACGCCAACGCCGGCCAGCAGGCCGAGTGCGACGGTCAACGATTGCCAGGCGCCGTACAGGCCGCGTTTACCCCGCGGGGCGAACTCGGTCATCAACGCAACCGCACCGCCATATTCACCGCCGGCGAATAAACCTTGCAGAATGCGCAGCAGCGTTAGCAGGATGGGCGCGGTGATGCCGAGATGGGCATAGGTGGGTACCAGCCCAATTAATGCGGTGGCGATGGTCATCAGCACCAGCACCAGAATCAGCGTGGGTTTGCGGCCTATACGATCGCCGAGGCGGCCGAACAGCGCCGCCCCCAGCGGGCGGAAGAAAAAGGCCACGGCGAACGAAGCATAGGTCAGGATAAGGCCGGTCATCGCACTTTCGCCCTGCAGACGAAAGAAATTTTCCGCAATCACCGTCGCCAGAAAACCGTAAACCGCGAACTCATACCACTCGATAAAATTGCCCACCGCCCCGGCCAGCAGGGCCTTTTTGTGGGACAGAGGCGACGGGTTGTGCGCCTGGTGCATAGACATATCCTTAAGCCGTATCAGAAATACCTTCGCCGGCTCGCGCCGGTTAAGCGTGTATCGTCGCCTGGCGGCAAGCGGCGCGGCCCGACAACGCGCAACGCAAGGCGGCTGTCGCGCTGCTCGCGTTATCCTAGTTTAACAGGTCACCCTGTCAACGGCCGGCCGTCGCGCCACCGTTGCTAGCCACGGTGGATTGATGCCGGTCAATCCGTAAGTCGAGCGGCAAAAAGCCGGACGGGGGGGCTGGACGTTGGCGGCAAAGACCTGCCGGCGTGGGTCGCCGGCGTTGCCTTGCGCGCGTTGGATGACGGGTGGGCGCGCCGTCATCTTGCGTGTCGTTCAACGACGGTCGGGTTAACGACGGTCCGCCACCTGAGCCGCTGGCCTATTCAGGCGGTGGGCGCTGCCTGCCGCGCCACGTTTTTGGCCCCGAGGCTCATTGCGCTGATGATAAGCCGCCCGCCCCTCCAGTTAGCAAATGAGGGGCTTGCGCCTGAAGCCCGCGCGCAGCTTTACTTATGGCACGCATTTTTGTATACCAAGTTAATTGTTTGAATGACATCTATATTACTAACTAACTGACTGTCCGGGCGCAATGGCGCTAACCCCCTAACCCTGCGGCGCGGCAGCGATGCTGTCAGCCTTCGCTTGAGGAAGCTGGATGTCCACCTCTTTTACGCTACTGTTCGCGCTCTATCCCGGCGTGACACAATTGGATTTCACGGCGACGCATCAGGTGTTCAGCCATTGGCCGGCGGCTGAGGTGCATGTGGCGTCGCTCGACGGCGCGCCGGTGAGCGCCAGCGGCCTGCATTTTAATCAGCTTGAGGCGCTGGAGGCGGTAGCGCGATGCGATTTGCTGTGCCTACCCGGTGGGCCCGGTTGCACCGACGCTATGCTGGATGCGCGGTTTACGGCGGAAATCCGCCGCTTGGCGGCCGGCGCGCATTATGTTACCTCGGTATGTACCGGCTCATTAATCCTGGGCGCCGCCGGACTGTTGCAAGGACGGCGCGCGACCTGCCATTGGTCGATGCTGGAGAGCCTGTCGTTGTTTGGCGCCGTGCCGCGTGCCGAGCGGGTGGTGCGCGATGGACATGTTATCACCGGCGCCGGCGTTACTGCCGGCATTGATTTTGCCCTGACGGTGGTGGCGGAAGTGGCGGGAGAGCGCGCGGCGCAGGCCATCCAACTGGGGCTTGAATATGCCCCGGCGCCGCCGTTTGATGCCGGTCATCCCGCCACGGCGCCGGCCGCGGTCATGCGCGATGTGAGCGAGCGGCAGGCGGCTTTTCGCACCCGTCGACTGGCCCAGGTCGCGACGGCGGCGGCGGCGCTAAAGGCGCGCTGAGAGAGAGTACGCCCGCGAAGGCGTCGGATGAGGTTTTTCCGTACGGAGTGTTGCTATGACTGTCAGCCTATTATCACACATTGATATTCCACCGGCATATCGGCCGGGATTCGCCGCTGCGGGGGTGACGCTGTATGTGGCGCCGCGAACCGATCACACCGGCCCGCTTTGGCCCGACGGCCCGCTGCAACCCGTGTTGAGCGCGGTGGGGGATGCCGCCGAGGAGGAAACGTTTGACCCGGGCGCCATCGAGGTCCTGTTGACGATAGGATCGCTTGGGATAAGCGCGCAAGACATGGCGAAGCTGCCCGCGCTGCGCCTGATTTGCTGCTTGGGGGTGGGCTATGAGCGCGTTTGTCTGGCCGCTGCCGCCGCGCGCGGTATCAGCGTCACCCACGGCCGCGGCACCAATGACACCTCGGTGGCCGATCATGCATTGGCGCTGATGTTGGCGGTAATGCGCGATATCGCGCCTCTGGACCGCGCGGTGCGCCGCGGGCAATGGCAAGACGTGCGGCGGTTGCGTCCGCAGCCGAGCGGTAAACGGGTCGGGATCCTCGGTCTGGGAACCATTGGCCGCAACATCGCCGAGCGGTGCGCGCGGGGCTTCGCCATGGAGGTCGGCTACCATAATCGGCGGCCGGTAGCGGACAGCGATTATTATTACTGCGCCAGCGCGACGGCGTTGGCGCAGTGGTGCGATATTTTGGTGATCGCCACCCCAGGCGGCGCCGCGACCCGGCATTTGGTCGACGCTGCGGTGCTCGAAGCGCTGGGGGCGGAGGGATTTCTTATCAATATTGCCCGCGGCAGCGTGGTGGAAACGGCGGCGCTGACGGCGGCGCTGCAAACGCAGGCCATCGCCGGCGCGGCGCTGGATGTGATCGAAGGCGAACCCGAGGTCCCGGCTGCACTGCTGGCGCAGGATAATCTGTTAATCACACCGCATGTGGCGGCGCGCTCACCTCAGGCGATGGCGGCGATGTACCAGCAAATGCTGGAAAATCTCGCCCGCCATCTCAGTGGGCAGCCGCTGCTGACGCCGGTCGCCGAGAAGGATTGAGGATGGACTACCGGCAACGAATTATCTCGCCAACCTTGCGGCTAGCGCTGCCGCGCGAGGAAGATGCGCCGGCTTTATTTAGCCTGGTGCAGCAGGAACGGACGCATTTGAGCCGGCATCTGGCCTGGCCGGAGACGGTTCGCTGTGAAGCCGATACGCTGGCGACGGTGCGCGCCAACCGGCGCGCCTATGCCGCCGGTGATTCGGCGGTTTACCTGCTGTGGTTACAGGAGCGGCTCAGCGGGGTGCTGTCGCTGAATAGCATCAGCGGCAGCGTGGGGGAAATAGGTTACTGGCTGGCCGCCGCCCTGACCGGCCGTGGTGTCATGTCCCGCGCCGTGCAGGCGTTGATGACGTGGTATCTGGAGGACGGCCGGCTGGATACGTTTATTTTACGCTGCGGCGTGCAAAACCGGCCCTGCAACCGCGTGGCGCAGCGTCTGGGCTTCAGTTTCTATCAACGGGAGGCGCAGGCGGAGAAAATCGGCGAGCGCTGGGTGGATCACAATGTTTACCACTGGCGCGCCGGGCGAAACACGCTGCCGCAGTGATTAACGACCTGAACCCGCGCGCCCGGCCCGGATCGTTAGCCCAACGGCCCGCCGTTATCGTCAAGCATTTGGCGCAGCCGGCGAAAGACGCTGGCGGACTGACGCAGACCGTCGTGCTCGAATTCATTGGTTACCCAGGCCTGTAAATTACCCACCCGCGCGGCGGTGGCGAGAGACAGGTCGGCGTCGACATACATGTCGTCGTGATAAATCACCGCCGCGACCGGCACCGCATTACTCGCCAGCCGGGTGAGGTCATACAGCGGCGGATAATCCTGCCGGGTGGCCAGCTGCGCCGCCGCGGCGCGAAACGGACGCAGTGAGCGGATCTCATCAAACATCCAGGGATAGATCATCTCGCCGGTGAACAACAGCGGCCGGGCATCGGACTGGAAAGCGGGAAATGCCTGGCGTACCCGCTCCGCCGCCCAGTTGCCGGCCTGCCCGGGCTGGCCATAAATGACCTCCTGCAGAACCGCATAGAGGGGATTGGCGTCATAGCCGGTCTCAGCCATGATGGCCATCAGAAAATGATCCGACAAGCGGGTTTCGGCGCTGTCGCTGAACGCCTCTTCGATAAGCCCATGCACCTGATCGAAACCGGGCCCCATCCCGAAGGCCATACCCAAAGTTTGCAGTCGGCGCACGCTGAGGCGATCGCCATCGGGCAGCCGCACGGCGCGGTCGGCGATGACATCCGCCAGGCGGGCGATCCGCGCCGCGTCGGCGGGATAACGGCGGAAATAGCACGCGTTTTTCGCCGCCACCCGGGGGTAAGTGCGGCGATAGACTTCATCGGCAGTCGCGTCGAGGCCCGGCAGCCCGCCGGTGACGTAGCAGGCGGCGAGGCCTTCGGGCGCCAGAGATAAATAGCTCAGAGTCAAAAAGCCGCCGTAACTTTGCCCCAGCGTCTCCCAACGATCGCCGCCGAACAGCCGCGTGCGCAGAAATTCGCAATCGCGCACGATGCTGTCGGCGCGAAAGTGCCACAAATACGCCGCGCCCGCATGTGGGTCCATCGTCGCCAGCGTGGCGCTTTCCACCCGGCTGCTGCGGCCGGTGCCCCGCTGATCCAGCAAAATAACCCGGTGGGTCTTCAGCGCTTCGGCAAGCCATACCGGGCCGCCGCCCTGCGGGCGCGGCCCCTTACCGCCGGGGCCACCCTGAAGAAACGCGAGTTTCGGTAAGGCGTGGTGTCGCTTGCGCGGGTCGACGACCTCGCGCACAAACAGCTCCAGCGTGCGGCCGTCCTCCGGCTGCGACCAATCCAGCGGCACCTTGACCAGGTGTTCCTTGATAAACATGCCGGGCAACATATATTCACAGACGCTCAACGCAAGCTCCAGGGCTGATGGCGAAGCCGGCGCGGCCACATGGGCGCCAGGCAGAGCGGACAGTGTAAAGCAAGCGGCCGGCGCGGGGAAAGGGCTATCGCTGAGCACAAGGCAGCGCTTGGTAGGGCGGCCGCGTCCACTTGGACGTGGAGCAGCACGCTGACCGCCTCCGGCTTGGGGGGCGAAGGTGGCCTGGATCACGGGGGCGCGGGGCGGGCTGATATGGGCGTAGCGCAGGGGTTAGCGCTGTAATAGCGCTCGCCGCGGCCGTTCGGGGCGGAACCCCAGGCCGATAATCCTGCCGGCCAGACGCGGCAACCAGGGACGCTGGCGCAGCCAGCGTTCCAGCGCCGACGGTTTACGTGCAGGGCGAGGCGCGCGCTGCGCCTTGCCGGTCATCATAATTTGCAGCGCCTGGGTGGCCCGGGTGGGGAACTGGCGGCGACGCTGTACGCGATGAAGCTCACGCAGGCCGACCACGCCGCGTGCCAGCGGCGTTGCCAACAAATTGGCGGTGGCGACCGCGTCCTGTATGGCCAGATTGACGCCGACGCCGCCAATGGGCGACATCGCATGGGCGGCATCGCCGATACACAACACGCCCGGGGCGGCCCAGTGCGTCAGTCGGTCGATGCGGATATCCAACAGCTTCACCTGCTGCCAGTCGGTAATCTGCCGCCGCAGCCGTTCGATGTCAACCGGTGCCACTCCCGCCACCTGCTGTAGCAGCGCTGCTAACCCCTGCTGCTGTAGCGCGGCGAAACTGCCTTTGACGATGCTGTAACCGCACTGCCAATACTCACCGCGGTCGAGCATAATGAAATTATTTTTCGGCCCGCCGTGGCCGCTGGCCCAGCCGTCGTCGCCGGCCTCCTTCGGCAGTTTCATCCACACCACGTCGCGCGGGGCGCCGAAATTCTCAACCTGCAACCCGGCGGCGGCGCGCACCATCGAGCGGCGGCCGTCGGTACCTATCACCAGTGGCGTGGTGATGGCAAGGGCGCCAGCGTCGTCCTCGGCATTGACGCCGATGATTCGCCCCTGGTGCTGGCGCAACGAAACGCCACGGGTCGCGCGCAGCAGCGTAAAGCCCGGTAACGTTGCCGCCTGCTCCGCCAGGAAATTAAGGAAATCCCACTGTGGCATCAACATCATGTACTGGCAGCGTCCGGGCAGACGGCTGAAATCGGCCATCGTGACCGTCTTACCCTGCAGCTCGCCGCGCAACGTCGTCACTTTTTTATGGGGTAACGCCAACAACCCTTCCAGCAGTCCCAGGTGGTGCATGATGGCCAGCGTGGAGGGATGAATGGTGTCGCCGCGAAAATCGCGGAGGAAATCACGGTGTTTCTCCAACACCGTGACCGCGACACCCGAGCGCGCCAATAAATAGCCCAGCATTAATCCGGCCGGCCCGCCGCCGATACAGCACGGCGTGGTAAGTCTTCTCTCGCCCATGGTGAGTGCCCCTTGCCCGCGTAAAGTTCAATCATAAGGAGCAGGCGTCATGTTGCAAATAATTATCGTTTACTTCTGTTATTGGCGGCACCGATGAGGCACCGTTGGCGCGGTGTTAAAAGAAACCGATATGGTGCAAATGGAAACACGGCGCCGGCGACGGGCCCGCTTGCGGCAGAAACGCCCCCAGCACCATAGTCAGGCTTTGCGTATCGCAGGGCAGCCTCAGATGCTGATAATGGCGGCGTGGCGCATCCAGCAAATAGAGATGGTCTGCAAACACGATGACGTTCAGCGCGCGACACTCCGGGGAGGTGACCAAACGGCCGCTGAGTTCGTGTGCCTCGCCTAACGTCAATACGCCGTTAAGAAGTTCAAGATCAAGCAGCGCCCGCGCCAACTGCGCCGGCGATTCTGCCGTACGGCGGCGGTAATGCAGGTCACGGCGTACGATGTCGCGGCTCATGGCGTGACCGGCCAAGCCATCTAATAACCGCCGGCGCTTGATGCCTTGTGCAATTTCCAGCGCGATGTCCACGGTGTTCTGACCGCTGGCCTCGCACCGTTTAGCGCCGAAAAACGTATGGAAGGTTTGCGGCCAGAGTCGGTGGCTGTCGGCATAACGCAGACGATGCGTGAGATAATATTCCAGTTCGTGGCGGCTGTCATCGAGCAGGTCCGGCAAGGGATAAACCGTCTTTCGCGAGACACTGCGCGGCGAAGCACGATCACTTGATGGCGAACTGACCTGTCGCACCTCGGACGGCGACAGGGTGCGCGCAGCGGGTACCGGCCCTCGGCGTGCCGCCAGCGGAGCAGACGGCGGCAGAGGGGCGGCAACACACGACGGCTGGGTGGCTGACGCCGGCAAGGCACGCCGGGGCAAAGCCACAGATGACGGCGGGCACATGATTTGCGCGGCCGGCGCAGGCGACGGCGACTGGGTGGCGGCAACACACGACGGCTGGGTGACAGACGCCGGCAAGGCACGCCGGGGCAAAGCCACAGATGACGGCGGGCACATGATTTGCGCGGCCGGCGCAGGCGACGGCGGCTGGGTGGCGGCAACACACGACGGCTGGGTGGCAGACGCCGGCAAGTCACCCCGGGGCAAAGCCACAGATGACGGCGGGCACATGACTTCTTCAGCCGGCGCAGCCGACGGCGGCTGGGTTCGGGGCAGCGCCGAGGGGATGACGCAAGTTGGCTGCGCGGCTGGCGCGGCGGGAACGGAAGAAGATAACTTTACGCTGAAAGAAAGCGCAGGGCCGTCGCCGGCGGCACGACGTAAGGAGAGCTTGCGGGGTAACGCGACCGGGACGGCCTGCGGGCCATTCGGTTGCTGCGTGTCCGAGGTGTCAGCACGGCAGGCAGGTGGCGTCGAGGGGGAATGGCGGCCAATGATCATGCCTGCGGCTCCTCAGGGGTTAAGCGTAAGCTAGGAATAGACGCTTAACCTGCCCCGATCAAGTCAGCAAGACATGTGCCGGACGTTAACGACACCAGCGGAGCATGCCCCGCGCCGGTTGGCTGCGGCGCGGCGAAGGAAACAGTAAACGAAAGAGGGCGCCTGCGGCAAACTTCTGCACGCTAAAGGGGGCTGCTGGCGGCAAGGCGCAGCTCACCGAGGCGGATGGTGAGGCGTGCCGGTCGGAACGAAACGGGGTCATCTGCCGTGTCGCCAGGGCGATGACCCCGCAAGGGGCGGAACAGCTAAACGGCACCCAAGCCGGTGCGGTCCGTGCCAAGACGGCCCGCGCGGCCGGAATTAGTTGCCGTGCTTGTCCTCAAGCTTGGGCACGCCGCTGTCGTCGGCGGCGGAAAGCAGGCCGGTGCCGATGTAATTGATAAGCTTGGCGCGGGTATCGGTGATATCCAGATTGCGCATGGTCAACTGACCGATACGATCCTCCGGCGAGAAGGTGGATTCCCCTTTCTCCATCGTGAGACGCTCCGCCATATAGGTCAAATTGTCGGAAACGGTATTCAGAATGGAATAATCGTTGCCGCGGCGCAATTCCAGCGTCACCTCGCCCGTTATTTCGCTGGCGACCCAGCGCTGAGTCGCGTCGCGCAGCATCAGCGCCTGCGGATCGAACCAGCGGCCCTGATACAGCAGGCGGCCCAATTGACGGCCGTTGGCGTGATACTGATCGATGGTGTCTTCATTATGAATACCGGTCAGCAAACGTTCATAGCCGATATGCAATAACGCCATGCCCGGCGCTTCATAAATGCCGCGGCTTTTCGCCTCGATAATACGGTTTTCAATCTGATCGCTCATGCCCAGACCATGACGACCGCCGATGCGGTTGGCTTCCAGCAGCATCGCCACCTGATCGTTGAAACTCTGGCCGTTGATCGCCACCGGCAGACCGCGCTCGAAGCGCAGCGTCACTTCTTCCGCCGGGATGCGCACATTTTCATCCCAGAATTTTACCCCCATAATGGGATTGACGATCTTCACGCTGGAATTAAGATACTCCAGCTCTTTCGCTTCGTGGGTGGCGCCGAGAATGTTGGAGTCGGTGGAGTAGGCTTTCTCGGCCGACATTTTGTAATCGAAACCGGCCTCGGTCATGAACTGAGACATCTCCTGACGGCCGCCGAGTTCATTGATAAAGTCGGTGTCCAGCCAGGGTTTATAGATTTTTAATTCGGCGTTGGTCAGCAGGCCGTAGCGATAGAAACGCTCGATATCGTTACCCTTGTAGGTGCTGCCGTCACCCCAGATATTAACGCCGTCCTCTTTCATCGCGGCCACTAACATAGTGCCGGTGACGGCGCGGCCGAGCGGGGTGGTATTGAAATAGGTCACGCCGGCGGTGGTGTTGTGGAATGCGCCGCATTGCAGGGCGGCCAACCCTTCCGCCACCAACTGCTTGCGACAGTCAATCAGACGGGCTTGTTCGGCGCCGTAGGCTAATGCCTTGCGCGGAATGGCGTCATAATCATCTTCATCCGGCTGGCCGAGATTCGCGGTATAGGCGTAAGGCACCGCCCCTTTCTGACGCATCCATAGCAGTGCGGCACTGGTATCCAGACCCCCGGAAAAGGCAATACCCACGCGTTGATTGACCGGTAGATGTCTGAGAATCGTTTCCATTGATGTGAGCCCTATAAGAGAAAATGACAGCAAAAGGTGAAATCGCCCGTCGCGGCAGGCTGCCGATGCATTATCTTAAGGAAACTCTCCCCGGAACGCTACCCTTTAAGCGGCGGCGCCGGTGGGGTAATCCCGGCGCCGCGCGTCGTCGACCCTGGGTGACGGCCGCTGCGTTTGCCTCACGCCGACCACCGGCGCAATGTCTGCCGCCGACAGGTGGCGAATTAGCGCTCTGACGGTAGTTCGGTGCAGGACGTGCCGGCGCTCCCGGTCATAATGCGTTCATCGTCAACGGACGCGATGTCGTTCGACGCGCCGTTGGCTGCGGCGGTCGCCGACGCCACCAGCGGTCCATGGACACGCGCATAGGCCAGTCCGTAGCGATAAAGCCGCGCGCCCAGCCAAATCATGCCGTTTTCATCACGTTCCAGTAAACGACTCGCGACCAGTACCTCCACCAGCGAGTAAATGCTGGACAATGGGGCAGAAAGATCTTTCGCGACTTCATAGGTCGTGATGGGGCACTGCCGGTTTTGTAAACAGTCGAGAATTTGCAACGTGCGGTCAATGCCGCGCACGCGGGTGCGACGCTGGCTGCCGGTTTTGCTGGGGGCTTGCACGCTTTTGTTCATTATTGTCTCCTGAGCTGCGAGGCCGGAACGCCGCCGGTCCGGCGAATAACCCGACGCGCGCTCTTGCTGACTGCGGCCCATAAACGTGCGCAGCACTCCGACCGGAAAAGGGGGCCGGGCGCGAAAGCCCGGCTCGTGCTTCACTATCGGCAACGCGCAAAAAATATTTAGCCGCCGTTCGCGTTTTTGCGGGCTGTAACGAAACACCTCCGTTTAGCGTTGGCCTAAGATGGCGGACGGCGGGGGATTAATTGAAGAGCAGGGAGGGCAGGACAGCCGCTGGGCAGGCTACCAGGTATGTTGGCAGCTGCGCGGAGGCGAGCAGTAGGAGGGTCAAGTATGGCTGGACAGCCGCTGGGCAGGCTGCCAGGTATGTTGGCACGCCGCGTGGCGCCTTTGCGGGCCGCATCTGTTGACGGGACGGTGGTGTAACGGGAGAAAGCCCCGTCGCCCTGAGCGTCTATGTTAGGGCATCAGGCTTGCGCGGCGTCGACCGGTGATATGACGGTAGGCGACCGCCAGCACAAACAGCAGGCTCTGAACCAGCACGATACAAGGACCCGTGGCGGCGTCGAAATGAAAACTGAGCAGCGTGCCGCTGACGCTGGCGACGGCGACGGCGGCGGTCAGCAGCGCCAGCGCCAGCATGGAGTCAAAGCGGCTGCACAGCGTTAAGGCGGTTATACCGGGGGTAATCAGCATGGCGATCACCAAAATAACGCCGACGGCCTGCAGCGATGCCACTACGGTCAGCCCCAGCAGGCACAACAACCCATAATGCAAAAGCGGAATGCGCAGTCCCAGCACCGTCGCCTGACCCACATCAAAGCAGAACAGCGCCAGATCCCGCCGCTTTAGCAGCACCACCAGGGTGACCACCCCGGCGATTAACAGGGTATGCAGCAATTCGCGCGGGGAAATGCCGAGCACGTTGCCGAATAAAATATGGTTGAGGTGCTGGTCGGTATCGATACGGGTGAACAGCACCAGACCGAAACCGAACATGCCGGTGTAGAGTATGCCCATCACCGTATCCTCTTTCAGCCGGCAGCGATCGCGAATATAGCCGGTGCCCAGCGCACAGCCGACCCCCGCCACGAAGGCGCCTACCGACAGCGGAATACCGGCGGCAAAGGCCAGCACGATCCCCGGTAGTACCGCATGGGAGATGGCATCCCCCATCAGCGACCAACCTTTGAGAACCAAAAAGCACGACAACACCGCGCAGACCGTGCCTGTCGCCAGCGCCGCCAGCAGGGCGCGCTGCATAAAGGGGTAGCTCAAGGGATCCATCAGCCAGTCGAGCCAACTCATGGCACCGTCTCCGGGGGTGCCAGCCGGCGCCGGCGGGCAGCCAGCAAGCCGTGGCGCGGTGCGACCACCCAGGTCAGTAAGAACAGCAGCGTTTGTAGCGTAACAATCACGCCGCCGGTAGCGCCATCGACAAAATAGCTTAACCAGGCGCCAACGGCGCAGGTGACGGCGCCAAAACCGACCGACAGCGCAATCAGGCGTGAGAAACGGTCGGTCAGCAGCCAGGCGGTAGCGCCGGGGGTGATAACCATAGCCATCACCAGGATCGCGCCGACGGTTTGCAGTGCGGCGATGATGCTGGCGCTTAACAGCACGAAAAACACCAGTTTAAGGCGCAGCGGCGCCAGGCCGAGCGAGCGGGCGTGAACCTCGTCGAAAAACACCGCCAGCAAATCCTTGCGCAGACAAAACAGCACCACACAGGTCGCGCCGCTTATCCATTGCACTTGCCGCACATCTTCGGCCGCGATGGCGATGATATTACCGAACAGAATCGTTTGCACATTGACCGCGGTGGGATTTAGCGAAACCAGCAGCAGCCCGGCGGCAAAGAATGTGGAAAACACATAGCCGATAATGGCGTCTTCGCGCAGGCGGGTAAGGTGGCGCGTCAGCGCCATGGTAAGCGCCGCCAGCAGGCCCGTTACAAAAGCGCCGGCGGCGTAGGGCAGGCCCAGCGCATATGCGGCGGCAACGCCCGGCATCACCGAGTGGGACAAGGCGTCGCCCATCAGCGACCAGCCTTTCAGTATCACAAACGCCGACAAAAACGCGCAGGAGGCCCCCACCAGTGCGCTGACCCAAATCGCGTTACGCATGTAGGCATAATGCAGTGGCTCCAGCGCCCACTCAAGCATCCGCCGGCGCTCCCGTCAGGACCTGCAGCGGCAGACTGCCGCCAAAGGCGCGGCGCAGGTTGTCGGCGGTAAAGGTGTTCTCCACAGGGCCGGCGGCGACCACGCCGCCGTTAATCAGCACCACCCGATCGCAGTAGGTCGGTACGCTGGCGAGGTTATGGGTAGAAATCAATACCAGATGCCCCTCCTCGCGCAGTTGGCGCAGCAGGGTGATGATGGTGCTTTCGGTCTGGCTGTCCACGCCGGTAAAGGGTTCATCCAGCAGCAATATCCGCGCCTGCTGCGCCAGCGCCCGCGCCAGGAAGACCCGCTTTCGCTGGCCGCCGGACAGCTCGCCTATCTGCCGCCGGCGCAGCGCGGTCAGACTCACGCGGGCCAACGCCCGATCCACCTCCAGGCGATCCTCGCGCGACGGGCGACGCAGCCATGACATGTTGCCGTAGCGACCCATCATCACTACATCCTCCACCAGTACCGGAAAATGCCAATCGACGTCTTCGCTTTGCGGGACATAGGCCACCTGATTGTGCCGCAGGGCGACCGACACCGGCAGCCCGTTGAGGCGGATGAGGCCGGCGCTGGGGCGTACCATTCCCATGATACTTTTGAACAGCGTGGACTTGCCGCTGCCGTTAACGCCGAGCAGTCCGCACAGCGTGCCGCCTTCAAGCGTGAAGCCGGCGTCGCGCAAGGCGGTATGTCCATTATGATAAGTGACCGTCAGACCGCTCACCGCCAGGTGGGTGCGCGGGTATGCTACTGCGGGGGCGCTCATTGGCCAAACCCCTTGGCGATGGTATCAACGGTGGTGCGCAGCAGGTCGAGATAGGTAGGCACCGGCCCGTCGGCGGTGGACAAGCTATCCACATACAGCACACCGCCATAGCGGGCGCCGGATTCCTGGCTGACCTGGCGCGCCGGTTTATCGGAAATGGTACTTTCGCTAAACACCACCGGGATGTGATAGCGACGGACGGTATCAATGACCTTTTTCACCTGTTGCGGTGTGCCTTGCTCGTCGGCGTTAATCGGCCAGAGGTAAACCTCGCGCAGCCGGTAGTCCCGCGCCAGATAACTGAATGCGCCTTCGCTGGTAACCAGCCAGCGTTGCTCATCGGGAATTTTTGCCAGCCGCGCGCGCAACGGGTCATCGAGCGCCTTGATTTCGTCGGCATAGCGTTTAGCGTTGCGATTGTAAACCGCCGCATGGGTGGGATCGTGCTTGACCAGCGCCCGACGGATATTCTCGACGTATACCAGCGCGTTGGAGGGCGACATCCAGGCGTGGGGATTGACGCGGTCGTTGGCGCCGCCGTCGCGGATCGGCATGGGTTCGATACCTTCGGTGACGACCGCCGACGGCACGTCGTGTAATTGGTCGAAGAAGCGGCGAAACCAGCGTTCAAGGTTCATACCGTTCCACAGGATAAGGTCCGCCTTTTGCGTCTTGACGATATCCCGCGGCGTGGGCTGATAATCATGCACCTCCGCGCCCGGCCGGGTGATGGAATGCACCTCAGCCGCGTCCCCGGCGACCTGTCGCGCCATGTCCTGAATCACGGTAAAGGTGGTAATCACCTGGAAGGGTTTTTCCGCCCGTGCGCTGCCGGTGAACAGCGCGACCAGCATTCCCGCCAGCATCAGACGCAGCGTAAAAGGCGAGCGGGTGAAAACGTGGCGAGCAGAGGATGTCGTAGTCATGGCGATTTCCCGGGTGGCGGTTAACGTCTGCGAAAGCGGCACTCAAGCCTGTAGCGGGCATCAGGTTTGCGGACCCCTGGCCCAAACGCGTCGGGGGGCGACCTGTCGTCGGTGCCTTGCCGGCGCGCTGCTGGCATAATCAACAGATATAGCATAGGCTATATTAGATAGCAAAAGCAATTAATTCAAAATTTTGTACTCGACCGCTCTTCGTTTACACTGTTTAGCCATAATGTGCCTGTCCCGCCCGCGCGGGACCGTTGGGCATGACATAACGAGGAACAGGCATGACCCAGGATGATTCATCCGCGCTGTCCAGCGATCTCACGCCGTTGGTGGACGTGAAAGAGCATGTACAGGGATTTTTGCAGGTGCGTGAAGCGCATCGGCGGGAGCTAATAGATGACTATGTCGAGCTGATAGCCGATCTGATCCGCGACTGCGGCGAAGCGCGCCAGGTTGATCTGGCGGCGCGGCTGGGCGTGTCACAACCCACGGTGGCCAAGATGCTGAAACGGCTGGTGGCGGCGGGGCTGGTGGAGCAACAGCCCTATCGCGGCATTTTTCTCACCGCCGAGGGGGAAGCGCTGGCCCACGAAAGCCGCATGCGCCACCAGATTGTCGAATCTTTCCTGTTGGCGCTAGGCGTCAGCCCCGAAACCGCACGCCGCGACGCGGAGGGGATAGAGCATCACGTCAGTGACGAAACGTTACAAATTTTCCGCCGCTTCGCCGATAATCCCGAAAACCGTTAATCCCTTCCGCTAACGCTTTCCCACGCCGCCTGGCGCAGTATCCGCGCGCCGGCGACATCCCTGGTATGAGCGTCGGCGCCGCCCGCATCGCCGCGCCGGCGACAGCGTCCCACCGCCAGTAAAAGCGCTGCCCGCATCGCCGCGCCGGCGACAGCGTCCCACCGCCAGTAAAAGCGCTGCCCGCATCGCCGCGCCGGCGACAGCGTTCCACCGCCAGTAAAAGCGCTGACCGCATCGCCGCGCCAGCGACAGCGTCCCACCGCCAGTAGATGCGCTGCCCGCATCGCCGCGACGGCGACAATCCTCTGGCGCCTGGTCAACGTGGCTGTCGCTAGCCCACCGCTGCCACGCCGGCGCCGGGATGCGCCAAATTGAACTATGCTTGAAGAAGCGATTTTTATTAACGAAATCAATACGGCGGCGCGGTGACAGGCGGCGCCATTGGCATAGCCGAGGCATAACCATGACAATCAAGACCAGCGATTTTTTTGTCGAGCGCCTGAAAGCCTGGGGCGTTAGCCGTATCTACGGTTACCCCGGCGACGGGATCAACGGCGTACTGGGCGCGTTGCAGCGCGCCGCCAAACGCGGCGAGGGTATCGAGTTTATTCAGGTGCGTCATGAGGAAATGGCGGCATTCATGGCCACCGCCCACGCCAAACTGACCGGCGAGACGGGCGTGTGTCTTTCCACCGGGGGGCCGGGGGCCACCCATTTGTTAACCGGTCTGTATGATGCACGCATGGATCATGTCCCGGTACTGGCCATCATCGGGCAGGCGGAAACCTCGTCGCGCGGCGCCAGCTACCAGCAAGAGCTGAATCTCGATCGCCTGTTTGCCGATGTGGCGGATTATGTCCAGGAAGCGGCGGTGCCGGCGCAGGTACGCCATATGCTGGATCGCGGCATGCGCGTGGCGCAGGCAAAAAACGGCGTCGCGGCTCTGATTCTGCCGAAAGATGTACAGGACGCGCCTTGGGAGGCGCCGGCCGTTGCCCACGGGTTTACCCGCTCCGGCGTCGGTTATCATTCGCCGCGGGTGGTGCCGCAAATCGCGGATTTGAACCGCGCGGCCGAGGTGCTTAATGCCGGTAAAAAAGTGGCGATTCTCATCGGCGCCGGCGCGCGCGGCGCCGCAGAGGAAATTATCGACGTCGCGGATATTTTGGGGGCAGGGGTGGCCAAGGCGCTGCTCGGCAAAGACGTGCTGCCGGACGATTTGCCGTTTGTCACCGGCGCTATCGGACTGCTCGGCACGCGGCCGTCGTCGGATATGATGAGCGAATGCGATACGCTTTTGATGATTGGTAGCGGTTTCCCCTGGGCGGAGTTTTTGCCGGCTGATGGCCAGGCGCGGGGCGTACAAATCGATATTGAACCGTCCATGCTGTCGCTGCGCTATCCAATGGAGGTCAACTTGCACGGCGATGGGGCAGAAACCTTACGCGCGCTGCTGCCTCTTCTCAGGCGCAAGACCCAGCGCGCCTGGCAAAACAACATCGGTCGGCAAATGAAAAAATGGTGGCACACTTTGGAAAAACGGGCCATGGCGCCGGCCAGCCCTGTCAATCCGCAACGGGTGGTGTGGGAAATGTCGCCGCTGCTGCCGGCCGATGCCATCGTCACCTCCGACGCCGGCTCCTGCGCCAACTGGTTTGCGCGCGATCTCCGTATCAAGCGCGGGCAACGCGCCACGCTGTCCGGCAGCTTAGCATCGATGGGCGCGGCGGTGCCCTATGCCATCGCCGCCAAATTCGCCTACCCCTCACGGCATAGGTATCTACACATTTATCGTGATACCTGTTATTACTTTGCAGAATGATTTCAACCTATCTGTTGGCGGGATTGACTCTCGCCTTACCCGCCGATATCAGACGCTGGTTAAACAGCATATGACGCCCGCGGCTCTTCTTGCTTCTGCGGTTAAAGACCTCGCAAGTGCTCAAAAATCAACTTTCGCAACTACCCAAGCTGTCTGGCGTTTTCTGAATAATAAGCGAATTAGCTTCAGTCAACTCAATGAGCCAATTATTTCGCTAGCACTTGAGCAAATTTCGCTTAGCCCGCATCCATACGCTCTCGTTGTTCATGATTGGTCACGTTTACAATTTCTTTACCATCATGCCAAATACGGACGCTTAAAAATGACGCACGGTGGCGATGTTGGATATGAACTTCAAAGCAGCTTGCTGGTTGATGCTGGCACGGGTTTGCCAATAGCGCCTCTATCTCAGACACTTACCGATGCAACCGGTTGTCATTCAACGTTGGCGGAAGGACTGTCCGAACGGCAGACACATATGGACGCCTTGACGACCGATATTGCCCGTGTGGAATCGCTTAATATAGGTAAAAAGCTGATTCATATAATTGATAGAGAGGGTGACTCTATTGGACATATGCGGACGTTGAGTACTCAAGGAATATGCTGGCTTATCCGAGGAAAAGAAGGACATGGTGCAGAGTGGCAAGGTAATTCATTGAAAATTGGTGAGATTGCTGCTCTTCTGCCATACAACGGATGCGGACAGGTAGACTGGAAAGGGAAAAAAGCTGATATGGAAATCAGTGAAACCTCGATAGTCATAACCCGAGCTGCGCAGCAGAAGCGTAAAGATAAAGAAACCGGCCGCCGCATAAAAATCCAACCTGGAGAGCCTCTGACGGTCAGATTGGTTGTTGTTCGGCTTACGGATGATCTCGGTAATGTGGTGGGACGCTGGACGCTGCTTACAAACGTTTGCAGCGAGATCACCTGCGAGGAAGTAGCTCGTTGGTATTACTGGCGCTGGAATATTGAATCATTTTTTAAGTTGCTGAAAGGTGCCGGACATGACGTAGAAACATGGCTTCAGCGCAGCGCGCCAGCCGTACTACGCAGGTTGTTAATAGCCAGTATGGCTGCTGTTCTGGTATGGCGGCTGCAACGCGCTGAAGGAGAAGAAAATGCGGCAGCCCGCCAGCTGATATGTCGCTTGTCAGGACGACAGCAAAAGCGAGGCCGCAGAGAGAGCGCTCCTGCTCTGCTCGCTGGCCTATCCATCTTGTTGAATACACTAAAATTATTATCGGAATATAGTCTGGAAGAACTTACTCATTTAGCGAGAGTTGCTCTTAAGCCTCCTCCCTGATGTGTAGATACCTATGCGTTTAATGCGGGTACGGAGCGTCAGGTTATTGCGCTCTATACGTTGCGTGAAGATCTTGCCAGTCAGATGTTTCTGCTTCGGCACCTCTCTTGCATAGCTGCCCCAGTTGTCACTGGTAATCATGCCGATGTTGAACGGCGTCAACAGAGCCAGCAATTCACGGCAGGTCTCATCGGTTCGGGGGCCAAAAGTGTAGGC
>NZ_FRDB01000078.1 GCF_900143145.1 Candidatus Sodalis sp. SoCistrobi
TTCATGGCGGAGCGGCCCAATCAGCTTTGGGTGGCGGACTTCACCTACGTCAGAACGGCGCAGGGCTTCGTTTATGTGGCCTTTATCGTCGATGTGTTCGCCGGCGTTATCGTCGGCTGGCGGGTCTCAACGTCGATGGAGACATCTCTGGTGCTGGATGCGCTGGAGCAGGCGCTTTGGGCTCGTCGCCCAGGGAAAGGGGTGATCCATCACTCAGACCGAGGCTCACAATATGTTTCATTAGCGTATTCAAAGCGTCTGAAGGATGCTGAAATCCTGGCGTCAGTTGGCACTACCGGCGACTCCTACGATAATGCGATGGCAGAGAGTATCAACGGGTTGTACAAAACGGAGGTTATCCACCGCGGGAGCTGGAAAAACCGGACGGAAGTGGAGTTGGCCACGCTGGACTGGGTGGACTGGTACAACAACAGAAGGCTGCTCGGGCGGCTGGGTTACATCCCTCCTACTGAAGCCGAAATGAACTATTACGCTTTGCAATTAGCATCAGAGGAAGCGGCGTAGTATTGCCAAAATTACTCTCTAATAAACTCGGGGTTATTCAGTTGAATAATTCACGGGCATAACTGGGTGGCGTTCCGGTATCGAAAACATCCCCCGCCACAATCAGGGCATCAACCTGGTGTTCCTCCACCTGACTGACCAGCCACGTCAGAAACGCCTGATGTTCATCGGCGCGATTTTTGGTAAAAAACGACTGACCAAGATGCCAGTCAGAGGTGTGAATAATGCGCATGGCGCTCCAGCGGCGAACAAATTGATGGGGCAGTATAAACCCTGAAGCCGGCGGTTGTCGTTTGACGGGGGTGATTTTGCGGCCAGGGTTCCTGAAAAAGGGATACCGCGCCGGAGCGCGGAGCGCCACTGTTGCAGGGCTGTCGCGCCGCGCTCCGGCGCTTCGCTTCCTGCCGCCGTTCGGCTCTAACCGAGTCGCGCGGGCTCTGCCTCCTGCCGCCGTTCGGCTCTAAACCAAGCCGCGTGGGCTCTGCCTCCTGCCGCCGTTCGGCTCTAACCGAGCCGCGTGGGCTTTGCCATGCAACGTCGCCTGCCGTGGGCCGCGACAATGACAGGGGACACAAGATGTTGCGCCAGAAATCGACCTCGCTCGCTGATACAAGGCATGGATGATAACAAGCAATCTAACAGTAAGTTAGGGCATCTCTGGTTCGCTTATTACCTTAAGCTGAGGGCGATGGTGGCATATAAAATCTATTTCTTTTTAGATAAATGAGTTTTAATAAATATGTCACAAAAGTGACGCATAATGCCGGCACCTTAATCATGACGATTTATGGCGGAGAAACGATGGCAAGACGCATACTGGTGGTGGAAGACGAAGCGCCAATCCGGGAAATGCTGTGTTTTGTCCTGGAGCAAAACGGTTTTCAGGCCATCGAGGCGGAGGATTATCCTACCGCAATTAATTTGCTGGCGGAACCGTATCCTGATCTGGTGCTGTTGGACTGGATGTTACCGGGCGGATCCGGCATTCAATTCATTAAACAAATGAAGAGCGAAGCGCTGGCGCGGGAAATTCCCGTCGTGATGCTGACCGCACGCGGTGAGGAAGAAGACCGCGTGCGCGGGCTGGAGGTCGGCGCCGACGATTATATCACCAAACCCTTTTCGCCCAAGGAGCTGCTGGCCCGTATCAAAGCGGTGCTGCGACGCATCTCTCCGATGGAGGCGGAAGAGCGTATCGAGCTTCAGGGGCTGAGTCTGGATCCCGCCTCACATCGGGTCACGGCCAACGAACAGGCCCTCGACATGGGACCGACCGAATTTAAGCTGCTGCATTTTTTCATGACCCATCCCGAGCGCGTTTATAGCCGCGAACAATTGCTAAATCACGTATGGGGCACGAATGTCTATGTGGAGGACCGCACGGTGGATGTCCATATCCGCCGTTTGCGTAAAGCGCTTGAATCCGGCGGACATGATCGCATGGTACAAACGGTGCGCGGTACCGGTTACCGTTTTTCCGGGCGCTATTAATTCCGGTGGGCGATACGCTGGAACGTGACCGGACGCGGCGCGCAAGCGGCTCCCGACGGCCCGCCAGCAGGCAGGCGATAACACGGTTCTGGCGGGGATGTGGAACCCATTGGAAAATTGTGCTGCTCGCGTCCGCGAACGCATGATGAGCTGCTGGCCGCGACACGGGCGCTGTCGCCAAGGAGATGCCGTTGCTTGAACCTATTACCTGGCGCAGAGTGTTGCTGGAAGGGGTGCTGTTTTGCCTGCCGGCGCTGTTACTGTCGCTGTTCATCGGCCATTTAAGCTGGCTGCTGGCGCTGTCGCTGCTGGCGGCGCTGATGCGCAACTATTATTTTCAACTGCGGCTGTCCCATTGGCTATGGCGCAACCCCGGACGGACGCCACCGGTGGGCGGAGGCAGCTGGGTTTCGCTGTTTTATGGTCTGCACCGTATGCAGCAACGTCAACGCCGCCGACGGCGCGAACTGGCGATGCTGTTCAAGCGCTTTCGCAGCGGCGCTGAATCGCTGCCCGATGCGCTGGTGATGTTAACGGCGGACGGCCATATATTCTGGTGCAACGGGCTGGCTCAACAATTGCTCAGTTTTCGCTGGCCGGAGGATAACGGACAGCCGATCCTCAATCTGTTACGCTACCCGGAATTCAATGATTATCTGCAGCGGCAAGCGTTTCAACTGCCGTTGACGTTGCAGTTGAATAATCAGCATTGGGTCGAGTTCCGCGTCATGCCCTATACCGACGACCAGTTGTTAATGGTCGTGCGCGACGTCACCCAGATGCGACAGCTGGAGGGCGCGCGGCGCAACTTCTTCGCCAACGCCAGCCATGAATTGCGTACACCGCTTACAGTATTGCAAGGCTACCTGGAAATGATGACCGACGATAGCCTGGACCCGCATATGCGGCAGCGGGCGGTGCAGACCATGCAGGATCAATCCCGGCGCATGGAGCGTTTGGTCGCTCAATTGCTGGAATTGTCGCGTATTGAAGCGGCGCCGCAGGGGGAAACCCCCAGGCCGGTGGATATGCCGGCCTTGCTCAAGCGCTTGCAGGCCAGCGTCGAGGGGCTCAGTCAGGGGCAGCATCCGCTGGTGCTGCGGGTCAATCCGCAGCTATGGGTCAACGGTAATGAGGAGCAACTGCGCAGCGCAGTGTCGAATCTGATGTTTAATGCGGTGATCCACACCCCTCCCGGTACCCGTATTGAGGTCAGCTGGCAGCGAAGCGCCGCCGGGGCGACGTTTCAGGTCAGCGATAACGGGCCGGGTATCGCGCCGGAACATTTGCCGCGTCTGACGGAGCGCTTTTATCGCGTGGACAAAGCCCGCTCGCGTCAGACCGGCGGCAGTGGCCTGGGCCTGGCGATTGTCAAGCATGCCCTGAGCCATCACGATGCGCGACTGGAAGTCAGCAGCGTGCCGGGGGAGGGCACCCGTTTCGGTTTTACCTTGCCGGCGCGGTTGATTAGTACCCCGCCGCGGGTGGACAATAGCGTTACCCCTCTTTCACCTCAGGCCAGAGAGTAATGCGATGTTGTTCCGTCTTTGCCGGCCGCCTGTTCGCCGGCTGCCTGCTGGGGCTAACGAGCGCGGCGGCTGCCCGCGCAGCCCGTTTTGCCGCCGGGACCGCCTGTCTCGCCGCCCGCTCAGTCCGTTTCGCCGCCGGGGCAGCCCTTCTCATTGCCGACGCAGCCCGTTTCACCATCGTTACAACCCGTCTCGCCGCCGGCAGTGCTGCTGAGCGGCACCTTGACCAGTACCGGTTCGGATACGCTGTCGGCCCTAATGAGCGGCTGGGCGGCGGCGTTCAGCCGGCATTACCCGGGAGTGGGTGTGCAACTTCAGGCGACCGGTTCGGCTGCCGCTGCGGCTGCGCTCGTGGCCGGCACGGCGGAGTTGGGGCCCATGAGCCGACCGATGAGCGAGCCGGAAATCGAGGGGTTCCGTCGCCGCTATGGCTATCCGCCGCTGGCGCTGCCGGTGGCGCAGGATGCGTTGGTGGTTATGGTCAATCAGGCCAACCCGTTGCAGGCGATAAGCCAGCGTCAGCTGGACGCGATATTTTCCGTCACCCGACAGTGTGGCCAGGCGGCGCCAATCCGGTATTGGGGGACGCTGGGGCTGCCGGGAGAATGGCGCTCCCTGGCGCTGCTGCGCTATGGCCGCAATACCGCTTCCGGTACCCAAGGTTTTTTTCGCCATCGGGTGCTGTGCGGCGGGGATATGCAGCCTACGGTCAACGAGCTGCCCGGATCGGCGGCGGTGGCGCGCGCGGTGGCCGCCTCGGTGAATGCGATAGGCTATACCAGCATGGGGTTTCACGCCAGTGGGGTAAAATGGCTGGCGATTAGCGACGCGGCGGGCCACACCTACAGCGCCGATGCACAAACGCTGCGCCGCGGAGACTATCCCTTCACCCGTCCTCTCTATATTTACGTCAATAAACCGCCAGGCAAGCCATTGGATCCGCTGACGTTGGCATTTCTGGCGCGCGTACTGTCCCCCGAGGGGCAAGAACAGGTCGGTCAGGCGGGCTATATTCCGCTGACGCCATCCCAGCGGCTGGCGGCGCAGCGGGCCGCAGGATTGCTCTAAACCGCAGAGATGAACATTTTCGCCGTAAACATGAATAAATTTCAATAGCATTGAAATTTTCTCGTTTGTGCCGCGTAATGCGAAGTGACACACTTCGATTAAGACATATAGACGTCTGGATGTCCATACGTTGCGGAACGTGACTATCCCGTCGCGAAACTATCCTGGTCATCATGCCGGTGACGCCTTCATGGAGCAGTAGAATGCAAAGAACGCAAGCCCCTTTCCGTGCCGATGTGGTCGGCAGTCTGTTACGTCCCGCCGCCATCAAGCAGGCCCGTCAGCGTTTCGCCGATGGCGAGATAGATGCCGCGCAGCTGCGGGCCGTTGAAGATAACGAGATTGCACGGGTTGTGGCGGAGCAGCGCGCGCTGGGGCTACAGGTTGTCACGGACGGAGAGTTCCGCCGCGCCTGGTGGCATATGGATTTCTTTGAAGGATTGGACGGGGTCGAGGGTTACCAACCCGATCAGGGGATTCAATTTCAGGGCGTACAAACCAAGGCCCGCAGCGTCAAAGTTACCGGAAAACTGGGTTTTAGCCATCACCCGATGCTGGAAGATTTCCGCTTTCTGCAAAGCGTGGCCGGCTATGCGGTAGCGAAGATGACCATTCCCAGCCCGAGCGTGTTGCATTTTCGCGGTGGCCGCGCGGCGATCGATAAGCAGGTTTATCCCGATCTGGCAGCGTATTTTGACGATCTGGCGCAAACCTGGCGCGACGCCATTGCCGCATTTTATGCCGCCGGCTGCCGCTATCTGCAGCTGGATGATACCTTCTGGGGCTATCTGTGCTCGGAAGATCAGAAGCGTCAGATGCGTGAACGCGGCGATGATCCTGACACCCTGGCGCAGACTTACGCCGACGTGCTGAATAAAGCGTTGGCCGGTAAGCCAAAAGATTTGGTGGTCAGCCTGCACGTTTGTCGCGGCAATTTCCGTTCCACCTGGATTTCCGAAGGCGGTTATGAGCCGGTTGCGCCAATTTTGTTCGGCCAGGTGCAAGTGGACGCTTTCTTCCTGGAGTATGATACCGAGCGCGCCGGCGGCTTTGAACCGCTGCGCTTTATCAAACCCGGGCATCAACAGGCGGTGCTGGGGCTTATCACCTCGAAAACGCCGGCGCTGGAAGACCCGCAGGCGGTGCTGGATCGCCTCCGTGAAGCCAGCCAATACGTCAGTCTGGACCAGTTGTGTCTGAGCCCGCAATGCGGTTTCGCCTCGACCGAAGAGGGCAATAAGCTCAGCGAACAGCAGCAGTGGGATAAGCTGCAGTTGGTGCTGGATATCGCTCGCCGCGCCTGGTAATGCTGCCCCAAAAGCGTGGGGAGTTCACCTGCCCGCGCGCCTGTGGTTCCGGCTGCCCGCCCTCATGCCTGCGTACGCCAGGCGGGCAGCATTTGAAAACGTGAAAGCCTATGCACCTCGGCGCACCCCCTGAACCGTTTAACCCGGCCTGAATCTTTATTCAACGCCTGAAAGTCATTCAACGCCTGAAAGTCGACTCAGCACCCGAACCTTTGGTCAGCGCTTGCGCCGGTGGACCCCGTGCTCATCACCTGAACCCGTGCTTAGCACCTGAAGCGCGGGTCGGCGCTTGAACCCTGTTCAGCACCCGAACCTTTGGTCGGCGCTTGCACCGTTAAGCCACTGCGCCACGTTGCGCGCAGGTGTTATCTTGTCATTGCAGGCCGTAACGCCGCACAGGATTTGCGCTAGTGCCTTAGACGGCCTGGTGCAGGATGGCGGCGTCGTAGACACACCGACAGTGTTATCCTCCTGCTCGCCGGCCGCGAATATCATCCTCGATCCCGCCAGTTTGCCGGCCTGAAAGGTCCCGCGCGGGCCGCTGGCGCTGGGCTTTGTCGTTTTGCTGCGAAGCGTTCCTGTGAGATTTATTCCACCATAGCAATTTCTTATGTCGCGAACGCGATTTTTGCCGCAGCCTGGGTTATCATGTAGCGCAAATTAGGCAACGCTTGAATACTTAATATGAATATTATTCAAAAGGCATACTTTAGTGCCGGTTTTTTCTGATGGACTTGCCAGCAACCGCTATAAACTATTAAATTAGCCGCCGTTGTCGCGCCGCCCGTCAGTATTGCTACCCCGCATTTTTTTCTGTCCGGCTTTACGGCCGTTCACGCGTTGCCAACCGCCGCGGTCAAGGGCGTGTAAATCACCGCTCCGTCATAAGAATAAGTTATTGCGAATTACTACAGGCCTTAGAACTTACCCATGACTAAACGATTAACTTCCAAAGACATCCTCGCGCTGGGTTTCATGACCTTTGCGCTGTTTGTCGGCGCCGGCAATATCATCTTCCCGCCCATGGTGGGCCTGCAATCCGGCCAGCATGTCTGGCTGGCGGCGGCGGGCTTTTTGATAACGGCGGTGGGTCTTCCGGTCATTACCGTTATTGCGCTGGCGCGGGTCGGTGGCGGCATTGATGCACTGAGTTCGCCTATCGGCCAGAAAGCCGGTCTGCTTTTGGCGGTGGTCTGCTATCTGGCGGTGGGGCCGCTGTTTGCTACGCCGCGTACCGCCACCGTGTCGTTTGCGGTCGGTGTCGCCCCCTTTGTCGGCAACGGCGAACTGCCTTTGCTGATATACAGCCTTCTCTATTTCGCCCTGGTGATCGGTATTTCTCTTTACCCCGGCCGCTTGCTGGACACGGTAGGCCATGTCCTGGCGCCGCTCAAGATTTTCGCGCTCGCGGTGCTGGGTATTGCGGCGATGCTGTGGCCGGCGGGCCAGCCTCTGCCGGTGTCGGCAAGCTATAGCCACCTGCCGTTTTCCAGCGGTTTCGTCAACGGCTATCTCACCATGGATACCTTGGGCGCGATGGTGTTCGGCATCGTTATTGTCAACGCCGCCCGGTCGCGTGGGGTGACCAGCGCGCCATTGCTTACCCGTTATGCCATCCTCGCCGGCCTTATCGCCGGTATCGGCCTGACGGCGGTTTATCTGACGCTGTTCAAGCTGGGGTCGGGCAGCGGCGTGCTGGTGCCCGAGGCACAAAACGGCGCGGAAATTCTGCACGCTTATGTGCAATACACGTTCGGCGCCGCCGGCAGCGGTTTTCTGACGGTGCTGATTACCATAGCCTGTCTGGTCACCGCGGTGGGGTTGACCTGCGCCTGCGCCGAGTTCTTCAGCGAACATACCGGTATCGGTTATGGCAAATTGGTGTTCCTGCTGGGGCTGTTCTCCATGGTGGTTTCCAATCTGGGGCTCAGCCATCTGATTTCGATTTCCGTGCCGGTGCTTACCGCCATTTATCCGCCTTGTATTGTGCTGATTCTGCTGAGCTTTACCTTGCGCTGGTGGCATTCCAGCACCCGTCTTATCGCCCCCGGCATGCTGGTGAGTCTGGTGTTTGGCTGCCTCGATGGCATTAAGGTGTCGGCTTTCTCGACCCTTCTGCCGGCCTGGGTGGAACGCCTGCCGTTGAGCGCTCAGGGACTGGCCTGGCTGCCGCCGACGCTTGTCATGCTAATCGTTGCGGCGGCCTACGATCAAACCCGCAGGCGGCAGCAAATCTCAGTTCTTTGAGGGCGGCGGTGCAATCATCAGACCACGGACACCGTCCGTGGTTTTTTCATGTGAGATAAAAGGGTTCAGGTCATGCAATCTTCCACCCCTTCGCTGAAGCGGGGGCTTTCCACCCGGCATATTCGGTTTATGGCGCTTGGCTCCGCCATCGGCACCGGGTTGTTTTATGGTTCTGCTGATGCGATCAAAATGGCCGGTCCCAGCGTGCTGCTGGCTTATTTGATCGGGGGCCTGGTGGCGTACATCATCATGCGTGCCCTGGGTGAGATGTCGGTGGAGAACCCCAATGCCGGTTCGTTCTCGCGCTACGCGCAGGATAATCTAGGCCCTATGGCGGGCTATATTACCGGCTGGACCTACTGTTTTGAAATCCTTATTGTCGCCATCGCCGATGTCACCGCCTTCGGCATCTATATGGGTGTCTGGTTCCCATTGGTGCCGCATTGGGTGTGGGTGTTGAGCGTGGTGCTGTTTATCGGCGCAATCAACTTACTTAGCGTCAAGGCGTTCGGCGAATTGGAGTTTTGGTTCTCCTTTTTCAAAGTGGCCACCATCATTGTCATGATCCTCGCCGGTATCGGCATCATCGTCTGGGGTATCGGCAACGGCGGTCAACCCACCGGCGTGGCCAATTTATGGCGTCACGGCGGCTTCTTCAGCCACGGCGTCTGGGGGATGATACTGTCGCTGCAAATGGTGATGTTCGCCTACGGCGGGATTGAAATCATCGGCATTACCGCCGGCGAAGCGCGGGATCCGCAGCGGTCCATACCCCGCGACATCAATTCCGTGCCCTGGCGTATTCTGCTGTTCTATGTCGGTACCCTGACGGTTATCATGTCTATCTATCCTTGGGATCAGGTAGGTACGGGCGGTAGCCCGTTCGTGCTGACTTTCCAACATTTGGGCATCCCTGTCGCCGCGGGCCTGCTGAACTTCGTGGTGCTGACGGCCTCGTTATCGGCCATCAACAGCGACGTGTTTGGCGTGGGCCGCATGTTGCACGACATGGCGGGGCACGCGCCACGCCTGTTCCAGCGCGTATCGCGCCACGGCATTCCCTGGGTAACGGTGTTGGTGATGATGCTGGCGATGCTGGTGGCGGTCTATTTAAATTATATTATGCCGGAAAATGTCTTCCTGCTGATCGCCTCACTGGCAACCTTTGCCACCGTGTGGGTGTGGATCATGATTTTATGTTCACAAATCGCCTTTCGCCGCAGGCTCAAGCCTGAGCAGGTACAGGCGCTGAAATTCCCGTTGCCCGGTGGCGCCCTCACCGCGAGTATCGGCGTGGTTTTCCTGTTATTCATTATCGGCCTGATAGGGTATTTTCCCACTACTCGTGCCTCGCTGTACGTTGGCGCGGTGTGGATTTTATTGCTGTTATTGGGGTACCGCCGGGTAAAAACGAAGCGCGTAACCGCCTCCTAAGGTCGGTGCCGGATACTGTGCCATGATGGGGAAACGCGGCCTGTGTGCAGCAGGGCACGGCGTCCTGAACACCCGGCATAAAAAAGCCGGTCGGGTTGCCGACCGGCGTGATATGGGCAGAGTCACTGCCTTGACTGCCTTGACTGCCTTGACTGCCTTGACTGCCTTGACTGCCTTGACTGCCTTAGCTGCCTTAGCTGCCTTAGCTGCCTTAGCTGCCTTAGCTGCCTTAGCTGCACGGGTGCAGCGCGATTACAGCCTGGTCAGGTTCTCGGACAGATACTTGGCAACCCCTTCCGGCGAGGCGCCCATCCCTTCTTGCCCTTTTTCCCACTGTGCCGGGCAGACTTCACCGTGTTCTTCGTGGAATTGCAGCGCGTCGACCATGCGCATCATCTCGTCGATGTTACGGCCCAGCGGCAGATCGTTAACGACCTGATGGCGAACGATACCGTCTTTGTCGATTAAGAATGAACCGCGCAGCGCGACGCCGGCGTCAGGGTGTTCAATGCCGTAGGCTTTGATGATGTCGCGCTTGATGTCCGCTACCATCGGATATTGTACCGGGCCGATACCGCCTTTGTCGGTCGGTACCTGGCGCCAGGCGTTGTGTACAAACTCAGAATCAAAAGACACACCGATAATTTCCACGCCGCGCTTCTGGAACTCAGCGTAACGTTTGTCGAATGCAATCAATTCGGACGGGCAGACGAAGGTGAAGTCCATCGGCCAGAAGAAAATGACCGCCGGTTTACCCTGGATGTGGGATTTAAGATTGAAATTGTCAACGATTTCACCATTGCCGAGCACGGCGGCAGCCGTAAAATCGGGGGCTTGACGAGTAACCAGGACCATATTAACTCCTGTAAAATAGCGTTTGCGGATGAATAGGATTTAAGCCGACCTAGTATAAGGCCGTGCCGGGGGGGAATAAAGTCACCCGTGCCGATTGGTTAAATAGGTTTTGCCTATCGAAGCGATAGGTAAATCTTGCCACTATAACCCTGATAGGCCTCTCTTTCACTCGGACTTTCACTCGGAAGGTCACGTTGAGCGTTATTCCTTGAAACAGGCCCAATACTCGCTACACGAGACCCGCTACTCGATGCCTAAGGCCCGATGTCAGATGACCGTTACCCGATGCCAAAGGCCCGATGCCAGATAGCCGATGTCCGATGTCCGATGTCCGATGCCAAAGGCCTGATGCCATAATGGATAGGGGAGACATGAATATTTTATCGATGAACGGCGGGGAACGCTTTCGCTTACCCCGGTACGCCAAAACAGAAAACCAGCATCGAGATTATGGGGATTGATAGCAAAATGCTCTCCATCAGAAATACGTGAACAAATGATAACCGCGCCCATTTCAATGCTGCGTTAATGGATAATGGTGTAAGACCGGGTAGGGTGGTTGAAGGGCCGTTTTAGCGGTTGTGCCGGCGTCCAGGTTCGGCAATAATCTTTTTGGGGGTGGGGGGATAAAGGAATATTCAGCGTGCCGCGTCGTTGGCAAAGACGCGCGTTTCATGGAATGGGAAAAAGGAATTGAAGGTCAATGGAAATGACAATGTGAAGGTTAATGGCGTCAGGCTGTTTATTTTTATTATTTCATGTGGGTACCATTATGGCGAAAACGATTCATCTTATTTCCAGCTCATCCGAATATCTTGAGCAAAGCATCCCGGATATTGTTTCGGCATTAAAGCGGCAAGGATTTCAGGTCAATATGCAATACCTTGATCAACAGGTTTCCGACTTCGGCTATGTCAACAGTGACCGCGCGCGGGGGGAAAATCTGGTGAAAGCTTTGACCGACGATAATGTTGATTATTTATGGTTTGTGCGCGGCGGGTCGGGCGCGCTTAATCTTTTGCCGCATTTATTTGCAAACTTGACGCATATTCACGGTGCCCGGGAAAAAATCCTTATTGGTTTTAGCGATGTCACGGCTATTCACGATTTTATCAATAAACATGTTGGATGGCGTAGCGTTCACGGCATTGTGGCGTCGAGCAATAAAGACATTTATCAACTCCAGGGAGGCAACGGGCTGAACAAGAATACGGGCTTTCGTCAAACCCTCGACGCGATAACCCAAGGGGTCAATTATCCTGGTATTTTGCCGCTGAATACACCGGCGAAAGTCGGAGCCGCCGGCGTACTGATGGGCGGCAATTTGACGCTGCTACAGTCGCTATTTTCCACCCGCTATGAAAAATACCTGCGCGACGAAATTTTATTATTGGAGGATACCGGGGTAACCTATATGAATCACCCCGGATAAATTAGAGTCTATACTTTAAAAGTGGAGGTCTCTATGACAACGACCAAACGTTACTCTCCGGAAGTCCGTGAACGGGCAGTTAATCTAGTGCTGGAAACTCAGCATGAGCA
>NZ_FRDB01000371.1 GCF_900143145.1 Candidatus Sodalis sp. SoCistrobi
TTGATTTATATACCATTGTCTCCTGGTCATCGTATGGATGCTCTTGTATGCTCATTAAATAGCGGGCATCGTCGATACTCTCGCCGCCGTTGGTGATGGCGACGACCTCTCCCATATTGGGGTGACTGAAGGTCAGCACTCGTGCGTTATCCAGTTTCATGAACCACGTTCTCCCCGGTATTTTTCCAGTTCAGCCGCCATGTAGTACGCGGCCATCACCCAGGCATCGTCATCTTCGCCTCGCCCATTCGGCTCTGCTGAAACTATCAGTAAACCGTCATGGAAATCGTCACTATCATCAGTGATGGCAATTGCATAACTATCATGATTCTGGCGTTTGTGAATAAGGACTTTTGGCTTATTGATTTTCATTAATCAATCCTCCTCGGCCTTCATCTTTACAAAAGCGGTGCCATTATGGATAAAAGCGTGGTAGCGGGTTTTCGACAGTGGCGATTCCACGACAGGTGTCAGCGGTAACAGTTGTGAGGCTACGTGCACAAAGTCACCAAAACTAATATCGAATTTATCGAAGCATACATCTTCAATATCAAAATCGGCTTCCTCTCGTTGCTCGTCGCTAATACCAAAGAGTGAGCAAAGCAGTTCTTCATAATCAAATTCGTTCATCATTCAATCCTCCGTTGGCTATCAAAATATTTCCGCTTCTCCCAATCTTCCCGGCATTCTTTGCAGCAGAAATTACCCTCGGTTGGGTCTTCGCAATTGTAGCAACGACCTGTGAGGGGTAATTCCTCTTCTCGATGATTGGCAATCAGGTGTTGGCGGAATGCTTCTTCGTGTTGGCTGGCTAAATCGACATCATCTGCCATAAATCTATTTCATGCTCCTAATCGTTTAATAACTTCCGGGTATAGTCCGTGAGCGGTGCCTGATATTTCTCAACCATCCGCGCGGCATAAGCAAGTGCGTCCTCACGGTCGGAGAAGTCGCCGATGGCCTGCGTTGTACCGTCAGCTTTACGGACATCGACGGTGAAAAAGTCAGCGTCATCATTCTCTTGTAGCGTATAGCCCCAGTCGTCGTAGGTTGCGCCGGACAGGATTATATCAGTAACAATCGTCCCTGGCTCTATCAGGTGGTCGAATTCGTCAATGAGCTTTTGCATGGTGGCCTCCGTGTTAAGTGCCTGATTTGGTGACCCTCTCAGGCGGCGAGGGTCCCGGTGTACCCCTACAACGAGAAATTTAAATATGTTAAAATCGGCGTACCCCTACAATGCAACAGAGGTTTAGGCCGATGTCTGAAAAGAAGGTAGTTACACCCCCGGAAAAATTGATTGAGAAACACATGTCTGAAAAGGACATAAGGCCTACACCGCAGCCGGAATATACACCACCGCCACCGAAGAAAACCGGAGGCTGACAACCATAAGGAATCGCTATGA
>NZ_FRDB01000071.1 GCF_900143145.1 Candidatus Sodalis sp. SoCistrobi
TGCTCATGCTGAGTTTCCAGCACTAGATTAACTGCCCGTTCACGGACTTCCGGAGAGTAACGTTTGGTCGTTGTCATAGAGACCTCCACTTTTAAAGTATAGACTCTAATTTATCCGGGGTGATTCAGATACCCGCGGCGAGGATGCCCTGAAGTGACAGGGCAGGCTATCTCGTTTTGGTACGGTTTGACGGACAAGCGCCCCCTGAGGGCGCTTTCCCTCATCATGGCGCTGACGCTTGCGGCCTGCGTATTCTGGTCGCCGTCCCGCTTCGCCGCCCAGACCAGTCCGCTGTCATGGTGGCAGGGGATTATCATCGTTTGGGCGGTGTGTGCCGGCGTGGTTCACGGCACCGGCTTTCGTCCCCATCGTCTACGTTGGCGTCTGGTTTTTTTGCCGTTGCCGGCGATGTTGGTGATGATCGCCGCCTTGATTTACAGATTCTCTTAATAACTTTACGGTCCTTTAATCCCACAATGTAAGGGACCTAAAATATTTTCTTTCCCCCCGGCTTAGCCATTCCCAACGTGTTAGGTCTTGCGTATAGTAAGCACCGTTGTTTTTGCGTTGTTGGACGGTGGAGTGAGTATTTCGTTTTTCCAATGGCCGGTTCGCGTCTATTACGAAGATACCGACGCCGGTGGCGTGGTTTACCATGCCCGCTATGTCGCCTTCTATGAACGCGCGCGCACCGAAATGCTTCGTCAGCATCATTTCCATCAGCACGCGCTCATGCAGGCGAACGTGGCGTTCGTGGTGCGGCGCATGGCGGTGGAGTATTTTGCGCCTGCGCGCCTGGATGATTTATTGCAAGTGGAAAGCGAAATCGTCTCCCTCAAGCGCGCCTCTCTGACCTTTGCACAACGCATCCTGAATGCTGACGGACAGTTGCTCAGCCAGGCGGATGTCGTGATCGCATGTGTCGATCTACAGCAATTGAAGCCGATTGCGCTTCCTACGTCTTTTGTCGCGGAGTTCAAGCAGTGACTGACATGAATATCTTTGATCTGTTCCTGAAAGCGGGCTTTCTGGTCAAACTGATCATGCTGATTTTGATAGGCTTTTCCATTGCGTCCTGGGCGATCATTATCCAGCGTTCCCGTATCCTGAGCTCCGCCGCGCGTGAAGCGGAAGCCTTTGAGGATAAATTCTGGTCCGGTATTGAATTATCGCGCCTGTATCAGGAAAGCCTGACGCGCCGCGACAACCTGAGCGGCTCGGAGCAGATTTTTTACGCCGGCTTTAAAGAGTTCGCACGCCTGCACCGCGCCAATAGCCACGCTCCTGAAGCGGTGGTGGAGGGTGCCTCGCGCGCCATGCGTATTTCAATGAACCGCGAACTGGAAGCGCTGGAAACCCATATCCCGTTTCTTGGCACCGTAGGCTCTATCAGCCCGTACATCGGCCTGTTCGGTACCGTGTGGGGTATCATGCACGCGTTTATCGGACTGGGCGCCGTGAAACAGGCTACGCTGCAGATGGTCGCGCCGGGCATAGCCGAAGCGCTTATCGCCACCGCTATCGGTCTGTTTGCCGCCATTCCTGCGGTCATGGCCTTCAACCGCCTGAGCCTGCGGGTCAACAAGCTTGAGCAGAACTACGACAACTTTACCGAAGAGTTCATCGCCATCCTGCACCGTCAGGCTTTCGCCACCGATAGCGCCAAGTAAGCAGGAGGGGTGATCATGGCCAGAAGACGCTCGCGCAGAGAAATCAAGTCCGAGATTAACATCGTCCCCTTGCTCGATGTGTTGCTGGTGCTGGTGTTAATCTTTATGGCGACGGCGCCGATTATTACCCAGAGTGTCGAGGTGGATTTGCCCGACGCCACCGACTCCAAAACCGTCGGCAGCGATGATAATCCACCGGTGATCGTCGAGGTTTCCGGCATCGGCCAGTACAGTCTGGTGGCCGATCATCAGCGTCAGGAGCAGTTGCCCTCCGAACAGGTGGTTGCCGAAGCGCGCGCCCGCATCACCGCCAATCCCAAGACGGTGTTTCTGATAGGCGGCGCCAAGGACGTGCCTTATGATGAGATAATCAAGGCGCTGAACTTATTGCATCAGGCCGGCGTGAAGTCGGTCGGTCTGATGACACAGCCTATCTGACGGTCGGCTCGTGATGCGTACTATTTCCGGTCAACCCCATTTTGGGAATCGATTGTGTTGAAGGCTACCGAACAGAACGACAAGCTTAAACGTGCCATTATTCTGTCGATTGCGCTGCATTGCGTTCTGATCGCCGTATTGATCTGGATCTCGATTCATCAGCCGCAAGAGACGAGTGCGGGCGGCGGCGGGTCGTCCATTGATGCCGTGATGGTCGACCCCGGCGCCGTGGTGCAGCAATATAACCGTCAGCAGCAGCAGCAAACCGATGCGCAGCGGGCGCAGCAGCAGCGCGATAAGCAGGCCCAGCAGCAGGCAGAAGAGCTTCAGCAAAAGCAAGCGGCGGAGCAGCAGCGCCTGAAAGCGCTGGAGAAACAGCGGTTAGAGGCGCAGGAAGCGGCCGAAGCGCAACAGCGCCAGCAGGCCGAGCAGCAAAAACAGGCCCAAGCGCAGCAAAAACAGGCTGAGGCCGCCGCGGCACAGGCCAAAGCGGAAGCGGCGGCGCAGGCGAAAGCCGCGGCCGCGGCGAAACAACAGGCGGAAGCGGAGGCGAAGCAGGCTGCAGCTGACGCGAAGAAACAGGCGGAGGCGAAGCAGGCCGCCGCTGACGCCAAGAAACAGGCGGAGGCGGAAGCGAAAAAAGCCGCTGCCGCTGAAGCGCAGAAGCAGGCCGACGCCAAGGCGAAGGCGGAACAGGCCGCCGCCGAGGCCAAGCAAAAAGCCGCCGCCGCCGCCAAGCAATCCAGCGAGGTGGACGATTTGCTGGGCGGGCTGACCGACGCTAAAAACGCGCCCAAATCCGGCGGCGCGCCCGCCGGGACAGGCAACAGTAAGCAGAGCGGCGCAACCGGAACGGAAATCAATGGCTATCTGGCTCAGGTGCGCCAGGCTATCAGCAATAAGTTTTACGATGCGTCCAACTACAGCGGTAAGACCTGCATTTTGCGCATCAAACTGGCGCCAGATGGCATGCTGATTTCGGTCAGTTCTGACGGTGGCGATCCGGCGCTGTGTCAGGCGGCGGTCTCCGCAGCGAAGCTGGCGGCGATCCCCCGCCCGCCCAGCCCGAAAGTGTATGAGGCAGTAAAAAACGCGACGCTTGACTTTAAACCTTAGTAAAGCCATTTAGCAAAATGCAATGGTTATCAAATAGTCCTGTTTGGGTTTAAGATTTATACTATGTTGTCTAACGGGAAGATGTAGTGTTGTTTAACCCGACAAGTTTACAATTCTGCAATTGCGACCGGCGCCCTGGCGTCGGTTTGGGAGATGAAATGAAGCAGGCATTTCGAGTAGCGTTAGGTTTTTTCCTTTTATGGGCTTCCGTGCTGCATGCGGAAGTGCGTATTGAAATCACCCAAGGGGTGGATACGGCCCGGCCTATCGGGGTGGTGCCGTTTAAATGGGCGGGGCCGGGTGCCGCGCCCGAAGATGTTGGCGGCATAGTCGCCGCCGACCTGCGTAACAGCGGTAAATTCAACCCGCTCGACACCTCTCGTCTGCCGCAGCAGCCAACTACTGCTTCGGAAGTGACGCCGGCCGCCTGGACGGCGCTTGGCATCGACGCCGTGGTGGTGGGGCAGGTGCAGCCGAGCGCCGATGGTAGCTATGTGGTGTCTTATCAATTGGTGGACACCTCCGGCAACCCGGGCGCTATCCTGGCGCAAAATCAGTTAAAGGTGGCGCGCAAATGGCTGCGCTATGCCGCCCACACCGCCAGCGATGAAACCTTTGAAAAGCTCACCGGCATCAAGGGCGCCTTCCGTACCCGTATTGCCTACGTCGTGCAGACCAACGGCGGCCAGTACCCGTATGAACTGCGCGTTGCGGATTATGACGGCTTTAACCAGACGCCGGTACACCGTTCGCCGCAGCCGCTGATGTCGCCGGCCTGGTCCCCGGACGGCAGCAAGCTTGCTTATGTCACCTTTGAGAGCGGCCGCTCGGCGCTGGTCATTCAGACGCTGGACAGCGGCGCTATTCGCCAGGTTGCAAGTTTCCCGCAGCACAACGGCGCGCCGGCATTTTCGCCAGACGGCAGCAAACTGGCCTTCGTGCTGTCGAAGACCGGCAATATGAATTTGTACGTGATGGACTTAGGCTCGGGTCAGGTGCGTCAGGTGACCGAAGGTCGCAGCAATAATACGGAACCGAGCTGGTTCCCGGACAGTCAGACGCTGGCGTATACCTCCGACCAGGGCGGTCGTCCCCAAGTGTATAAAACCAATATTAACGGCGGTACGCCGCAGCGCCTGTCCTGGGAGGGTTCCCAGAACCAGAATGCGGACGTTAGCCCGGACGGCAAGTTCCTGGTTATGGTCAGCACCAACAACGGCGCGCAGCATATCGCTAAACTGGATCTGGCAACGAACGCCGTCCAAGTGTTGACGGACACGTTCCTGGATGAGACGCCTAGCGTCGCTCCCAATGGCACAATGGTTATCTACAGCGCTACGCAAGGGCTGGGTTCCGTGTTACAGCTGGTCTCGACTGATGGGCGTTTCAAAGCGCGTCTTCCGGCTACCGATGGACAGGTCAAAAATCCTGCCTGGTCGCCGTATCTGTGATGCATGTGTAAATATGTATGGCAAACTATAAAAGGAATATGAGATGCAACTGAACAAAGGGCTGAAAGGGCTGAAAGGGCTGATGTTGGCGGTGCCGGTGATGGCGATTGCCGCATGTAGTTCTCACAAAAGCGCCAATAATGGCGACGAATCTGCCATGGGCGCCGGTGCTGGCACTGGCATGGACATGAACGGCAACAACGGCTCTTCCGACGAGCAGGCTCGTCTGCAGATGCAAGAGCTTCAGCGCAACAATATCGTTTACTTCGATTTGGACAAGTACGATATCCGCTCTGATTTCGCTCAGATGCTTGACGCACACGCCAATTTCCTGCGCAGCAACCCGTCTTACAAAGTAACCGTTGAAGGCCATGCGGACGAACGCGGTACGCCGGAATACAACATCGCCCTGGGCGAACGCCGCGCCAATGCCGTGAAGATGTACCTTCAGGGTAAAGGCGTTTCCGCCGATCAGATCGCTATCGTATCTTACGGTAAAGAGAAACCGGCCGTACTGGGCCACGACGAATCGGCTTACGCCAAAAACCGTCGTGCCGTACTGGTCTACTAAGAGACTGGCATGAGCAATAACTTCAGACCTTATCTGGTGAGTCTGTCGTTATTGGTTGGCGTAGCGGCCCCCTGGGCCGCTACCGCCCAAGCGCCAATCAGTAATGCCGGCTCCGGCTCGGTGGAAGACCGAGTCACTCAACTTGAGCGTATTTCCAATGCGCACAGCCAGCTGCTAACCCAGCTTCAGCAACAGCTCGCCGATAATCAGCGCGATGTCGACTCGCTGCGCGGCCAGATCCAGGAAAACCAATACCAACTGTCGCAGGTCGTTGAGCGACAAAAACAGATTTATCAGCAGATGGATAGCCTTTCCAGCCAGACGCCGGCGGCGGCTGCCGACGGTCAACCTCAGGCATCCGCCTCCGCCGGCGGCGCTCAGAGCGCTGCGCCCGCCGCCAACGCCACGGCCAGCGGCTCAAACGCTAACACCGACTATAACGAAGCGGTGGCGCTGGTGCTGGAGAAAAAACAGTACAACCAGGCGATTAGCGCATTTCAAAGCTTTGTGAAGCGTTACCCTGATTCTACCTATCAGCCCAACGCCAATTATTGGCTAGGGCAGCTTAATTATAATCAGGGTAAAAAAGACGATGCGGCCTATTATTTCGCCCTGGTGGTGAAAAACTATCCGAAATCACCCAAAGCACCCGACGCCCTGCTCAAGGTGGGCGTCATCATGCAGGAAAAAGGCCAGAAAGATAAAGCCCGGGCGGTTTATCAGCAGGTGGGCAAACTGTACCCCAGCGCCGAGGCGGCCAAACAGGCGCAAAAACGGCTGGCGGGGCTGTAATATCGCCGCCTCTGAACGGAGCAGGGCGGCCCCAAACGGGTCAGAATGCTCGAAGATCAGGCAGTTGGGCCCGTTTGTACTAATTAAAGGTTGCGTCAAAATTTTTAATAAGTAATATGTGCCGCCGTTGCCCGGGGAAAGCTGATTTCCTCTGGCTGCGGGTGTAAAACGGGTATCGGGGTCGTTAGCTCAGTTGGTAGAGCAGTTGACTTTTAATCAATTGGTCGCAGGTTCGAATCCTGCACGACCCACCACGATTTCTTCTTCAGGCGCGCCGCGCGTTGCCAGGGATGAACCCCCTGTTGCCCTTGTGCTTAGGCACACGCATTTTCCGGCGGGTCGTTAGCTCACTTGGTAGAGCAGTTGACTTTTAATCAATTGGTCGCAGGTTCGAATCCTGCACGACCCACCACGCTTTCTTCTTCAGACGCGCCGCGCGTTGCCAGGGATTAACCCCCCAGAACTCCCAGAACTTCCTGTTGCCCTTGTGCTCAGGCACACGCATTTTCCGGCGGGTCGTTAGCTCACTTGGTAGAGCAGTCGACTTTCAATCAATTGGTAGCAGATTCGATCCCTGCACGACTCACCATCTTCCGCCGCTTGACTTGTTTACCCGTTCCCGCTTTTACGGCTATCGGCTCCCAGATATCGGCTATCTGATCATTACTGCCTGACGCCAACGGCTCCAAACGGATCCGCTTTATGACATCGCCAGACGTTGACGTTTCACTCCTCTTTTGCGGCTGGGGCGTAGTAATTGTGACCGGCAAATTTTCCTCACGGGTGGGCTACCCTGTCCATTAAAGGCCGTCGCTCGCGTCGGGGCGCCGCGAATAATCGATTTATTCGCATTCTGTGTTACCCACTAAACATTTTTTCGCCAAAACGCACAAATTAGGCGCGACAACGCGCGATTAATTCCGTATTTTGTTTAGCATACCAAACCTAGCCTTCGCTGGCCGGCGACTGTGCCTTCACAGTCCGCTGCGGCAATAGCGCATTGCCCGAGAGCAGTGATGAGTGAACTAGTAGACGATTTTGCCGCCATTTACCCCTTCCCGCCTAAACCTGCGACGCTAACGGAGGGGGAGAAGGCCGATCTGCGCGCCAACATTGCCCGTCTGCTTAAGGCGCGCAACGCGGTCATTGTGGCCCATTATTATACCGATCCTGAGATACAGGCGCTGGCGGAAGCCACCGGTGGTTGTGTGGCGGATTCGCTGGAGATGGCGCGTTTTGGCAGCAGCCATCCGGCTACCACGCTGCTGGTGGCCGGCGTGCGTTTCATGGGCGAAACCGCCAAAATTCTCAGCCCGGAAAAAACCGTACTGATGCCGACGCTGCACGCGGAATGCTCGCTTGATTTGGGCTGCCCGGAGGCAGAGTTCAGCGCATTTTGCGACGCTCACCCCGACCGGACGGTGGTGGTTTACGCCAATACCTCCGCAGCGGTCAAGGCGCGCGCCGATTGGGTGGTGACCTCCAGTATCGCGGTGGAGCTTATCGATCATCTCGACAGTCTGGGAGAGAAAATCATCTGGGCGCCGGATCGTCACCTTGGCCGCTATGTGCAAAAACAGACCGGTGCGGATATGCTGTGCTGGCAGAGTGCCTGTATTGTGCATGATGAATTCAAGACCCAAGCGCTGCGCCGCATGAAAAAACTCTACCCTGACGCCGCCGTGCTGGTGCATCCCGAGTCGCCGCAGGCGGTAGTCGCTCTGGCCGATGCGGTAGGTTCCACCAGCCAGCTGATTCAGGCGGCCAAAACGCTCAAGCAGCAGCAGATGATTGTCGCCACCGATCGAGGTATCTTTTACAAGATGCAACAGGCGTGCCCGGAAAAAACCCTGTTGGAAGCACCGACCGCCGGGGAGGGCGCCACCTGCCGCAGCTGCGCCCATTGCCCGTGGATGGCGATGAACGGCCTCAAGGCTATCGCTGCCGGGCTGGAACGGGGTGGGGTGGAGCATGAGATACAAGTTGATGAAACGGTGCGTCAGCGGGCGCTGGTGCCGCTAGATCGCATGCTGTCTTTCGCAGCCGACCTCAAGCGCCGCTGAGGCCAAGGCGTGGCGCCAACGCTGCCGCAGGTGGCGACAATGGGAGCAAGACGTGATTATCGCGCAAATCTCGGACATCCATGCGGCAGCCGCTAATGATAACCTGTCCCGGTTGGACCGTGCCCTGGCCTGGCTGGATACCCTGGCGCCAGACGCGCTCGTCCTCTCCGGTGATTTGATTGATAACGACGAGATTGAGGGCTATCCGGCGATAGCGGCCCGGCTGGCGAGGCGGCCTTATCCCGCCTATGTTCTGCCGGGTAATGCCGATAATAGGGCCGCCATGCGAGCGGCAATACCTGCGCCTTACTGGACCGATGGCGGGCGGGGAGCGCTGCATTTTAGTGTGGATATCCACGGATTGCGTGTTATCGGTCTTGACACTACCGTGCCGGGGAGCGCTGCGGGTCAGGTGGAGGCGCATCTGCCGTGGCTTAAAGACGCGCTGTCCGCTGCCGGCCCCGCGGCGTCGATAGTCTTTTTGCACCACCCGGTCTTCCCAATCGGCATTGCGCCGTTGGATCGAACGATGTGCGATGGCGCACAGGCGTTGGGCACGCTATTGCGCCATCATCCCCGTCGTCCGCTAGCGCTGGCGATGGGCCATGCACACCGGCCCGCGGCAGGCACGCTGGCGGGTATTCCCGCCTTTCTCTGCGGATCCATCTGTCCCGCCAACCCGCTGTGGGTGGGACAGGCGACGGTACCCCCCGCAGCCGATCCTCCGGCCCTGATGATTCATCGTTTCGTCAACGGCGCCCTGGCGAGCCACTTTGTCTCCGTTTAGGGCCGCCGCTGAAGGCGCTAGGCCACCGTACGCGCTGGATAGTTAAACGCGCTGGGTCGTCGAAGGCGCTGGGATACCGTAAGCGCCGGGTCGTCGGACGCGCTGGGTTGCTAAACGCGCTAGGCAACCGGACGCGCCGGCTGCGCGTACGAGCGGCGGGTTTATGGCACACGGGCTACCCGCAGCCGCCCGGGGCGTCAACGGTTGAAGGGCGGCGGTGTTAATGATGATGATGGGCGTGCAGGTTCACCGCGCCTTGATGAATGGCGCAATGATCTTCCTCACAATGCTGGTATTCCATTTGGATGGTGGCGTGTCCTATCTGGTAATGCTCTAGCAAATAGTCCTGAATGCGATGCAACAGACCGTCGTGGTCACGCGGCGGGATCACCTGCACATGCAACGTCATCAGTGGCCGCTCGCCGACCTGCCAGAGGTGGACATGATGGATATTGCGCACTTCAGGAATATTGCGCGTCATCTCGCGCTTGAGTTTCTCTATATCAAACTGCAATGCAGTGCCTTCGAGTAACTCATGCAGACTTTCGCGCAGCAGCCGCCAGCCGCTGCGCAGTACCAGGCAGGAAACCAGAATCGACAGCAGCGGGTCAATCGGTAGCCAGCCGGTGTAGAGGATCACCAGCGCGGCGATAATGGCGCCCACCGAGCCGAGTAAATCCCCCAGCACATGCAGCGCCGCGGCGCGCAGATTGATATTTTTTTCGCCGCTGCCGCCGTGCAGTAGCCAGAACGAGACAATATTCGCCACCAGCCCGGCCACGGCAATGGACATCATGGTCCAACCGGCGATGGGCTGAGGGGCAAGAAAGCGGTGCGCGGTTTCCCAGACAATCATCACCGTGATAAACAGCAGCGCCAGAGCATTGAGAAACGCCGCCAGCGTGGTCAGGCGCAGATAGCCGAAAGTGTGGCGGCTGTTCGGCCGTCGCGCGGCGAACCGTACCGCCAACAAAGCCATCAGCAGCGCGGCGGTATCGGTAAGCATATGCCCGGCATCCGCCAGTAACGCCAGCGAGCCGGATAGCCAGCCGCCGATGGCTTCGATAAGCATAAACAGCGCCGTGACGATAAACGCCGCCAGCAGGCGTTGATGGGCGCCCTTGTTCACCTCTGGCGACGAGGGGTGATCATGCCCGCGGTGGCTGCCGTGGTGCGCCCGCGTTGCCGGGGCGTGTGAATGCATAGGATCTGCCGACATAGGGATTCCTGTCTGTCTGTCGCGAAACGGCCGCTGGCCGCGTTGTCTGTGTCTGGTGCGCGGCCCGGGTAGCCAATCGAGTATATCGGTTATTGGCCGTACTGCTCTATCAGTTTACCTAACGCTATTGCCCTTTATCTCTCGGCGGTGGCTGCGCCGCTTGCCCCCTGCGCGCTTGCCGCCAGCGGCCCCCGGGCTGCCTGGACCTATCGGTGCAAAAGGGGCTGCCCGCGCGGAACACGGCGTTCCCGGGCCGCCGCGGGCAACATCGTTGCGCTGATACGGTGCGCTAACACCTTCCCGCTTGTCTGACGCTAAGGCGCATAATAGTCCAGGCGGGACAGTGTGGTTTGCCGGGCCGCGTTAGGTGCAAAGCCCGGGAGGCACGCCATAGGGTTTAGCTGCTTGCGCAGGGAGCGGGGCGGTCGGGACAAAAAAAATCAGGCCTGAGCCTGATTTTTGTCTGCCCTGGCATTGCCGGGCAACGGTTTTAGATGAATTACCGTCAACGATCACTGCGTGGTGATCTACCGTCAACGATCATTGCGTGGTGATTTACCGTCAACGATTATTGCGTGGTGCCATCGGTTTTGGTGCCTTCCGGCGATCCGGTGCCGGTGGTACCGGTTTCAACTTTCTTATTCACGTCCGGGCAGCGACCGTCCTTACACATGGTATTTTTATGCTGCTCGGCTTTATTCAGACCCCCGGCGTCGGTGCCGGTTGTAGTGCCAGTAGTATTGGTGTTAGGTAAGCGCCCCATATAGGACGTCTTTCGATTTCGACAGGGATGATTAAGGATGGTGTCCACCTATTTTAAGTGGACACTATCTATGACAGAGCCCAAAAAACCGCGAGCCAACTACTCCATGGAGTTCAAGCTGGCGATGGTCGAAAAGTCCCTGCAACCCGGCGTCAGCGTCGCGCTGCTGGCGCGTAACAACGGCATCAACGATAATCTGCTGTTCAAATGGCGCCGCCGTTATCGGCACCTCGTCGACGCTCCTGTCGATGAAGGCGCTGGCACCCCAGTCATCATCGAGGGCAATATTGTCCCAGTGGTGGTCGAGCGCACACCTGAAGCTATCCGGCAACCTCACCCCGAGCATGCTGGCGACGCTTGTTCGCGAACTGAAGAAGAGGCGCCGATGATATCTCTTCCGGCAGGCTCCCGCATCTGGCTGGTCGCCGGCGTCCCGACATGCGCAACGGCTTCAACGGCCTGGCGTCGCGCGTACAGAGTGTGCTCAATGACGATCCGTTCAGCGGGCACCTGTTCATCTTCCGAGGGCGTCGCGGCGATATGATAAAGCTGCTGTGGGCCGACGAGGATGGCCTGTGCCTGTTCGTCAAACGCCTGGAGCGAGGACGTTTCGTCTGGCCCGCTATCGGCGACGGTAAAATCCACCTGACGCCGGCGCAGCTGGCGATGTTGCTCGAAGGCCTCAACTGGAAACATCCTCAGCGCGCACACCAGCTTGGCCTGCGCGTATAACTTGTTGTAATGTCGGAGGATGAAAACCGAACTCCCCGACGATATCGACTTGCTGAAGGGCATGTTAGCTCAGCATCAGATGATGCTGAAGCGGCAACAGGTCCAGCTCCGTACCTATGCGGGGCTGGTTGCCGGCTATGAGCGGGAAATCGAACGCCTGAAGGCTCAGCTCGACAAGCTTAAACGGATGCTGTTCGGCCAGAGTTCGGAGAAGTTGCGCAATAAGCTGGAGAAAAAAATCCGCGAAGCAGAAAAACGGCTGGGCGAGATAGAAGACCGGCTGAATAACGCCAAAGGCTGCCTGGAAGCTGCCGCGGCGGTAACGGTGGAGTCTGACGTCGATGTTGTTCCGGAAAAACCGACAGAGAAGCCGACAAGCCCCCAGCGCCCTTCATCGCGCAAGCCGCTGCCGGTGGAGTTGCCGCGCGAAACGGTACGCATAGAGCCGAGGGAAACCGTCTGCCCGGTCTGCGGGGGGGAGCTGGCGGTGCTGGGCGAAACCGTCACCGAGCAGCTGGACATCATCAACAACGCCTTTAAAGTTATCGAAACAATACGGCCGAAGCTGGCCTGCAGGAAGTGCGATTCCATCGTGCAGGCGCCGTTGCCCGCAAAGCCTATCGACCGGAGCTACGCGAGCCCCGGTCTGCTGTCACGTATTCTGGTGAGCAAGTATGTCGAGCACATCCCGCTGTACCGCCAGTGCGAAATCTACGCCCGTCACGGGCTGGTGCTGAGCCGTAATACACTGGTGCGCTGGGTGTTAGACCTGGCCAACAAACTGAGTCCGCTGGCGATGGCCCTAAATCGCTATGTGCTTGAGGCAGGCAAGGTCCATGCCGACGATACGCCGGTGCCGGTTCAGGCGCCGGGCAGCGGCAAGACACGGACCGGTCGGTTGTGGGTCTACGTGCGGGATGACCGCAACACGGGGTCGTCAATGCCGGCGGCAGTGTGGTTCGCCTACTCGGCGGACCGCAAGGGTGCCCACCCGCAGCGGCACCTGGCGGAATACCGGGGTGTGCTGCAGGCGGATGCGTATGGTGGTTATGATGCGCTGTACGCAACGGGCCGGGTAAAGGAAGCGGCGTGCCTGGCACA
>NZ_FRDB01000042.1 GCF_900143145.1 Candidatus Sodalis sp. SoCistrobi
CTGCTCGGGCGGCTGGGTTACATCCCTCCTACTGAAGCCGAAATGAACTATTACGCTTTGCAATTAGCATCAGAGGAAGCGGCGTAGTATTGCCAAAATTACTCTCTAATAAACTCGGGGTTATTCAGTACGCAGATGAAATACACTCTCTTGTTTTGCGGCTCCCTCTCTTCACACTGGCGATATTGGGATGCCCACATTGACTTGCGCAGGGGAAAAAATAATAACCACACTTAAATGATAACTATTATCATTTTTATTCTTGAATGATACACATTATTATCTATTGTAAGGAAGATCTTTTCGCAAAAATTACCCGTACCGTGAAAACTGACCGCCGGCACGGGGCAATTGGCTGCGTTTGGCGTGGCAAAGAGGCGGAAAGACCGTCAATTAGCAGGGGAATAAGCCGCGTTCAGACGGGAAACGCGCGGCTTTCTGTGCGCCGGCATTGGGAGGTGGGCCAGAGTGAGGTAAACTCAATCCATTACTGGCAGAAATAAAGTGGTTTATGTCGACACAATCTGATTACAGTGGGATGCGCGTCGCCTGCATGCTGTGGGCAAGCGTGCTGCTGACGGCCGGGACGATCCGACAGGTCGCCGCCGATGAAGCGGCCCACAAAAGTGACCTTGTCACGGGAAAAGACGTCCCCGCCGCGCTTAATGCCATCGCGGCGCACAATGGCTCGGTCGCGGCGGATGAAGCCGGCGATATTGTCCCCGCGAACGGTCCTGATTTGCCGCCGGCGAGCGGCCGTCCGGTTGCCGGACCCGCCCCGCTGCCCGGGATCCGTCAGAGCGGCTTTGTTTATTGCGTCAGCGGGGTGGTCAATACGTTTAACCCGCAGATGGCCAGCAGCGGCGTCACCGTTGATACCCTTTCCGCGCAGCTTTACGATCGGCTGCTGGCGGTAGACCCCTATACTTACCGCCTTATCCCCGAGCTGGCGCAGCGCTGGGAGGTGTTGGATAACGGTGCGACCTACCGCTTTCATTTGCGCAAGAATATCGCCTTCCAGCACACCGCCTGGTTTACGCCAACCCGCACGTTAAATGCGGACGATGTGGTGTTCAGCTTCGCGCGCATGTTCGATACCCACCACCCCTGGCAAGGCGTCAACGGCGGCAATTACCCTTATTTTGACAGTTTGCAATTCCCGCAAACGGTGCAGAGCGTCAAACGTATCGACAATGAGACGGTGGAGTTCCGTTTGGAAAGCCCCGACGCCTCATTTTTATGGCATTTGGCGACCCATTATGCGCCGGTATTGTCGGCGGAATATGCCGACCAACTGACCACCAGCGGCCATCAGGAGCAATTGGACCGCTTGCCGGTCGGCACAGGGCCGTTTATGCTCAACGAATACCACACCGGGCAGTTCATACGCCTTAGCCGTCATCAACACTATTGGCGTGGTCTGCCGCGCATGGCGCAAGTGGTTATTGATTTAAGCAGCGGCGGCATCGGTCGCCTGTCGCGGCTGCTGACCGGCGAATGCGATGTCCTGGCCTATCCCGCCGCCAGCCAGTTGTCTATCTTGCGCGACGACCCCCGCCTGCGTCTGACGTTGCGCCCGGGGATGAATATCGCTTATCTGGCGTTTAATACCCGTAAGCCGCCGCTCAATGATGTCCGGCTCCGGCATGCCATTGCGCTGGCAATTAATAATCCACGGCTGATGCAATCCATCTATTACGGTACCGCCTAAACCGCGGCGTCGCTGCTGCCGCGCGCGTCCTGGGCTTATGACAATGAGTCGCGGGTAACCGAATATAATCCGGCGCAGGCGCGCGCTATCCTGCGCGAGCTGGGCAAGACGTCGTTGCAGCTTAATTTGCTGGTGCCGACCGCCTCGCAATCCTATAATCCCAGCCCGTTGAAAACGGCCGAATTAATTCAGGCCGATCTGGCGCAGGTGGGCATCCGTTTGACGATTATTCCCGTGGAGGGGGGCTTTCAAGAGGCGCGGCTGACCGCCGTCAATCATGATATGACCCTCTCGGGCTGGTCCACCGACAGTAACGACCCGGACAGTTTTTTCCGTCCGTTGTTGAGCTGCGCCGCCATCGGTTCGCAAACCAATTATGCCCGCTGGTGCGATCCTGAGTTTGATGCGCTGCTGCATAAAGCGCTGTTTTCCCAGCAGCTGGCCAGCCGTATCGATGCCTATCATGACGCGCAGCAAATGCTGGCGCAACAGCTGCCGGTGCTGCCGCTGGCCTAGTCGCTGCGTCTGCAGGCCTACCGGTTTGGGATCCGCGGTTTGGTGCTCAGCCCGTTCGGCAATGCGTCCTTCGCCGGCGTTTACCGCGATGAACGACAGGAACAAACGCCATGATAATTTTTACCCTGCGCCGGCTGGTATTGCTGTTAGTGACGCTGTTTCTCTTATCCCTGGTCGGTTTTTGCCTTAGTTATTATACTCCCGGCGCCCCGCTCGGGGGCGCGGCGCTGCTCGATGCCTATCGCTATTATTTCTGGAGCCTTATCCACGGTAATTTTGGCGTCTCCAGTATTAACGGCCTGTCTATTGGCGTGCAGCTCGGCGAAGTGTTTCCGGCCACCATGGAGCTGTGCCTGTTGGCGTTTTTGCTGGCGCTACTGGTCGGTATTCCCTTGGGTATTATCGCCGGCGTGGCGCGCGGCAAATGGCAGGATATCAGCATCAGCATCTTCGCCCTGCTCGGTCTGTCGATGCCGGTGTTCTGGCTGGCGCTGCTGCTGACCCTCTATTTTTCCCTGCATCTGGGCTGGTTCCCGGTCGCCGGGCGTTTCGACCTGCTGTATCCCGTGCAGCGCATCACCGGCTTTGCCTTGCTGGATGCCTGGCTGTCGGACTCCCCCTACCGTAATGAAATGATCCTCAGCGCGCTCAAACACATGGTGTTGCCGATCGCCGCGCTGGCGGTGGCGCCGACCACCGAAGTGGTGCGGCTGATGCGCATCAGCACGGTTGAGGTGATCGGCCGCAATTATATCCGCGCCGCCGCGACCCGCGGGCTGTCGCGCTGGACCATTGTGCGCCGCCATGTGTTGCATAACGCCCTACCGCCGATTATTCCCAAACTCGGGCTGCAATTTTCCACCATGCTGACCCTGGCGATGATTACGGAAGTGGTGTTCAGCTGGCCTGGTTTGGGCCGCTGGCTTATCATGGCGATTCGTCAACAGGATTACGCCGCCATTTCCGCCGGGGTGATGGTGGTGGGCGCGCTGGTGATTTCCGTCAATGTTCTGGCGGACGTGGTGGGCGCGCTGGCGAACCCGCTGCGCCATAAGGAGTGGTATGCCCTCAGATAATGTTTACCGCGAGAAGCGCATGCCCGGGCCGCTGGCGCAGTTATGGCGACGCTTTTACCACGACGCCATGTCGATGCTGGGCCTGTACGGTTTTGCCCTGTTGATCCTGCTTTGCCTGTTCGGCACGCTGTTTGCGCCCTATCCTCTGGACCAGCAATTTCTGGGCTATCAACTGCTGCCGCCTTCCTGGTCGCGCTACGGCGACGTGTCGTTTTTTCTCGGCACCGATGATCTGGGCCGCGATGTGCTGAGCCGGTTGCTGGCCGGCACCGCCCCCACCTTTGGCTCGGCGCTGGTAGTGACCCTGGCGGCGGCGCTGGTCGGTTTGGTCCTCGGCGTGCTGGCCGGCGTCACCCGGGGTTTGCGCTCGGCGGCGCTCAATCACGTGCTGGATACCGTGCTGTCCATTCCCTCGCTGCTGCTGGCCATTGTCGTCGTGGCGTTTCTCGGTCCCCGTCTGGAGCATGCCATGCTGGCGGTCTGGCTGGCGCTGCTGCCGCGTATCGTGCGCACGGTCTATACTTCCGTTCATAGCGAGCTGGAAAAAGACTATATCCTGGCGGTGCGGATGGATGGCGCGTCAATGCCGCATATTCTGCGTTATGCGGTGCTGCCCAATATCGCCAGTCAGTTAGTTTCGGAGTTCACCCGCGCCTTGTCGATGGCGGTACTGGATATTGCCGCGCTGGGGTTCCTTAATCTGGGCGCGCAGATGCCGTCGCCAGAATGGGGCGCCATGATGGATGACCAGCTGGAGTTGGTGTATGTCGCGCCCTGGGCGGTGATGCTGCCGGGCTGCGCCATGATGCTGAGCGTGCTTATAGTCAATATCTTTGGTGAAGGCGTACGCCGCGCCATGGTTGCGGAGGTGGAGTAATGCCGTTATTGGATATTCGCAATCTCACCATCGAGTTTATGACCCCTGAAGGGCCGGTGAAAGCGGTGGATCACGTGAGCATTACCCTTAGCGAAGGGGAAGTTCGCGGTCTGGTCGGTGAGTCCGGCTCCGGCAAGAGCCTTATTGCCAAAGCGATCTGCGGCGTGACCCGCGATAACTGGCGGGTTACCGCCGATCGCTTCCGCTTCGACGACATCGACCTGCTGGCCTTAACCCCGCGCCAGCGGCGCAAGGTGGTGGGTCACAACGTGTCGATGATTTTCCAGGAGCCGCAATCCTGTTTGGATCCGTCGGAACGCATCGGCCGGCAGATAATCCAGGCGATCCCCGGCTGGACCTATAAAGGCCAATGGTGGCAGCGATTCGGCTGGCGCAAGCGGCGCGCCATCGAGTTGCTGCACCGCGTCGGCTTCAAGGCTCATAAAGCGATTATGCACGCCTACCCCTACGAGCTGACCGAAGGGGAATGTCAAAAGGTCATGATTGCCATCGCGCTGGCCAACCAGCCGCGGCTGCTGATTGCCGACGAACCCACCAACGCCATGGAGCCCACCACGCAGGCGCAGATTTTCCGCCTGCTGGCGCGCCTGAATCAAAATAACAGCACCACTATTTTGTTGATAAGCCATGACCTGCAGATGATGAGCAAATGGTGTAACCGTATCAACGTGCTCTATTGCGGCCAAACGGTGGAAAGCGCCCAGAGCGAGGATTTGATCGCCACACCGCACCACCCCTATACCCAGGCGTTAATCCGGGCGATCCCCGACTTTGGCCGTTCCATGCCGCCCAAAAGCCGGCTAAATACCCTGCCCGGCGGTATTCCGTCGCTGGAGCATCTGCCCATCGGTTGCCGCCTGGGGCCTCGCTGCCCCTATGCGCAAAAAACCTGTATTCAGGCACCGCCGCTGCTGCCGGTGAAAAACCACTTTTTCGCCTGCCATTACCCGCTCAATCTGGAGGAGCAATAAGCATGGAAACCCTGCTTGAAGCCCGCAACCTGAGCAAAACGTTTCGCTACCGCACGGGCCTGTTTCGCCGTCATCAGGTAGCCGCGGTACAAAACGTCAGCTTCACCCTGCGTGAGGGTCAGACGTTGGCCATTATCGGTGAAAACGGTTCCGGCAAATCGACGCTGGCGAAAATGCTGGCCGGTAGCGTCGAGCCCAGCGCCGGCGAGATCTTGATAGACGATCATCCGCTGCAATTTGGTGATTATCGTTATCGTAGTCAGCGAATCCGCATGATTTTTCAGGATGCCAGTAACGCCCTGAACCCGCGCCAGCGCGTCGGTCAGTTGCTGGATGTGCCGCTGCGGCTGAACACGACATTGACCGGCGACGAACGCGAGCGGGCCATCAACACTACCCTGCGCCAGGTCGGCCTGCGGCCCGATCACGCCTACTACTACCCGCACATGCTGGCGCCGGGGCAGAAACAGCGCGTCGGTCTGGCCCGCGCGCTGATTTTGCAGCCCAAGGTTATCGTGGCGGACGAGGCGCTGGCGTCGCTGGATATGTCGATGCGCTCACAAATCATCAATCTGATGCTGGAGCTACAGGCAAAAAAAGGGATTTCGTTTATTTACGTGACGCAACATTTGGGCATGATGAAACATGTAAGCGATCAAATCATCGTGATGCAAAACGGTGAAGTCGTGGAGCGTGGCAGCACCGCCGATGTGCTCGCAGCGCCGCTGCACGAATTGACCCGCCGACTCATCGCCAGCCATTTCGGCGAAGCGCTAACCGCCGATGCCTGGCGGCGCGACGGCGCCACGCCGTAAGCGCGCACGCCCCGTCACGCAATGGCGCGCCCGGCGTTAAGCCCCCCGTCGCGCGGGGCGCGAGACTACACTCCGGCGAAAGATTCATGTTACACTTCGCCGGGTTTATCAACGACGAACGGTGCTGGACGGATTGACCGCGGGCACACGATCGCATGAAATAATGATCACAAGGACTAATGCTATGGGTTTTCTTACCGGTAAGCGCATTCTGGTGACTGGCGTTGCCAGTAACCGTTCAATTGCATACGGTATCGCTCAGGCTATGCACCGTGAAGGTGCGGAGCTGGCTTTCACTTATCAGAATGACAAATTGAAATCACGGGTGGAAGGGTTTGCCGCCGATTTCAATTCCAGCATCGTGCTGCCGTGCGACGTGGCGGAAGATGACAGCATCAACGAACTGTTCGCCCGTTTGGCCGACGTCTGGCCGACCTTCGACGGCTTTGTGCACGCCATCGCTTACGCCCCCGGCGACCAGTTGGACGGCGACTATGTGAACGCCGTGACCCGGGAAGGTTTTGCCATCGCGCACGACATCAGCGCCTACAGCTTCGTTGCCATGGCCAAAGCCAGCCGGGCAATGCTTAATCCCAACGCCGCCCTGGTGACGCTGACTTACCTCGGCGCGGAACGCGCCATCCCCAATTACAACGTGATGGGCCTGGCCAAAGCGTCGCTGGAGGCCAATACCCGTTATATGGCCAACGCCATGGGCCCGCAGGGCGTGCGGGTGAATGCCATTTCCGCAGGCCCTATCCGCACCCTGGCTGCGTCCGGCATCAAGAATTTCAAAAAGATGTTGTCCCACTGCGAGTCGGTGACGCCTATCCGCCGCGTGGTGACCATTGAGGACGTCGGCAACACCGCCGCTTTCCTGTGCTCCGATCTGTCGGCCGGTATCACCGGTGAGGTGGTACATGTGGACGGCGGCTTCAATATCGCCGCCATGAACGAGCTCGATCTGGATTAATTACCCCGGGGCCGAACGACCGGCCCCTTTCATACCCTGCCGTGTCCTCCTTCCCGCGCCAGCCAGGCGCGCGCAAAATCGAACAGCGTTTACGCCAGCGGAATGGCCCGCCCGGTTTGCGCAATCGCTACCGCCGTCTGCCGTCTCATCGCCGGCATGGCGATCGGGATGCTCCTTAACGCCGGCGTCATGTCCGGCAACAGATGACCGCGCGGCACCATGCCGCAGCCCAGGCCGGTAAACACCCCCTGCAACAGTTGGAAAATCGAGGCGCTTTCGAGGATAACCCGCGGCTGTAGCCCGGCGGCGCGGAAATGCTCATCCAGATAACGGCGGAAATAACGGCTTGGCTCGGCCAGACAGAGCGGCAACTCCGCCACCCGCGCCAGACTCAATGGTGCCGGCGGCATGGCGAAAAACGTCGGGTGCAAAACCAGATCCACGCCGCGATCCGCTATGGACGCCGTCTGAAACTTAAGCTCTTCCAGCAGCGCCAGTTCAAAAAAGCCAATGCCCAAATCGACACTATGATTGGTCAGAGCTTCCAGCAGTTGATCGGCGCTCAGCACCGCCACCTGGTAGCGCACATCTGGATAGCGCGCCTGGGCCTGCTGCAGCAATTGCGGCAGCGATAGACCGCACTGGGGCACGATACCGATACGTAAGGTGCCTCCCACGCCCTGTTTGAGCGACTCCACCTCCAGCCTCAGCCCTTTAGCGCGCCTGGGCCTGCTGCAGCAATTGCGGCAGCGATAGACCGCACTGGGGCACGATACCGATACGTAAGGTGCCTCCCACGCCCTGTTTGAGCGACTCCACCTCCAGCCTCAGCCCTTGATAGACCGAGACAATTTCCCGCGCCCAGGCCAGTACCCGCTCCCCCTCGGCGGTAAAACCCTGAAAGCTATTGCCGCGGTGGATAAGCGCCACCCCCAACTCGCGTTCAAGATTCTTCAGCCGCATTGACAAGGTCGGCTGACTGACAAAGCTGGCGTCGGCGGCGCGGCCGAAATGGCGCTCCCGCTCCAGGTTGCACAAATAAATTAGTTGTTTGATATCCATCGGTTCGATCGGTGGCCGGGGGTAGCAAACAGTATACCATCTCCGTACAGGCAACAATCAGCCGGGATAGCCGCGTTGGTGCCTGAATGGCGGCTATCGTCTGGGCTACACCAACACACCAGACGCTATCGTTGGTACTCAAATGATAAAAACCACCCGATCTGCGCAAGCGCGGAAATGGTGGCTATCGTCAGGCCTACACCAACACTAGTCACTATCTTGGTACTCAAATGATAAAAACCACCAGACCGGCGCAAGCGCGGGAAAGGTGGCTATCGTCAGGCCTACACCAACACTAGTCACTATCTTGGTACTTAAATGATAATAACCACCCGATCTGCACAAGCGCGGAAAGGCGGTTAACGTCATTGTCTTCCCCCATGCGAAATCAACTGCTCACGCCCAGCGTCCGTTTTACGTCGTGAGCGATTTTTTCCACCTGCGGGCCATAGATAACCTGCACATCGTTGCCGCTGACCCGTTTAACGCCGCTGGCCCCGGTGAGCATCAAGGTGCGATCCACCACCTGCCGCATGTCGCGCACTCGCACGCGCAACCGGGTGAAACAGCAATCAACGTCGGCGATATTTTGCCGCCCTCCCAGACCATTGATGATGGTCTGGGAGCGCTCATCGGCGCTTTGTTTTTCCTGCTCCGGCGGCGTCTGCTCGTCCGCTTCCCGCCCCGGCGTCTCAACACGCCTGCGAAGGATGACCGCGCGGAACACCACATAGTAAAGCGGACAATACACCGCCCCCAGCAGCACCGGATACCACCATTGGGTCCGGGCGCCGCCCAGCATGCCGAAGATAACCAGATCAATGGCGCCGCCCTGCACATTGCCAATCATGACATGCAGCAAATCCATCAGCATAAATGCAACGCCGCTCAACACCGCGTGGAAAATAAACAGCACCGGCGAGACAAAAATAAAGCAGAACTCCAGCGGTTCGGTGATGCCGGTGGTGAACGAGGCCAGACCGCCGGCCAGCATCAGCGCCTTGACGCGTTCTTTATGTTCGGGCCGCACGCAATGATACATCGCCAACGCCGCGCCCGGCAGGCCGAACATCATGGTGGGAATTTTGCCCTGGGCCAGGAAACGCGTGGCGTGGCGAATAACGTCGTCGCTTAGCAGACCGGGATGGGTGAGCGAGGTGTTAAAGATGGTTAACGCCCCGACCAACGTCTGGTTATCCGCCGTCACCATGCCGCCGATAGGGGTAAACCGCACCGTTTCGTTCAGTATATGGTGCAGGCCGGTCGGGATCAGCAGCCGCTCGCAAAAACCGTACAGCCACATCCCGAGGGCGCCGCTTTTTCCGATGAGCTGCCCCACCCAGGCGATGCCGTGGCCGATGGCGGGCCAAATAAGCGACAGGCCAAGCCCCACCAGCGGCAGCACCACCACTGTGACAATCGGCACGAAGCGTCGGCCGCCGAAAAAACTGATGGCGGTAGGCAGCACCACGGTATAGAAACGGTTGTGCAACGCCACCGTCACCAGGCCGGCGATGACCCCGCCGAGCACGCTCATGTTATAAGAAAAAATGCCCAGTGTCGGGGTGAACTGCGCGGCATACATCATCGCCTCGGTCTGCGACATGCCGCGCGCGGTTAACGCCGCCAAGGTGGTGGTGGCCGGGGTGATAGACTGCGCCGCCAGCGATGCGCTTACCCCCACGTGCAGGCTGATGAAGCCGATTACCGCAGCGAAAGCAGCGGTCGGTTTCTCCTCCCGCGCCAGGCCGATAGCGCTGGCGACGGCGAAAAACGGCGGCAGGTTGGCGAACAGCGCGCTCGCCACCTGACGGATGAAGCCGATGATCATTTGCGGGTATTGCAGCCGGGCGAAGGCCTCGCCGGTCACCGCGGGGTTTTGCATTGCCGCCGCCAGCCCCAGGAAAATCCCGGCGGCGGCGATCACCGAAATCGGCATCATTAGCGCTTTGCCAAACCCATGAATTTTGCTGCCTATCTCTTTCATCGCGCGGGCCACTCCTGATTGGACGACTCAGTCAGTATGCGACAGCGCCAGCGGCGGCGCGGAGCATGGGCGGGGTTGATGGCCAGGAATATGAGCGTGATCACATTTGGCATGCAATAACCGCGCTCTATACCGCGATAAAGCGTTTCGATTAGACGCTTGCCGATGGCGCGATTAAACCTTTACGCAATTGGAGCAAACCGTTAAACAAAATTTAACATCCCATCGAAGTTATTATCTGCGAAACCATAATATGAAATTCAAACCTGCGATAAAACCTTACGACGGCGCGGCGGGCGGCTGGGGAGCCCTGGAATCCACTACCCGCTATGTGCTGGACAGCAAACAGACTTTCAAAAACATCCGCAATTTGCTGCGTGTCAATAAAGCAAAAGGGTTTGACTGCCCGGGCTGCGCCTGGGGCGATAATAATGGCACCTTCAGCTTTTGTGAAAACGGTGCCAAAGCGGTAAGTTGGGAAGCCACCCGCAAGGCGGTGGATGCCGCTTTCTTCGCCCGGCACACCGTTAGCCAGCTTTATCAGCAAAGCGATTATTTCCTTGAGTATCAGGGGCGGCTGACGGAGCCGCTGCGCTATAACGCCGAAAGCGATAAATACCTGCCCATTGGCTGGGAAGAGGCCTTTGCCCTTATCCGTAGTCATCTGCATGATCTGACGCATCCCGGAGAGCTTGAGCTATACACCTCCGGGCGCGCCAGCAATGAGGCGTCTTATCTCTATCAGCTGTTTGCCCGGATGTTCGGCACCAATAATTTTCCCGATTGTTCCAATATGTGCCATGAGGCCAGCGGCAGCGGCCTGAAGCAGAGATAGTCAAAGCGCTGTTGGAAACTCATCGTCAACAATTGGCACGCGGAGAAGACGGCCTTTTCGATGACGCTTTTATCAGCGCCCATACCCAAGGCGTGGAGGCGTACCTCGCCGCCGTCGACGCCACCTCCTGGCAGCAGGTGACCCGGCAGTCCGGCCTTAGCGAGCAGGATTTGCGCGAGGTCGCGGAAATTTACCGCGCGGCGAAGCGGGTTATCTGTACCTGGGCGATGGGGATAACCCAGCACAAACATTCCGTCGCTACGGTGCGCGAAATCGTCAATTTGCAGTTGCTCTTCGGCCAGCTGGGTAAACCGGGGGCCGGTCTGTGCCCGGTACGCGGCCACAGCAATGTGCAGGGCAACCGTACCATGGGCATTGACGAAAAACCCTCGGCGGCGATGCTGGACAGTCTGGCGGCACATTTCAACTTCACACCGCCGCGCGACGCTGGTCACAATACCGTGCAAGCCATTGAAGCGATGCTGCGCGATGAAGTAAAAGTGCTGATTACCCTCGGCGGCAATCTGGCGGCGGCGGCGCCGGATACGCCGCGCACCGAGGCCGCGCTACAGCGCTGCGCGCTCACCGTGCATATCAGTACCAAACTTAACCGCAGCCATCTGGTGCCCGGTCATGACGCGCTGATCCTGCCGACGCTCGGCCGCACCGACCGCGATACCCAGGCCAGCGGCGATCAATACATCACCGTCGAAGATTCCTTTAGCATGGTGCATGCTTCTCAAGGGGTTAACCCGCCGATTTCCGACCAGTTGCGTTCCGAAACCGCGATTGTTGCCGGTATCGCCGCCGCGGTATTGGGCGAGGACCAGCTCAATTGGCGCGAGCTCGCGGGCAACTACGATTTGATTCGCAATCACATCGCCGCCACCCAGCCGGGCTTCACCGATTTTAACCGCCGCTGCGACGCGCCGGGGGGGTTTTATCTCGGCAACAGCGCCGCCGAACTGCGTTTCGCGACGCCGAGCGGCAAGGCGCAATTTAGCGCCGCCCCACTGCCTGAAACCCTTATACCTCAGTTGCAGGGCGAGAACGCGCCGTTCACCCTGCAAACCTTGCGTTCCCACGATCAGTACAACACCACCATCTATGGTCTGGATGACCGCTATCGCGGCGTTTACGGCCAGCGGGAGGTGGTGTTTATTCACCCGCAGGATCTGGCCGAGCTGGGTCTTAAGGAGGGAGATCGGGTTGATATCGAAACCCTGTGGCATGACGGCGTGCATCGCAAAGTGACGGGGTTTAAAGCGGTCAGCTATGCCATTCCACGCGGCAACCTGGCGGCCTACTACCCTGAAACCAACCCGTTGGTCCCCCTGTCCAGTTTCGGTGACGGCACCTTTACCCCGACCTCAAAATCAGTCCCGGTCAAACTGACGCCAAGTCTGACGCCGCCAAGCCAGCGCATTTTGTGACCTGTCGGCCGCGCCGGCTGGAAACGCCAGGGACGCAACAGATGTCCCGTCCTTCCGCTAACCATCGCCCCGAGCCAACCGGGGCGGTTTTTTTATCTTCATATGACCGGTAAGCTTGCCGCCGCAGACCGAATCGCGTAAAACTATCTGCCGCTACTCAGCACACGACCATCCACTTTTTCGGACATTATGTTTCAAGATAATCCGCTGCTTGCACAGCTAAAACAGCAACTTAATTCCCAGACACCACGTGTCGAAGGCGTGGTAAAAGGCACTGAGAAAGGGTTCGGCTTCCTCGAGGTCGATGCTCAGAAAAGCTATTTCATTCCGCCGCCCTTCATGAAGAAAGTGATGCACGGCGATAAAATCTCCGCCGTGGTGCGTACCGAGAAAGAGCGGGAAATTGCCGAGCCGGAAGAACTCATTGAGCCCTTTCTGACGCGTTTTGTGGGGCGGATACAGGCCAAAGACGATCGTCTTAGCGTTGTGCCGGATCATCCGCTCATCAAAGAGGTTATCCCCACACGGCCACAGCGCGGCGTTAGCCAGGCGTTTCAAACCGGCGACTGGGCGGTCGCGGAAATGCGCCGCCACCCGCTGAAAGGCGATCGCCAGTTTTATGCCGAAATCACCGCCCTCGTCACTACCGCCGACGATCATTTCGCGCCCTGGTGGGTGACACTCGCCCGCCATAACCTTGAGCGCACCGCACCGGCCATGTCGGCAGGGGCTACCCTGCAGGAAGACGGACCGGCGCGCGAAGATCTTACCGCGCTCGATTTCATCACCATCGACAGCGCCAGCACGGAAGATATGGACGACGCTATCCATTTGGCCCCGGCGCCGAACGGTGCCTGGGTCATGACCGTCGCCATCGCGGATCCGACCGCCTGGGTCGCGGCAGGCAGCCCGCTGGATAAAATCGCCCGCGAGCGCGCCTTCACCAATTACCTGCCCGGTTTCAATATTCCCATGCTGCCGCGGACGTTGTCCGACGACCTGTGTTCACTGCGCGCCCACGAGCGGCGCCCGGCGCTGGCGTGCCGCGTCACGGTGCTTTCAGACGGAGCCCTGGCCGACGATGCGCGCTTTTTCACCGCCTGGGTCGAATCCAAGGCCAAACTGGCCTACGACACTGTGTCTGATTGGCTGGAAAACATTGGTACATGGCAGCCGGCAACCGAGGCGATCGCCGTACAAATTCGCCTGCTGCACGACGTTTGTCAGGCCCGCAGCGCCTGGCGACAGCATCATGCGCTGGTGTTCAGGGATCGCCCGGACTATCGCTTCGTGATGGATGAGAAGGGCAATGTGGATGACATCGTCGTCGAGCCGCGTCGCATTGCCAACCGCATGATCGAGGAGGCGATGATCGCCGCCAATCTCTGCGCCGCCCGCGTGTTGCGCGACGGCCTGGGTTATGGCCTGTATAACGTGCACCACGGTTTCGATCCGCTGCAGGTGGATCAGGCGGTCGCCGTTTTGCGCAGTCACCAAATCGATGTCGACCCCGCCGACCTCCTGACGCTGGACGGGTTTTGCGCACTGCGCCGGCGGCTGGACGCCCTGCCCACCACTTATCTGGACAGCCGCATTCGCCGTTTCCAGACTTTTGCCGAAGTCAGCACCGTGCCGGGCCCGCACTTTGGGCTGGGACTGGACGCCTATGCCACCTGGACCTCACCAATCCGTAAGTACGGCGATATGATCAATCACCGCCTGCTTAAGGCCCTGATTGGCGTTGGCGAGGCCGAACGGCCGAATGAGGAAGTCACGCTGCGGCTCGCCGAACGCCGCCGCCAGCACCGCATGGCGGAACGGGACGTTGGCGATTGGCTTTATGCCCGTTTCCTGCAGCCGACGGCCGGCAGCAACCGCCGCTTCGCGGCGGAAATCATCGACATCTCCCGCGGCGGCATGCGGGTGCGTTTGTTGGATAACGGTGCGGTAGCCTTCATCCCCGCCCCCTTCATTCACAGCGTCCGCGACGAGCTGGTGTGCAGTCAGGACACCGGTACCGTACAGGTGAAAGGCGAGGAACGCTACCGTCAGGGGGATACCCTTGAGGTGACCATCGCCGAAGTACGGATGGAAAACCGCTCGGTCATCGCTCGCCCGGTGTAAACCTGCCCCGGCGGCACTTAGGTGTCGGCGCGGCTTTCCTCCTCACCGCATCGCCTTTGGCGCTGCGGTTTTTTTTTGCCGGTCCCGCCTCTGCGCCGGACTGCCGATCGCCACCGGCGCACCCGCTGTGCCTGCTCACGGAAGCAGCCGATCGGCGCTCGCTGATTCGTTGTCCACCGGCCGCTGATCCGCGGCCTATCTCGCTATCAGCACCCACCGCGGCCGGCTGACCCCGCTTAACGCGGCGAGAATAGAGCGCGGTTAACACCGGCACCAGAATTGAGGTGACAATCACTGACGTCGCCACCAGCGCCGTCGCCGCCGGCGCCATGGGCGCGAACTGGGGGGCCATGCCGGCAATTACCGCCGGTGTGGCTACCGCCGCGCCGGCGGAACTGGAGGCGGCAATACCGGCGGTCCCGTCACCGCCGCCGAGAAGGCGGTCGGCCAAAATCAACGGAATACCGGTAATGATAATCACCATCAGGCCCAGCAGGATCCCCAACAACCCGGTTTGGGCAATGACCGCCAAATTAATGGTGTTGCCCAGCGCGAAGGCGAAGAACGGGATCAGCGTCTGTACCGCGTTAGTAAAAAATTCACGCAGCGCCGAGTCCAGATTGCCGAGCACGAAGCCAATAATAAAGGGCAATACCGCACCGATGAACACCTGCGGCTCAAAGGATGCGATGCCCGCCGTACCGATAATCACCATGGTCATCAACGGCCCGGACTCCAGCGACATCAAGACAAAGGCCCCGGCTTCTTCCTTGCTGCCGTACTGCTGCATAATGGAGGCATATAAGCCGCAGTTGGTCATGTCCATCGACGCTACCAGCGCCAGCGTCGACAGCCCGGCAAAAAAACCGACCTCGACACCGTTGACCGGCAACACCCGCGACGCAACCGCCGCCACCAGCCTGGCCACCGCAATTTTCGTCACCACCAGCGTGCCGGACTTACGCAGTACCGTACCGGTCGCGCTCAGCTTGATGGAGGCACCCATGCAAAAAAACCAGATCGCCAGAATCGGTATAGTCCCGGTAATCAGGCCATTGGTGAAAGAGCCAAAATAGGCGCCGGCGCCCGGAGAAAAGGTATGGCACAGAGCGCCGAGAAACAGTGGAACGAGCATCATACCGCCCGGGATTTTATCGATAGCACGTTTTATTTGCATTCTGCTGCCACCTTGTTAAAAGACCGCCCGCAGGCGTTAGGGCCAGTCGCTGGCCGGATCCCCGACGATGGGGAAATGTAGGCTTAAGCTAGCCGCAAATGCGGGGGCAAACAGTGATCGGCCGAATAATTGAAATAACGTTTCTATTTTAAAAATACGTCATTTTGATAAAACGCGAGGCGGCGCACACCCTTGCCGCCATGCCGGGATATCCGCCGGTGACCGGCAAGTCGGCGCGGCGGTCCGCGCTGAGTTGGCGGCCCCAGACGCGTTGGCTGAATAACCCCGAGTTTATTAGAGAGTAATTTTGGCAATACTACGCCGCTTCCTCTGATGCTAATTGCAAAGCGTAATAGTTCATTTCGGCTTCAGTAGGAGGGATGTAACCCAGCCGCCCGAGCAGCCTTCTGTTGTTGTACCAGTCCACCCAGTCCAGCGTGGCCAACTCCACTTCCGTCCGGTTTTTCCAGCTCCCGCGGTGGATAACCTCCGTTTTGTACAACCCGTTGATACTCTCTGCCATCGCATTATCGTAGGAGTCGCCG
>NZ_FRDB01000066.1 GCF_900143145.1 Candidatus Sodalis sp. SoCistrobi
CCAACAGGTCCTGAGGGGAGTGGCAATCCTGGAGCAATTGGTCAATAAGATCGTTGCTGATAGGCATTTTGTAGTCCTTTAAAGGTTTTGCTAAAAATGCCATTTACACAGATTATTTTACAGCCTCTGGTGCCATAATCACCCACCCCTCAAACCTCTTTAGCCTCGGGGGCTAACGCCAGCCACAAAAACGGCCACAAAATTGCGCGCAGCACTATCTCACCGCGCAAAAAGCCGACAATTGCTGACCGACCAATTCCTCATTATATGAAACCAACACAAGCCACATTGGCGAAAAGGGTTAAACCGTCCTAAGGCGTTAGTATTCACGATAATGTATGCCAACGTTTCGCTATCGCTTGATTACCCGCGGCTAAGCTATCACAACAGTAGCCTAGGGTAATCTTTTAATTAAGAGGAATACAAAGGGTCAAACTTTCTCAATCCCCTATAGCGTGCAGTTTGATGTAAAGAAAAGGTTCAAATTAAAAAGGGGATTGCTTATAGTCTTCACTTGATACATTGCGCCGTATTGCGCAAAATGTCGATACCATTATTGACGCTTTGCTTATCATAATCGGGAAACCCTGCCGTACAGGATCGGATGCGGCACCCTCTCGTAGTAATTTGTTTATAGGATAAGAAACTCTCGGCCCATTTTTCGGTATTTCCTGCCCGCTTTCAGCGCAAATAGTTTGTTGCCGTACTCTTATACCCAGGAACCCGCGAAAAAGTGTATGCAAATGCATAATCCATGATCGCAATTAACTTTTCCCCTGACCGTTAACGTCTTTTGGTTCACATCAAAAAAAAACCTCCAGGTCATTGGAGGTTTTTTCGCACATCAGTGACAAGGCTGTCTCAGGTTAATCTCAGAACGGAATATCGTCATCAAAGTCCATCGGCGGTTCATTGCCGGGCGCCGGTGCCGTGTTCTGCGCGGGGCGCGCCGCCGGGGCATTGCCACCGCTAAACTGCGCGTTATTCCCCTGGGGCTGCTGAGGCTGACCCCAGCCGCCCTGCTGACCGCCGCCGCCCTGACGGCCCCCGAGCATTTGCATGGTGCCGCCCACATTAACCACGACTTCGGTGGTATAGCGATCCTGCCCGCTTTGGTCCTGCCACTTGCGGGTCTGCAGCGATCCCTCGATATAGACCTGGGAGCCTTTACGCAGATACTCGCCCGCCACCTCGGCCAGCTTGCCAAAAAGCACCACGCGGTGCCATTCCGTTTTCTCTTTGGTCTCGCCGGTTTGCTTGTCGCGCCAGCTCTCCGAGGTGGCCAGCGTAATGTTGGCTACCGCACCACCATTAGGCATATGGCGGACTTCCGGATCCTGGCCCAGGTTTCCGACTAGAATCACTTTATTAACGCCTCTGCTGGCCATGGGGGTCTCCTGATAAGATGAATGACTAAGTTTAATCGCTCAAGTTTACCATTGCCACCGCTTAAAGAACATGTTTTGAAACTTGGACTGCGCATCAAAAACAGTGTGAAGCAGAATTATTTGTTACAAGCAATACTGGATATTCATTCAGCTTTTTTTGTGCCATAATTGACCGTTTCGCGCCGCCGCGGTTTTGTCAATCGCGCAGGCCACCCTCGTTCATCCGGTGTTGGGATTAGTTGAATGGATAAGATTGAAGTTCGTGGTGCTCGTACCCATAACCTGAAAAACATCAGCCTGGTAATACCCCGCGATAAATTGATAGTCATTACCGGCCTATCAGGCTCCGGAAAATCATCGCTGGCGTTCGATACCCTCTATGCCGAAGGGCAGCGTCGCTATGTTGAATCGCTTTCCGCCTATGCCCGGCAATTTCTGTCGTTGATGGAAAAACCGGATGTGGATCATATCGAAGGGCTGTCGCCCGCCATTTCGATTGAACAAAAATCCACCTCCCATAATCCGCGTTCAACGGTGGGAACGATAACCGAAATCCACGATTATCTCCGTCTTCTGTTCGCCCGCGTCGGCGAGCCGCGCTGTCCGGATCATGATGTGCCGCTGGCGGCGCAGACCGTTAGCCAGATGGTGGATAATGTGCTGTCGCAGCCGGAAGGCAAACGGCTCATGCTGCTGGCGCCCATTGTTAAAGAGCGCAAGGGGGAGCACAGCAAAACGCTGGAAAACCTGGCGGCGCAGGGCTATATCCGGGCGCGTATCGACGGAGAAGTCTGCGATCTGTCGGATCCGCCGAAACTCGAGCTGCAAAAAAAACATACCATCGAAGTGGTTGTTGATCGTTTCAAGGTGCGCGAGGATCTGGCGCAACGGCTGGCGGAATCCTTTGAAACCGCTCTCGGCCTCTCGGGCGGCACCGCAGTGGTGGCGGATATGGATGACGAGAAAGCGGAAGAGTTGCTGTTTTCCGCCAACTTCGCCTGCCCCATTTGCGGCTACAGTATGCCCGAGCTGGAGCCCCGGCTGTTTTCCTTCAATAATCCGGCCGGCGCCTGCCCCACCTGCGACGGCCTCGGCGTACAGCAGTACTTCGATCCCGACCGGGTGCTGCAAAATCAGGATATCTCCCTCGCCGGCGGCGCCATTCGCGGTTGGGATCGCCGTAATTTCTACTATTTCCAGATGCTGCGCTCGCTGGCCGAGCACTATGAGTTCGACGTTGAGGCGCCGTTCCATGCCCTGAGCCCGACGGTACAGCAAAAAATTCTGTTCGGGTCCGACAAGGAAAACATCGAATTTAAATATATCAACGATCGCGGCGACACCTCGGTGCGGCGTCATCCGTTTGAGGGGGTGCTGCCGAACATGGAGCGCCGCTATAAGGAAACCGAGTCCACCGCGGTGCGCGAAGAGCTGGCCAAATATATCAGCAACCGTCCTTGCGCCACTTGCGGCGGCACCCGTCTGCGGCGTGAGGCACGCCACGTCTTCGTGGAGCACACCACCCTGCCGGAGATCTCCGAGATGGGCATCGGCCACGCGCTGTCTTTTTTCGACGACATGAAACTGAGCGGCCAGCGCGCCAAGATTGCGGAAAAAGTGCTGAAAGAGATCCGCGACCGGCTTAAATTCCTGGTCAACGTCGGGCTGAATTACCTCTCCTTGTCCCGCTCGGCGGAAACCTTGTCCGGCGGCGAGGCGCAGCGTATCCGTTTAGCCAGCCAGATAGGTGCCGGTCTGGTCGGGGTCATGTATGTGCTGGATGAACCGTCGATTGGTTTGCACCAGCGCGATAACGAGCGGTTGCTGGAAACGCTGATACATCTGCGCGATCTCGGCAATACGGTCATCGTGGTGGAGCACGACGAAGACGCCATCCGCGCCGCCGATCATATTATCGATATCGGCCCGGGCGCCGGCGTCCACGGCGGTGAGATAGTAGCCGAAGGCACCGCCGAGGAAATCATGGCCCACCCGGCGTCGCTCACCGGCCAGTTCCTCAGCGGCAAGCAGGAAATCGCCATCCCGCAGGCGCGTATTCCGGCGGATCCCACCCGGGTATTGAAGCTGGTCGGCGCGCGCGGCAATACTCTCAAGGACGTGACGCTGACCCTGCCGGTGGGGCTGTTTACCTGCATCACCGGCGTTTCCGGCTCGGGCAAATCCACGCTGATTAACGACACCCTGTTTCCGGTGGCGCAGCGCCAGCTGAACGGCGCCACCACTACCGAAGTGGCGCCCTATCGCGAAGTTCAGGGCCTGGAGCATTTCGATAAGGTTATCGATATCGACCAGAGCCCGATCGGCCGGACGCCGCGCTCCAATCCCGCAACCTACACCGGCGTGTTTACGCCGGTGCGCGAGCTGTTCGCCGGCGTGCCGGAATCGCGCGCCCGCGGTTATACGCCGGGCCGTTTCAGCTTCAACGTACGCGGCGGACGCTGTGAGGCCTGTCAGGGCGATGGCGTCATCAAGGTGGAAATGCATTTTCTGCCGGATATCTATGTCCCCTGCGATCACTGCAAAGGCCAGCGCTATAACCGTGAAACGCTGGAAGTGAAATACAAAGGCAAGAATATCCATCAGGTGCTGGAGATGACCATCGAGGAAGCGCGCGAGTTTTTTGACGCCGTTCCCGCTCTGGCGCGTAAGCTGCAAACGCTGATAGATGTCGGGCTGTCCTATATCCGTTTAGGCCAGTCCGCCACTACGCTGTCCGGGGGCGAAGCGCAGCGGGTGAAACTGGCGCGCGAGCTGTCCAAACGCGGCACCGGGCAAACGCTGTATATCCTCGATGAGCCGACGACCGGTTTGCATTTCGCCGATATCCAGCAATTGCTGGCGGTGCTACATCAGCTGCGCGATCAGGGCAATACCATCGTGGTTATCGAGCATAATCTGGACGTGATCAAAACCGCGGATTGGATTGTCGATCTCGGCCCTGAAGGCGGTAACGGCGGCGGCGAAATTCTGGTCGCCGGCACGCCGGAAACGGTGGCGGTCTGTAAAGCCTCCCATACCGCGCGCTTTTTGCGGCCAATGTTGGAACGGGCGCTGCAAAAAGCATAGGGAAAACAGTCAGGGCAGAGGGCGGCCCGCATGCGGGCCCCTTTGGTTAACGGCAGGCGTCATCAGCCGCGCGGCTGACCTGCCGGCGCACCGGGCGGCATTATTGTGCCTGACCGACGCCAGCCCGTTCGGCATCGATGTGCCGCCTGATCCCGGCATAACGCTATGCCGGCATGACGCTGTAAGGTCAGCCGATCACCTTGTCGGCGCACCGGCGCCATCGCACGCCACAGCGCGTCGGTTTTCCCTTATTGGCAGACGCCGCCCTCTCATATATTCAGCGTCTGACGCGTCGCTTCCGGCAGGCCCGCTACCGCCCATTGCCAGGAGGCGTCCACCAGTTGATACAGCTGGGAGTCAGGAATATCGCCGTCAAGAAACAGCGTACTCCAATGGGCCTTATTCAGCCGCTCGCCCGGTATCGCCGCATTGAACGCGCTGCGCAATGCGCCGGCCATCTCGGCGCTGCTTTTCAACGATAACGCCGGTCTGCCGTCCACGGTATGGGTCATGGCAAACATCACCTCGCCGACTTTAACCTGGTTGGCCTGCCCCTCTTGACGAACGCTCTGCACGGCGCCCGGTTTAGTCATGCAGTAACTCAACAGCGTCGATTGGTCCATGGATTATTCCCCCTGCAAAGTGGCGACGATATGGCGGCCGCCGCCGCGGTGACGATGCTCGCCCAGCCAAATACCCTGCCAGGTGCCCAATAACAGCGTGCCATGTCCGACGGGCAATAACAGTGAGCTGCCAAGCAGAGAAGACTTGATATGTGCCGGCATATCATCCGCCCCTTCATCATCGTGCAGATAGGGCGCCGATTCCGGGACCTGACGTAAAAAATGATTTTCCATATCGGTTCTGACGGTGGGGTCGCAATTTTCATTGAGCGTCAAAGATGCCGAGGTATGCTGCAGCAATAAATGCAGCAGCCCGGTGCGGACTGCGCTTAGCGACGTCAGTTGGGAAACGATTTCATCGGTGACCAAATGAAAGCCGCGCGGTCGGGCTTTCAGGGTCTGTTGGTGCCACATCATCCTGCTCCTTTGTTGATCACTTAGTATAGTGGCAACGCGGGGGCTGATGAAAACCGGTCGCGCTACTGCACCGCCGCGAAAGCCTCGGCCACTTTAGCGACATTGGCGGTATTCAGGCCGGCCAGACACATCCGGCCGCTGTCGATCAGATATACGCCGAAGGTTTCGCGCAGTAGCGCCACCTGCGCCGGACTGAGCCCGGTATAGCTGAACATGCCGCGCTGACGCAGCAAATAATCAAACTGGTGGTCGGGCAGCGCGACTTTCAACGCCGTCACCAGGCTCTGGCGCATGGCCAGGATACGCAGACGCATTGCTGCCACCTCTTCACGCCACAGGGCATTCAACGCTGGCTCGTTCAGGACCTGGGTCACGACCTGGGCGCCAAAATTCGGCGGACTGGAGTAATTGCGGCGCACGGTCGCTTTCAGCTGACCCAGTACGCGCTCGGCTTCGCTCGCGCTATCGCAGACTATCGACAGATCACCCACTCGTTCGCTGTAGAGAGAGAAAATCTTTGAAAAAAGAATTACTTACCAGAAAAGGCAGGCCCAGTCGTGCCATTTCGCGCACCGCAAAGGCGTCTTCTTCCAGCCCATCGCCGAAACCCTGGTAGGCGATATCCAGAAAAGGGATGAGCTCTCTTTCTGCCACCACCGCGATAATCTGCTCCCATTCGGAACGCGTCAGGTCCGAGCCGGTCGGGTTATGGCAACACGGATGCAACAGCACGATGCTGCGCGGCGGCAATTGCTGGAAACAGGCCAGCATCGCGCTGAAGTTGACGCCCAGCTTCTCACTGTCGAAATAAGGGTACCGGTTCACCTGGAATCCGGCGCCGGAGAAAATCGCCACATGGTTTTCCCAGGTCGGGTCGCTGACCCAGACCTGCGAATCCGGGAAATAACATTTGAGAAAGTCCGCGCCGACTTTCAACGCCCCAGAGCCGCCCACGGTTTGAATTGTGGCGATACGCAACGCATTGCGCATCGGATGATCCTCACCGAACAGCAACGCCTGGGTGGCGCTGCGGTAGGTTGGCAAGCCTTCCATCGGCAGATAGGACGATGAGCTCGAGGTCGCCCGGGCGAGCAACATGGCTTGCGCCTCTGCCACCGCCTGCAGTTGGGGAATGATCGCCTGTTCGTTGTAATAAAGGCCGATGCTTAAATTGACCCTGTCAGGTCGCGGATCCTGTTTATAGGTTTCCATCAGCGTAAGGATGGGATCTCCCGCATAAGCATCAACATTTCGGAACACGGTGCAGCTCTCCTGGATTTACGGGTGCAACAGTGCACCCACTCATCACAATATCAAATAAAGAGATTAGAAGGGCGAATAAGTTAACAAAAAGCGTCAAAAATGGGAGCGCGATGGGAAAATATCGCGCCGGGAGAAATCACTCATCGTCATAATGCGGACCGGCATAATTGTCGAATCGTGACCACTGTCCGTTGAAGGTCAGCCGCACGGTGCCAATGGGGCCGTTACGCTGTTTGCCGAGAATAATTTCAGCGATACCTTTCATGTCGCTATTCTCGTGATAGACCTCATCACGGTAGATAAACATAATCAGATCGGCGTCCTGCTCGATAGAGCCGGACTCGCGCAGGTCGGAGTTGATGGGGCGCTTGTCGGCGCGTTGTTCCAGGCCGCGGTTCAGCTGTGATAACGCCACTACCGGCACCTGCAGCTCTTTCGCCAGCGCTTTCAGCGAGCGAGAGATTTCGGCGATTTCCAGCGTGCGGTTATCGGACAGCGAGGGCACCCGCATCAGTTGCAGGTAGTCGATCATAATCAGGCTCAAGCCATCATGTTCACGGAATACCCGTCGCGCGCGGGAACGCACTTCTGTCGGCGTCAGGCCTGATGAGTCATCGATGTACATATTGCGTTTTTCCAGCAAAAGCCCCATGGTGCTGGAGATGCGCGCCCAGTCCTCATCGTCCAGCTGACCGGTACGGATGCGGGTTTGATCGACGCGGGACAGCGATGCCAGCATACGCATCATGATCTGCTCGCCGGGCATCTCCAGGCTGAAGATTAACACCGGTTTGGCCTCGGTCATGGCGGCGTTTTCACACAGGTTCATGGCAAAGGTGGTTTTCCCCATGGAGGGACGCGCGGCCACGATGATTAAATCCGACTTTTGCAGCCCGGCGGTCTTTTTATCCAGATCGAGATAACCGCTGGAAACACCGGTCACGCCGTCGTGCGGCTTCTGGTAAAGCTGTTCGATGCGCGCTACCGTATCCTCAAGAATTCGGTCAATACTCTTCGGACCCTCATCCTTACTGGCGCGATTCTCCGCTATCTGGAACACCCGCGACTCCGCCAGATCCAGCAAATCCTCACTGCTGCGTCCTTGAGGATCATACCCGGCATCGGCAATCTCATGGGCGACACTTATCATTTCCCGCACCACGGCCCGTTCGCGCACTATATCGGCATAAGCGGAAATATTGGCGGCGCTGGGGGTGTTTTTCGATAACTCCGCTAAATAGGCGAACCCGCCAACCGCGTCCAGCTCCCCTTTTTGCTCCAGGGATTCCGAAAGGGTGATCAGGTCGATAGGCTTGCCCAGCTCCAGCAGACGCTGCATTTCGCCGAAGATAAGGCGGTGGGGCCGGTTAAAGAAATCGTTACCGGTGACCCGTTCGGCGACATTGTCCCAGCGTTCGTTATCCAGCATCAAACCGCCCAGCACCGACTGCTCCGCTTCCAGCGAATGGGGCGGCATCTTCAGACCTTCAACCTGGCGGTCGCGGGGAAAATTTGCTTTGTTAGACGGTTTTTTTTCTGACATGAAAGCGTACTTTACCTATCTGGTAGTCCTCGAATAAAGGCGCATTGTATCCTCTCTCGTGTCGAGATCCTATGCGCTTTGCAAACCACGCCGCAGGGCTTATGGTTATTAAAGATATCTCAACAGGAGGAAGAGTGATGGCTAAACGTATACAGTTTGCCGCCCACGGCGGACCGGAAGTCATGGAGTATGTGGATTTCACGCCGCCGGATCCGGGGCCGGGCGAGGTGCAGGTAGAGAATAAAGCCATCGGCATCAATTACATCGATACCTATGTCCGTTCCGGCCTTTACCCTCCGCCATCGCTGCCCTCCGGTCTTGGCACGGAGGCGGCAGGCGTGGTGGGCAAAGTCGGCCCCGGCGTAGAACACCTTCAGCCCGGCGACCGGGTGGTTTACGCCCAATCCCCACTGGGCGCCTACGCCACCGTGCACAATGTGCCGGCGGATAAACTGGCGCAATTACCTAATGCTATTTCCTTTGAACAAGCGGCCGCCGCCTTTTTGAAAGGCCTGACGGTGTTTTATTTGCTGCGCCAAACCTATGAAATCAAGCCGAATGAGATTTTCCTGTTCCATGCGGCCGCCGGCGGCGTCGGGCGCATCGCCTGCCAGTGGTCGAAGGCGCTGGGCGCCAAAATGATCGGTACCGTTGGCAGTGCCGAAAAGGCGGCGTTAGCGAAACAGGCGGGCGCCTGGGAAACTATTAATTACCGCGAGGAAAATGTGCCCGAGCGCGTAGCGGCCCTCACCGACGGTAACAAGGTAAACGTGGTGTACGATTCGGTCGGCAAACATACGTGGGAAGCCTCTCTCGATTGCCTGCGCCGCCGCGGATTAATGGTCAGCTTCGGCAACTCTTCAGGGCCGGTCACCGGGGTGAACTTGGGGATCTTGAACCAAAAGGGCTCGCTGTTCGTCACGCGCCCGTCGATTAATGGCTATATCACCGATGGCGCCAGCCTGAAACACGCCGCCGATGAACTGTTTAGCATGATCGCCAGCGGGGTTATCAAAGTCGACGTGCCCGCAGAGCAAAAATTCACCCTATCTGAGGTGCAGCGGGCACATCAGGCGCTGGAGCACCGACAAACCAACGGGTCGCTATTGCTGATCCCTTGAAGGAAAAGTGCCGCTGGAGCCGCCGACTGTCTTTTAGCGCCGACATCGTATTCTGCATAATAAACAACGGGCTCCCGAAGGAAGCCCGTCATAAACCGCGAACGCATAACACACACTGTAAAAATGTAGGGGCAGAGGAGAAATTACCAGATCATGCAGCTAACCACCGCTATTGTTATCCGGTAATGATGAAATCAATGAGTCTAAGCGCGTTTATCCTAGCAGCCGCTATAACAAAAAAATATCGTCCGGGGCAGGAAAACTCCAAGCTGTGATCCATCCCCCATTTTCTCCTGGTGCGTTAGCGCATCCGGGAATCAAACCGCGAGCGCGGCGGCGCCGGCTTTTTCAACGCGCGCCAGGCCCAAGCCGCCGCCAACGCCAATAACAGCCACGGCAGCAATTTGACCGCCGTGACGAAAAGCCCGGCAAACAGCATCACCAACGACCCCGCCACCAGCGCCATCAGCACGCCCAGCACCGAAATACCGGTCAGCACCAGCATCAGAAAAAAACCGATGACGAAAAAAATTTCCAGCATGAAGGACTCCTTATTGGCGGGGTAACGCCCGCATGGACGATAACGAATGGCTCTCAAGTGTTAATACAAGAAGCATGCCAAGTTGGCATTGCGCTAACCGGCTGATTTTATTGAGTCGAGGAAGCCGGCGATGATTGCGAGTTAGCGGTTTTTACCACTGTTTAGCAAAATGCGCCACGGATTGTCCCGAGCTGCAGGCACCGTCTAGCGCTCGGGAGCGAGCGTCCCCTGTTAGCAAAACACGCCACGGATTGTTCCGAGCGCGGGCACCGTCTAGCGTTCGGGAGCGAGCGTCCCCACTGCCCGGGCTCGGATCCTTATCGCATTTGCGGGCATATACCCCAGCGGCAGCGAATCCAGTTCGATGATGGCCACGGTTTCCGGCAGCGCGCCAGCGGCGATAGCCGCCTCCCGTGCCTGATGTTCCGCCCGCTGAAGGCAGGACTCCAGGGAGTCATCGCCGGGCAGCACGATGGTATCGACACTGCCGCTAACCTGAGCAATGGCCACACCGGTGGCGTTGGCGACGCCGGCGTAAGGAGGGCGTATCACCTCAGACGCGCCTTTAAGACGCATGGTGAGTAACGCCGCACCGCCTCCCACCAAAATGACCGGCATGTCGCTCTGGCTGGTATTCATCCGCGCGAGGCATTTTTCAACCATTGCCACATAATGCTCCGCCACCCGGGTTACCATTGCCGGACACAGGTGCGCTACCAAAGTGGCATCGCCAATGTCCGCCCAGCCACGGGCCACCGCAATATCGGTCACCGTCAGGGTGTCACCGCCAAAGACCAGCGCCCGCTGCGGTAAGGCATAACCCACGCTCTCGGGCCCGACGCTGATAGCACCGTCGGCGTCCAGGGTTACCACCGATCCGCCGCCAAGGCCGATTGAGGCAATATCCGGCATGCGGAAGTTAGTACGCACTCCGCCTATCTCGGCCGCCATGGCGGACTGACGGGGAAATCCGCCGCATAACGCGCCGACGTCGGTGGTTGTGCCGCCCACATCCACTACCAGCGCATTTGGCAAATTGGAGAGTTTGGCCGCGCCCCTCAGGCTATTGGTGGGCCCGGAGGCGATAGTCAGGATCGGGAACATTTGCGCCTGATGCAGCGGCATCAGCGTACCGTCATTTTGACCGAAAAACAGCTCGGCGATAATGCCCCGCCGCGCCAGCGTCTGGCGGAAACCATCGGTAAGGGTATGCGCAACGCCACATAGCGCCGCGTTAAGCACCGTGGCGTTTTCCCGTTCCAGAAGACCGATGGAACCGATCTCAGACGACAAAGACACCGGCGTTTTCGCCCCCAGGATCTCCCGCGCCAGAGCCGCGACGCGCTGCTCTTGCTCGGCAACGACGGGTGAGAAAATACCGCATACCGAGACTGCGCATACCTGCCCTTTTACCGCCTGCAGTTGCTGGCGAACGGCCTGTTCATCCAGCGCCGAGATGATCTGGCCGTCGTAATGATAGCCGCCGGCAAGGGTAAAAAGCCGTGCCGGCAACCGTGCGCGGAAATCGGCCGGCATGTCGGTTAATGGTGGCACCGCCAGCGAGGCCGGGGCACCGAGACGGAAATGCGCCACCGGCTGCAAACCTTTACGTTCGACAATCGCGTTAGTGCAATGGGTGGTGCCCAGCATTGCCCGGCGTATAGCGCCGCGATCCACCTCGACCAGCGCCAACAGGGCCGTTACCGCCTGATCGATCCCTTGCATGACGTCTGCGCTGGTGTGTTGTTTAGTATGAGCGATAATCTTTTGCTGCGCATCAAGCAGCACCGCATCCGTGTGGGTGCCGCCGACATCAATTCCCAAAGATAAACTCATACGCTTTCCTCCTTGTACCGGGCCGCCAACGTCTCGACCGGCGTATAGTCATCTGGATAATGAAAATACCGCGGTCCGCACACTTCAATTCCCCGCGGCGTGCGCCATTTCTCGTGGGCGGGAACCCCCAGCGCCACCACGCGCATCCCGTAACAAAGCCTCTCGCCCAGAATCGGCAAGCCCGTTTCCTCATCAAGGAGAATGATAAGATCCGGCGTCATACACAGCGCCCGGTCATCTCGCCGCGCCAGCAGGTATTCATTTTGAAAGAGCACATCAAAGCGCCCGCCTCTATCGTCGTCCACGCCAATAAAACAGGCGGTGCCGTAGTTGAAACCGCCTTCACTACGCTGATTAACCCGGTTGGCTTTACCGCGAAACAGCACAATGCCTTGCAATAGCGCTGTCAGGGTATCGATAACGTTACGGCGGTCAGCGCGCGCCTGCTGAATTTCGACGCCGATGCGCCACATCAGCCCCAGCGTACCCGCGATCCCCGAAACACGCGCCTGGTCGACCGTTATCGGATAACCGGCGAAGGCTGCGGCACCGCCCATTTTCACCGCGACGGCGCGGGCCAGTTTCTCCGCCTTCAAACTGTCTTGTGCTTCTACCAATGCGGCATTTGCATGCTCATCCACGACGGCAAACGGCGAAGCATTGATGCCATCCAGATAGAACGTCGTCATATGGAATTCGGGAAAAGCCCGGCCCATGGCGTCGACATCCGCTACCGGCAGCCCGAGAATGCATGCCGAGGCCAGCGGCAACAGTGAGTTGATGCCGCCGGTTTCGATGGGATAGATAGCAGATAAAGGGCGGCCCATATGCTCAGCGATATGCCGGCAGGCCAGTAGCGATTCCTGTCCATTGGGAACCTTTTCCATCATGATCGTCGGCGATCCTATCATGCCCGTCGCCAGCAGCAATGCCTCCGGCTGAAGCTCGTCTAAGGTGACTAATTGGATGGGGCCGTGTTGGGCAATGGCCCGTTGTGCCATGATTTTGCCAATATAAGGATCGCCGCCACCGCCGCTGGCAAGAATAGCGGCGCCGTAACTGATGTGCTCAATTGCTTCATGATCCAGCCATTTCATTTCACGATCCTCCGTCTATCTGCATGGGCGCTGACACTATTTTCCGGTGAAAACCGTATGGCGTGAATATACGCCGCTGCGCGTATAATAGGCATGACATCAATATTAGACATATTATAATTCCTCACCTTTAACAATCCCTTCCAAGACAGAGAAATTAAACCATAAATTTATTCCACGTCACAAAATTTTTGCAATCAATCCAGAATTAAAAATTTAATTCTTATATCAATATATTCAATATTAATTTAATACTATATTAAAAGAATATCTTTATTATGATAAGCCATCAGCGCTAAAATAGTGCCCGCTCTTTACTTCTGCGGGTAATGCCTTCAAATAGTTGACTTTTGTGATATTCTGCCTCTATTTGAGGTTTCCACGTGGTTACAGTTTCTGTTCATTGTCCTCGCTGCCATTCAGATGAAATTTATCGACATGGCCTTAGTCCAACTAAGCGCGAACGCTTCCGGTGTCAGTGCTGTCACCGTGTATTCCAGCTTACCTACCGCTATGAAGCGCGAAAGCCGGGAGTTAAAGAGCAGATCGTTGA
>NZ_FRDB01000171.1 GCF_900143145.1 Candidatus Sodalis sp. SoCistrobi
CATAGGTATCTACACATTTATCGTGATACCTGTTATTACTTTGCAGAATGATTTCAACCTATCTGTTGGCGGGATTGACTCTCGCCTTACCCGCCGATATCAGACGCTGGTTAAACAGCATATGACGCCCGCGGCTCTTCTTGCTTCTGCGGTTAAAGACCTCGCAAGTGCTCAAAAATCAACTTTCGCAACTACCCAAGCTGTCTGGCGTTTTCTGAATAATAAGCGAATTAGCTTCAGTCAACTCAATGAGCCAATTATTTCGCTAGCACTTGAGCAAATTTCGCTTAGCCCGCATCCATACGCTCTCGTTGTTCATGATTGGTCACGTTTACAATTTCTTTACCATCATGCCAAATACGGACGCTTAAAAATGACGCACGGTGGCGATGTTGGATATGAACTTCAAAGCAGCTTGCTGGTTGATGCTGGCACGGGTTTGCCAATAGCGCCTCTATCTCAGACACTTACCGATGCAACCGGTTGTCATTCAACGTTGGCGGAAGGACTGTCCGAACGGCAGACACATATGGACGCCTTGACGACCGATATTGCCCGTGTGGAATCGCTTAATATAGGTAAAAAGCTGATTCATATAATTGATAGAGAGGGTGACTCTATTGGACATATGCGGACGTTGAGTACTCAAGGAATATGCTGGCTTATCCGAGGAAAAGAAGGACATGGTGCAGAGTGGCAAGGTAATTCATTGAAAATTGGTGAGATTGCTGCTCTTCTGCCATACAACGGATGCGGACAGGTAGACTGGAAAGGGAAAAAAGCTGATATGGAAATCAGTGAAACCTCGATAGTCATAACCCGAGCTGCGCAGCAGAAGCGTAAAGATAAAGAAACCGGCCGCCGCATAAAAATCCAACCTGGAGAGCCTCTGACGGTCAGATTGGTTGTTGTTCGGCTTACGGATGATCTCGGTAATGTGGTGGGACGCTGGACGCTGCTTACAAACGTTTGCAGCGAGATCACCTGCGAGGAAGTAGCTCGTTGGTATTACTGGCGCTGGAATATTGAATCATTTTTTAAGTTGCTGAAAGGTGCCGGACATGACGTAGAAACATGGCTTCAGCGCAGCGCGCCAGCCGTACTACGCAGGTTGTTAATAGCCAGTATGGCTGCTGTTCTGGTATGGCGGCTGCAACGCGCTGAAGGAGAAGAAAATGCGGCAGCCCGCCAGCTGATATGTCGCTTGTCAGGACGACAGCAAAAGCGAGGCCGCAGAGAGAGCGCTCCTGCTCTGCTCGCTGGCCTATCCATCTTGTTGAATACACTAAAATTATTATCGGAATATAGTCTGGAAGAACTTACTCATTTAGCGAGAGTTGCTCTTAAGCCTCCTCCCTGATGTGTAGATACCTATGCGCTTAAAGACGTTCGTTTGCTGGCGCCCATTCCCTCTCCGCGGCGGAATATTTTTTGCGTGGGTAAAAATTATTATGCCCATGCCCATGAGTTTGGCAACAGTGGTTATGACTCCAGCGCCGCCGCAGGCAACATTCCCACTCACCCGATCATTTTCAGTAAGCCCTGTACGTCCGTAAGTGGCCCGGGTGATACGGTAGACAGCAGCCTCGATCCCTACGACACTCTCGATTACGAGGCCGAGCTGGCGGTTGTTCTGGGCAAAAAAGGCCGCGTTGCGCCGGGCGATGATCCTCTCGCCTATGTCTTTGGCTATACCTGGTAAACGACCCCACCTCGCGCCATCTCCAGAAACAGCATAGCCAATGGCTGCTGGGCAAAGGCATTGATGGGTTTTGTCCTATGGGTCCTGTTTTGGTGACGGCGGATGAATTCGGCGCGCCCGGAGCGCAGACAATCACCTGCACCGTTAACGGCGAATTAAGACAGGCAGCGGCAATCACCGATTTGATATTTGATATTCCCACATTGATAAAAACCATTGGTCAGAATATCACTTTACTGCCGGGCGATATTATTGCCACCGGTACGCCCGCCGGCGTCGGATTAGGTTTTTCACCCCCTAAATATTTACGTAAGGGTGATGAAGTGGTCGTCGCTATGTCGGAAATAGGCACATTAATCACGACGATTATCTGATAAGAGCACAGGCTTTAAAGCAAACACCACCCGCTTCAATGACGGTTAGCACACATGTGTTTAACAGGGTTATTTCAGCAATGCCCTTATCGCCTGCGTCACAGTAAAAAGCGCTGGGTGATCCACAGGGGTGTTATTTATTTCACTCATCAAGACAGTGTAATTCATGAGGTATTGATATGGCCAAGATTGTCAGTGCAATCAGTATGTCCCATGTTCCCGGCGCGTTAGGCTGGGCGGATGCGCCTTCGGCTGAACAGCGTGAACGCCTGGCGGCGATCCACGCCAAACTGAAGCAATGTATCGATGAAACCAAACCGAATCTGATTATTGCTTTTTTGGATGATCATTTTGAAAATAATTTTCGTAATCTTATGCCTACGCTGGGGGTTCCGGTAAGCGATGCCAATATCGGCCCGGCAGAATATATGATGGAAGCGCTGAAATTTGATACTCAGCACAGTATTGCCAGTCACGCAGGCATTGCGCAAACCCTGCTGGAAAAATTGATTCACGGCGGTTTTGATGCTACGCGAATGGGCGCGATTGAATATGGCAATAACCTGATGATGCCGCTGTTTTTCATCAATCCCGAATTTAATATTCCGGTAGTACCGGTTTATATCAACGTCTTTTCCCCGCCTCTAATGCCGTATTCCCGTGCTTATGATTTGGGGTTGAAGGTGCGTGAAATCATCGACGCCTTGCCGGACGATTATCGCGTGCACTTCCTCGCGACCGGGGGGCTCTCTCACTGGCCGCCGGTCTGGGTCGAGGGGGCGCCGGAAGAGGATGAGCTGCTGCAGCGCATGAAAGTCTATCAGACCGTCGGCAAAAGCGCTCTGGTTGACGACCCCACGCTTTATACCGACTTTGCCCAATACGAAATCGATATGATGAGCAGAATGGAATGGCCCTTGGGCCATAGCCATCCGCTGGTCAATGAAGAGTGGGATCGCGAAATGCTTGAGCGCTTTGAGGCAGGCGATGTGGCCTATATGCGCGCGCTGACCTACGAGGAAGTGGAAGAGCGTGGCGGCCACGGTGGCCATGAGGCGCTTAACTGGGTTGCGCTGATGGGCGCCATGAAAGGCGCCCGCCCAGATTATGTGGCGTATGAATCCGTTCCAGAGTGGATTACGGGCATGAGCTATTTAACCTATCCGGGTCAGAGCTGAGCTTGAACGTCGTTAAGGCTCATCATCGGGTGCAAACGGCGCCCAAGAAGAAAGGCTTAACACGAAGGCGCTCCGATCAGAGCGCCTTGGCCAGGTTTTTCAGCTAACGCCAGCCGATGATCCTTTGTTGTGGCGCAACGAGGCTTACTGTCGCCGACAGGACATTGCATCCCCATTTTGTCGAAAATGACTGGAGAACAACCCGATGGCACGAATCGCGGTAATCGGAGCGGGTATGGGCGGGTTGGCTTTCGCCGCCGCCATGAGAAACAGCAGGCATGATGTTATCGTCTATGAACAGGCCAATGAATTGACCGAGCTCGGCGCCGGGATCTCGCTTTGGGCGAATGGAACGCGCCTGTTTGCAGAAATGGGTATCGCGTCGGCAATGGCGCAACGGTCTTGCGAGACGGAAGCGGCCTATTTTCGCAATGAAGACGGCAGCGTGGCGGCCTCACAGCGGCTGGCGCGCGATAACTGGTACCGGCAGGAATACGGCTATCCCTATTATGGCGCTTTCCGTACCGATCTTCAGGCGGCGTTGCTTGACGTCGTCGGGCGAGAAAATATCCGGCTCGGCAAGCCGTTGACCCGGCTGGAGGACACGGGGGAGGAAGCAACGCTCTATTGGGCTGACGGCACCCGGGATACCGCGGATTTGGTCGTCGGGGCCGATGGTATCCGATCCGTGGTGCGGCAGACGGTCAGTGATACCGCCCGCCCGGTGTTTACGGGCAATAGTGCCTTTCGCGGGCTGGCCAAAACCGCGCTACTAGACCGTCTTCCCGAGCCGCATTCCTTTACGGACTGGATGGGCGAGGGCATGCATGTGCTTAATTTTCCCATCGGCAAAGACTTTGAATATCAGACCATCGTGGTATTCATGGATGGCCCGGAGAAGTGGGAGCACGACGCCTGGCGAGTCCCCGCCGACGCTGCGGCCATCGGCAAAAAATTTGCCCATTGGCACCCCGCCGTCGGGCAATTGCTTGAGCATGTGAATCTGGCTGAACGCTGGGGCATGTTCCAGGTCAGTCCTCTGTCCTCATGGCATCGCGGACGAGCGGTGTTAATCGGTGATGCTGCTCACGGCATGATGCCGCATCATGGACAAGGGGCCATTTCATCGTTTGAAGATGCTATCGCCCTCGCCCATGTTATCAACAACGACGCGCTCTCCTCCGTGGCAGCCAAGTTCGATGCCTATGAGCAGGAGCGTAAAGCGCGAGGGGAACGGATCCAAACCTCGTCGCGAAGCGTCAACGATTGCCTGCATCTTGCCGCAGGGGCCGCACGCCTGGAGCGCAATCGGGTCCTCAATGAACTTGGCCGGCATTTTTCCTGGCTTCACGGCTATAAAGTCGGCGTTTAATCGGGGTCGAAGCCGATGTGGCGCCCGGCCCGGCCGTAAATCGCGCGGCAACACTCCGTGGCGTTGCCCGTGCGCCCCTGACTGCGCGCTCGCCCTAGCCCTTCGCCGGCAGCTAGCGCTTGCCCAGTAAATGACGAGGGTTAAGCGGCGGGGCGGGACAACGCTTTATCGGCCAGACGGCGTCAATGGGGCGCCACGGCCAACGCCTGCGCGCAGGCCCAGGCGGAGCTCCAGGCCCATTGAAAGTTATAGCCGCCGAGCCAGCCGATAACATCGACCACTTCGCCGATGAAATACAGCCCCGGGACGTCGTTGCACGCCAGCGTTTTGGAGGACAGACAGCGGGTATCGACGCCGCCTTGGGTTACTTCGGCGGTGCGGTAGCCTTCAGTACCGTTGTGTTGCACCCGCCACTGTTGCAGCGGTAATACCCATTGCGCCGTCAGGCGCGGGGTCAACTGTTTCAGGCTGATATCGGGAATGTCGTGCAACTGGTGCCAACAATGCACTAGCCGGCGCGGCAACAGCTTCGCCAGGGTATTTTTCAGGCTTTGATTGGGATGGGCGGCGGTTTCCTCGCTGAGGAAAGACGACAATGCCACCTCCGGCAGTAAATCGAGGGTCAAGAACTCGCCCGTCTGCCAGAAGCTGGAAATCTGTAATATCGCCGGGCCGGACAGTCCGCGGTGGGTAAAGAGGATGTTTTCGCGAAAACGGGTGCCATCTTCGGCGCTGACGACAGCCGGCACCGCGACGCCCGCCAGTGCCGCCAGCGGATCCAGCAGCGGTTTATGCAGCGTAACGGGCACCAGCGCCGCCCGCGTGGGGATGACCGCCAGACCGAACTGCTGGGCAAGACGGTAACCAAACGGCGTCGCCCCCAGACCGGGCATCGACAGCCCGCCTGTGGCGACCACCAGCGCAGGGGTAAATATCTCCCCCTGCGGCAGCGTCAGCAAAAAACCACCGTCTTGTCTGGCGACCGACAGCACTTCGCTGCGCTGACGTAGCGTGACCTGCCCCTGCCGGCACTCCGCCAACAACAGATCGACAATCTGCTGTGCGGAATCATCGCAAAACAGCTGGCCGAGGGTTTTCTCATGCCAGGCGATACCGTGGCGCTGCACCAGATCAATAAAATCCTATTGGCTATAGCGGGCCAGCGCCGATTTGCAGAAATGGGGATTTTGCGACAGATAGGCGGCCGGTTCGATGTAGAGGTTGGTAAAATTGCAGCGTCCACCGCCTGACATCAAAATCTTGCGGCCGGGTTTTTTGCCGTTATCCAGCAGCAGCAGCACCCGGCGGCCCAATTGGCCCGCCTGGGCGGCGCAAAACATGCCCGCCGCGCCGGCGCCGATGACCACTACCTCAAACGTCTCTGCCATGATGTCACTCTGCCTTATATCTTGATCATTGACTTTCAAAGGTTAATGATCCCCAACTGATCATTGGGATGTTACCGGTGAGTTTGTACTCTGCCTTAAGCTTACAGCTTGTACGTCAGATTAAACCCTGGTGACATATT
>NZ_FRDB01000317.1 GCF_900143145.1 Candidatus Sodalis sp. SoCistrobi
ATCACCTGCGAGGAAGTAGCTCGTTGGTATTACTGGCGCTGGAATATTGAATCATTTTTTAAGTTGCTGAAAGGTGCCGGACATGACGTAGAAACATGGCTTCAGCGCAGCGCGCCAGCCGTACTACGCAGGTTGTTAATAGCCAGTATGGCTGCTGTTCTGGTATGGCGGCTGCAACGCGCTGAAGGAGAAGAAAATGCGGCAGCCCGCCAGCTGATATGTCGCTTGTCAGGACGACAGCAAAAGCGAGGCCGCAGAGAGAGCGCTCCTGCTCTGCTCGCTGGCTTATCCATCTTGTTGAATACACTAAAATTATTATCGGAATATAGTCTGGAAGAACTTACTCATTTAGCGAGAGTTGCTCTTAAGCCTCCTCCCTGATGTGTAGATACCTATGCGGTAAGGGTGGGCCGGAGGATCAGGCGGGTGCCGTCGCCGCGCGCACTATCCGTGCCGCGGTGCGATCCGTCTTCAGCGTGGTGCATGACACCCGCGCCGCAGTTCGGTTCGTCCTCAGCGTGGTGCATGACACCCGCGCCGCAGTTCGGTTCGTCTTCAGCGTAGTGCATGACTCTCGCGCCGCGGTTCGGTTCTTCTTTAGCGTCGCGTGCCGGTAATCCGGCACCACTCGTCTTTTTCGGCCACCGGATCGAGGGCGAAGGCTGTGGCATAGGCCTGCGCCACGCTTTCGGCCTGGCTGGCCAGAATGCCCGACAGACCCAGATAGCCGCCCGGCCGCGGCAAATCAATGATAAGCGGCGCCAGCTCGCGTAGCGGCCCGGCGAGGATGTTCGCCACTACCACGTCGGCGTGCAGGTCTTGCGGCTGCTGTTGCGGCAGATACAGCGCCAAACGCTCCGCTACACCGTTACGCTGGGCGTTGTCGCGGCTGGCCAGAATCGCCTGCGGGTCGATATCGATACCGACAGCGTGCGCAGCGCCCAACTTCAAGGCGGCGATGGCCAGAATGCCGGAACCACAGCCGAAATCGATAACCGTCTTACCGCGCAGATCGAGACCGTCAAGCCATTGCAGGCACAGCGCGGTGGTCGGGTGCGTGCCGGTACCGAAAGCCAGGCCCGGATCGAGCGTCCGGCACCGGGCGCCAGCTGGGGCAAATCCACAGCCGTTCACCGAAGCGCATGGGATGAAAATTGTCCATCCATTCCCGCTCCCAGTCTTTATCCTCCAGCTGCTCGATTTTGTAACTGAAATCGGCGCCCAGCAGCGGATGGGCCTTTAGCACGTCCACAACCGTCGCCATATCGGTTGCGGCGTCATACAGGCCGATGACATCGGTATCGCCCCACAGGCGCGTCTCGCCCGGTAGAGGCTCATATACGGGGACATCGTGAGTATCTTGAAAAGTCACCGACACCGCACCGCTTTCCGTCAGCGCGTCGCTTAGGGTATCCGCCTGTTGGCCGGTGGTGGTGATTTTGAGTTGTATCCAAGGCATAGCGGTTCTCGTTATTACGGTTAAACGGCGGCGGCGGGGCGCCCGAAGCGGTTGCCCGCCAGAAACGCCAGCAGGCTCAGCGCCAGCGCCAGTACGATCGGATGAAAGCCGCCCGGCTGCAGATGGAAACCGGCCAACGCGGCATAGCTTGCCCCGCCGATTATCATGCTGCTCAGGGCGCCGGCGGCGTTGGCACGTTCCCAATAAAGCCCCAGCACCAGCGGCCAAAGGAATACCGCCTCCATGCCGCCGAACGCCAGCAAGTTTAGCCAGATAATCATTTCCGGCGGACGCCAGGCGGCCAGCAACAGCAGCAGGCCCAATATCAAGGTGACCAAACTCGAGATGCGCTTCAGGCGGCGTTCGTTGCTCGCCTGCCGGGGTTGCAGGCTCAAATAGAGGTCTTTGATAATGGTGGCGGAAGATTGCAATAATTGCGCGTTAATCGTCGACATAATTGCCGCCAGCGGCGCCGCCAGAAAAATGCCCGCCAGCAGCGGCGGCAGCAGCTGCACCATCAAGGTGGGCACCACCAGATCGGGCACGTTCAGTCCGGGCAATACCGCGCGTCCCAAAGCCCCGGCGAGGTGCATGCCGAGCATCAGCACCCCGATGACCACCGTGCCGAGGATCATGCCGCGGTGGACCGCTTTGCTGTCGCGATAGGAGATGCAGCGCACCGCGGTATGGGGCAGGCCTATGACGCCGAAACACACCAGGATCCAAAACGAGGTCATGAATTTGGGCGTCAGTATGTCATCCACGCCGTTAGGGCATAGGTATCTACACATCAGGGAGGAGGCTTAAGAGCAACTCTCGCTAAATGAGTAAGTTCTTCCAGACTATATTCCGATAATAATTTTAGTGTATTCAACAAGATGGATAGGCCAGCGAGCAG
>NZ_FRDB01000195.1 GCF_900143145.1 Candidatus Sodalis sp. SoCistrobi
AAGGAGGTAAAGTAGGCATCTGCGCGGCAATGCGAAAATTACTCCAATTAGCTTATGGTGTCTTAAAATCTGGAATACCCTTCGATGAAAATATAGCTCTTGCATCATGATGAGCAAGACGGTATCTCCAGTTTGCCCATGATTTGCGCGCGGAAACCATACACCTCCCGTTTGCCGCCGTAGGCCACCAGGTGCACATCCCGCGACTGGCCTGGCTCAAAACGCACCGCGGTACCGGCGGCGATATCCAGCCGGAAACCCCGGGCCGCGGCGCGGTCGAATTTCAGCGCCGGGTTGACCTCGTAAAAATGGAAATGGGAGCCGACCTGGACCGGGCGGTCACCGTGGTTGGCGACGGTGACCGTGACCCGCGGACGGCCGGCGTTCAGTTCGATATCGCCCTGGGCGATACGCATTTCACCTGGGATCATTGCGCTGTTCTCATATCAGATTATCGGGTCATGTACCGTCACCAGTTTGGTGCCGTCAGGAAACGTTGCCTCTACCTGCACATCCGGGATCATCTCGGCGACACCTTCCATCACCTCCTCGCGGGTCAATACCTCCCGTCCCAGGCTCATCAGCTCGGCGACGGTGCGGCCATCGCGCGCGCCTTCAAGTATCGCCGCGCTGATGAGCGCCACCGCCTCGGGATAATTCAGCTTCAGACCGCGCGCGCGCCGGCGCTCCGCCAATAACGCGGCGGTAAACAACAACAGCTTGTCTTTTTCTCGGGGTGTCAATTGCATGCCAAATTCCTCACGTCGACCAGATACGCGGCGCCACGGCGTTGCGTCCCATAATGCCGGGGCGTAATGCAGACCACATCCGGTGCAGCATTCCCTGTAACCGCTGATTGTCATCCTCAAGCGCGCGAACCACCAGCAACTCATCCAGTAGCGTGGCCCCGGCCGCTATCACCCCCGCCGCCGCAATGTGCGTCCGCGTCAGCGCCAGCATGGCCTCATCCGCCGGGGCGGCTAACAATGTCGCGCTCAACGGGTAACCGCCAAGCTTGTCCAGGGCAGGCCCCGTCACGCGCAGCCGCTCTATAAGCCCTGCAGAGGCAGGCAAGCCAATGTGCAACCGCGCATCGAGCTCACCCTCGCTAAAGCGCTCAGCCATCACCGGCCGGCCAAAGCATAAGGTTTCAAAGCCGATAAGCCGCGCCCCCGGGGCCAGGGAAAATTCGGTTTGCATCTTTACCCGGGCGCCGGGGAAGAAAATATTGCCCTGCGGCAACCACTCCAGCGCGCTGTCGGCGCCAAGGGTAAAATGCTGGGTGAGCACCGCCTGCGCCCCGGCGCTACGGTAGAATTTCGTGGCGCCGGGCATGGTGAGCAGCGCCCGGCTGCCGGCGCCCAGGGTAACATTTAAATGCAGCCTATCGCCCCCCACCACGCCACCCGGTGGATGCAGAAGATAGACATGGGGCAAATCGTCCTCGGGGTAGAAAGGCCGCTGCACGGGTAAACGGCCCGCGATGCCTGCGGCCGCTGAGCAGCGTGCGTCCGTCGCGCTGGGTGAAATCCAGCGACAGCTCCCCCACCCAGCCGGCGGATCCCGGCTCAGACTGGCTGGCGGAAAGCGACGACGCGACGGGTGACGGGGTGTGCATGCGGTTCAACATCCTGGAAATACGTTAATGGCAAGGCGGGATGCAAATTCTGTGCCAGCGCACAAGAACCTCAGACGCGGCCGGCACCAACGCCGACGCACCAAAAAGTGGCAACCGCCGTACGTTAATCGCGCGCATTGGAAATCAACGCACCATAACGGTGAAAAAAGGGAATATTGAATGGGCGATTAAGGTGCCTGTAACAGCGGCGTCATCAGCTTTAACGATTGAATCTATTCGTATAAGCCATCCCACGCCGCCGCCGCTGCGCTATGATAGAGCCGTTTTCCTATACGGGTGATTACCCTGCCGTGGCCCGCCTGCGGAGTATGTGAGCGCCCGGTCCGTTTCTACTTTAATGTCGACAGGTGCGCGTGATGTATAATTTTCCCCGTTATCAGGCAAAGGAATTGGCGCTGGCGTATATGACCGGCCGTGCGGAGCGGTTATCGCCGGCGGAATTCCTGCAAGCGCTTGTCAGAGCGGAAAAAGCGTTTGATCATTTGCTCAAACACGGCCGCGAACCCTCTGCCGACCTGGCGGTACAACCGTTCTAGTCCGCGCTGGCCTCATCAAGGAGTTGATAATCCTCGTCGCTGAGCGTTATGCGGGTGGCCTGCGCCAGCTCCGCCAGTTGCGTCAGCGATGTGGCGCTGGCGATCGGCGCGGTAATGGCGGGATGTCTCATCTGCCAGGCCAACGCTATTTGGGCCGGCGTCACCCGATAGGCTTCGCTGATAGCGTCCAGCGCCTGCAGAACCTGCAGCCCGCGCGCGGTGAGATAGCGCTCGATGACCGTGGCACCCCGCGCGCTTTTGCCGGCGTCCTCCGGCGCGCGATATTTTCCGCTTAAGAAGCCGCTGGCGAGCGCATAATAGTTGATGACCCCAATGCCATGGGCGCTCACCACCGGTTGTAGATCCTGCTCAAACTTGCGCCGATCGTAGAGGTTAAATTCCGGCTGCAGAGATTCATAGCGGGCAAGACCGTTTTGCTCGCTTATCCGCAATGCCTCGGCCAGACGCACACCGCTGTAGTTGGAGGCGCCAATCACCCGTACCTTCCCCTCTCTTATCAGGGCATCGAAAGCGTTTAGCGTTTCCTCAAGGCACACGGAAGCGTCATCAGTGTGCGCTTGGTAAAGATCGATATAATCGGTTTGCAACCGTCTAAGGGAATCGGTGACCGCCTGTCGAATGTAGGCCGCCGATAACCCCTTTTTACCCTCGCCCATCGGCATGCCGACCTTGGTCGCAAGGATGACCCGATCGCGGTTGCCGCTGTGTTTTAACCAATCGCCAATCAGCGTTTCCGACTCGCCGCCCCGGTTGCCCGCAGCCCAGCGGGAGTATTCATCGGCCGTATCGATAAAATTCAGTCCATGATCCAACAGCGCATCCAGCATACTGAATGACGTAGGCCGATCAACGGTCCAGCCAAAGACATTACCGCCGAAAGTCAGCTTAGGCACCCGTAGACCCGAACGGCCAAGTGTTCTTTGTTCCATCTCAATCTCCTTATTGAGCGTTGACACCCACCGGGCGCGAACGGGTCGCCCGGCAAGACCGCTTTCGCCCGGCGCAGGGCGTCGGCCAGGCCTAGCGTCAGCGGGTACCGCCCCCGGATGACGATTGAGGCCCTATGCGCTCCCGCCGGGGTGTTACCCTATAATAGCTAATCACGGCTTCGGCGGAGATCGTGAAACAACCTATTACCAGCCCATCACGGTATCGGCGGCAGGCGGGAAACAACCTGTTTCTAGTCGGTAAGCGCATCGGCGGTAAGTCAAAGCAGCCGATTACCGCTCCACATGCCCCCCGCGCAGCAGCGCCGTGCCGAGCGGTAAAGGCTGTCCTCTACCGGGCCAGTGCGTGGGGACCCCACGGGTTAGCCGGCCACGCCAAGCGCGCAGTGGAAAAGCGCTGAGCTTGACGCGCCAAGAAAGACCTCCTTATTTCCTCCATTTTTCCCCTGTCGTCATTGGCTACACTTAACATCATTTTACAGCGCAATTACGCTCTTCCGCGCAAACGGCCAGGTCTGCAACCAGGCATCAGACCACCGGCTGAGGGCGTAGTCTGATGCCGGCGCAACAGGACCTGCAACACCAACGCGAGCGCGCTGGGCGGCACCCCTGCCGCCAAAGGCTATTTTTTTTGATACACTCTGTACGCAGCTGCACCGCCGGCGTTCCGTCGCCCATGTCCTAAGAGGGGTAATCGCGTTTTATGTTCAGGCTTTTGTTTCGTCCCCGCACAGAACACACCTCGCCCGTTCAATCCGTCACGGTGCGCTGGCAGCTCTGGACCGTGGCCTTCGGCTTCTTCATGCAAACGCTGGACACGACTATCGTCAATACCGCCCTGCCCTCCATGGCGCACAGCCTCAACGAAAGCCCGCTGCGCATGCATTCCGTTATCGTCAGCTATGTCCTGACGGTGGCAGTAATGTTGCCCGCCAGCGGCTGGCTGGCGGATCGTTTCGGCGTGAAGAAAGTGTTTTTCAGCGCCATTGTACTATTCACCCTGGGCTCGCTACTGTGCGCGCGTGCCACGAGCCTGCAAGAGCTGGTGATGTCCCGCGTCATGCAAGGGGTCGGCGGCGCGATGATGGTGCCGGTCGGGCGACTGACGGTGATGAAGATCGTGCCGCGGGCGCAATATATGGCGGCGATGGCCTTTGTCACCCTGCCCGGCCAGATTGGCCCGCTGGTGGGACCGGCGCTGGGGGGATTTTTGGTGGAGTATGCCAGCTGGCACTGGATTTTCCTTATCAATTTGCCGGTGGGGATCATCGGCGCCATGGTGACCTGGTGGCTGATGCCGAATTACACTATGCAAACCCGGCGTTTCGATTTTGGCGGCTTCCTGCTGCTGGCGCTGGGGATGGCGACACTGACGCTGGCCCTTGACGGGCATAAGAGCCTGGATCTCGCATTAGGTAATGTGACGGCGCTGGTGGTGGTCGGGGTGCTGGCGCTGCTGTGCTATTACCTGCATGCGCGCGGCAACGATAATGCGCTCTTTACCCTGCGCCTGTTCGATACGCCCACTTTTTCCCTTGGCCTGACCGGCAGTTTGCTGGGCCGCATCGGCAGCGGTATGCTGCCGTTTATGACACCGCTATTTTTGCAATTGGGGCTCGGCTTCAGCCCGTTTCACGCCGGGCTGATGATGATACCAATGGTCATCGGCAGCATGGGGACTAAACGGCTGATAGTGCAGATTGTTAACCGTTTCGGTTATCGGCATGTGCTCACCGGCGCTACGCTGGGGCTTGCGGTGATCAACCTGATTTTTCCGCTGGTGGCGCTGGCGGGCTGGCTATACGCGATTCCGGTGGTGCTGCTGTTGCAGGGCGTAGTCAACGCGATGCGTTTTACCTCGATGAACACGCTGACCTTAAAAGATCTGCCGGACACGCTGGCCAGCGGCGGCAACAGTCTGTTATCGATGGTCATGCAACTGTCGATGAGCCTCGGGGTCACCATTGCCGGCATCCTGCTCGGCCTGTTTGTACCGGCCCATACCCTGGAAGGCAGCACCAATATGCATGAAGTCTTTATCGCTACTTACCTGTGCATGGCGGTGGTCATCGCGCTGCCGGCGCTGGTTTTCGCCCACGTACCGGCGGATACCGGCCAAAACGCGACGCTTGCCGAGCGTAACGGCGAAGGATCATGATGCGCTCTGAATCACCCCGGATAAATTAGAGTCTATACTTTAAAAGTGGAGGTCTCTATGACAACGACCAAACGTTACTCTCCGGAAGTCCGTGAACGGGCAGTTAATCTAGTGCTGGAAACTCAGCATGAGCA
>NZ_FRDB01000055.1 GCF_900143145.1 Candidatus Sodalis sp. SoCistrobi
CATAGGTATCTACACATTTATCGTGATACCTGTTATTACTTTGCAGAATGATTTCAACCTATCTGTTGGCGGGATTGACTCTCGCCTTACCCGCCGATATCAGACGCTGGTTAAACAGCATATGACGCCCGCGGCTCTTCTTGCTTCTGCGGTTAAAGACCTCGCAAGTGCTCAAAAATCAACTTTCGCAACTACCCAAGCTGTCTGGCGTTTTCTGAATAATAAGCGAATTAGCTTCAGTCAACTCAATGAGCCAATTATTTCGCTAGCACTTGAGCAAATTTCGCTTAGCCCGCATCCATACGCTCTCGTTGTTCATGATTGGTCACGTTTACAATTTCTTTACCATCATGCCAAATACGGACGCTTAAAAATGACGCACGGTGGCGATGTTGGATATGAACTTCAAAGCAGCTTGCTGGTTGATGCTGGCACGGGTTTGCCAATAGCGCCTCTATCTCAGACACTTACCGATGCAACCGGTTGTCATTCAACGTTGGCGGAAGGACTGTCCGAACGGCAGACACATATGGACGCCTTGACGACCGATATTGCCCGTGTGGAATCGCTTAATATAGGTAAAAAGCTGATTCATATAATTGATAGAGAGGGTGACTCTATTGGACATATGCGGACGTTGAGTACTCAAGGAATATGCTGGCTTATCCGAGGAAAAGAAGGACATGGTGCAGAGTGGCAAGGTAATTCATTGAAAATTGGTGAGATTGCTGCTCTTCTGCCATACAACGGATGCGGACAGGTAGACTGGAAAGGGAAAAAAGCTGATATGGAAATCAGTGAAACCTCGATAGTCATAACCCGAGCTGCGCAGCAGAAGCGTAAAGATAAAGAAACCGGCCGCCGCATAAAAATCCAACCTGGAGAGCCTCTGACGGTCAGATTGGTTGTTGTTCGGCTTACGGATGATCTCGGTAATGTGGTGGGACGCTGGACGCTGCTTACAAACGTTTGCAGCGAGATCACCTGCGAGGAAGTAGCTCGTTGGTATTACTGGCGCTGGAATATTGAATCATTTTTTAAGTTGCTGAAAGGTGCCGGACATGACGTAGAAACATGGCTTCAGCGCAGCGCGCCAGCCGTACTACGCAGGTTGTTAATAGCCAGTATGGCTGCTGTTCTGGTATGGCGGCTGCAACGCGCTGAAGGAGAAGAAAATGCGGCAGCCCGCCAGCTGATATGTCGCTTGTCAGGACGACAGCAAAAGCGAGGCCGCAGAGAGAGCGCTCCTGCTCTGCTCGCTGGCCTATCCATCTTGTTGAATACACTAAAATTATTATCGGAATATAGTCTGGAAGAACTTACTCATTTAGCGAGAGTTGCTCTTAAGCCTCCTCCCTGATGTGTAGATACCTATGCATCAACTGTCGGGAGGACAGGCGAGGCGCGTGGCGGTCGCGCGGGCGCTGGCGCTCAGACCGAAACTCATTATCGCCGACGAGCCGACCGCCGGTCTCGATTTATCGGTACAGGGCGAGTTGCTGAATTTGCTCACTTCCCTGCAGCGCGAGCTGGGCATGAGCTATTTGATGATCACCCACAATCTGGCTATCACCCGCCATGTTACCGACGACATCGCCATCATGTATCTCGGACGCATCGTCGAAAGAGGGCCGACCGCGACTCTTTTTCGCGCGCCGGCGCATCCCTATACCGCCGCGCTGTTAAGCGCCAAAAGCAGCGACGGCGCGGCGGGGAAAGGAGTGCTGACGGGCGAAATCCCGACGCTTGCCCATCGTCCCGCCGGTTGTGAATTTCATACCCGGCTGCCCGCGGGCGCAAGACCGCTGTCGCATCGACGCGCCGCTGCTGCGGCCGATGACCGGCGGGCATCACGTTGCCTGTCATTTTCCTCTTCTCCGCGCGGCACACGCTTCCGCCCGGTCCGGCGCCATTATTTTCAAGGAGACACATGCATGAAAGGCCTGTCGATGAACAGACGCGAGTTGATCAAAACGCTGGCGGTGCTGGCCGCCGGCGCGTCCGGCTCGCTGGTGGTGGGCGGTCAGCGGCGGGTTTTCGCCGCCGATAGCCAGAACAAGGTGCTGCGGGTGCAAAATGACCTGGACATTACCAATCTCGACCCCGCCAACCGCAGCGGTTGGTATGACGAAATGGTGATGTTTGCTATCTATTCCGGGCTGTGCCAATACAAACCGGGGACCGAATGGGGCTGGCAACTGGATGCCGCACAATCGCTGGAGCAGGTCGACCCGCTTACCATCCGCTTCGCCCTGCGTCCCGGCATCCAATGGACCGGCGGGTTTGGCGAAATGACCGCCGAGGACGTCAAATACTCCTATGAACGGTTTTTAAACAAAGAGCTGGCGGCGATTTATGCTTCCGACTGGGAAGCGCTGGACCACGTTGAGGTCACCGGCAAATATGAAGGTATTATCCACCTCAAACACCCGTTCGCTCCGCTGTTTACCAGCACGCTTCCCCATGCCTCCGGGCTGATTGTGTGCAAAAAAGCGCTGGAGGCCACCCAGGATAAAAAAATTGGCACCGCGCCCGCGGCCTGTTCCGGGCCTTACAAAATTGGCGATTGGCAGCCGCGGGAGCGGTTGACGCTGGTGCGTAATGAAGGATGGAACGGCCGCCGCAGCGAGTACGATCAAATCCAGCTGATGCCGATTGGTGATTTGAATACCGCCCAGATCGCGTTTGAAGCCGGCGATCTGGATATGACCAAAATCAACATTAGCGCTATCGGTAAATACCGCGACGATCCGGGCGATAGTACGCTGACCGTACGGCCTGCGCTGGCTTACACCTGGCTCGGCATGAATGTGGATCACCCCAAACTGAAAGATGTGCAGGTGCGTCGGGCTATTCAGCAGGCTATCGACGTCCCTGGCATTCTGGACGCCACCTTCGGCGGCGCGGTGAAACCGGCTTATGGCCTGGTGCCGCCGCCGCTGGCCGGCGCGCGCAGCAAAAATATCTATCCCTACGATCCAGCGCAGTCGAAAGCGCTGTTGAAAAAGGCCGGTGTTGCGGGGTTGCAGCTCCGCCTGGACCTCTCTACCTCTACCGATGGCGGCACCGTGGCGCAGGTCATTCAGGCACAGTTGGCGGAAGTGGGGATCGATCTCAAAATCAACCAAATGGACGGGGCGGCGTTTGTCGCCGCGGGGCAGGAGTCGGAAGGGGATGCCTGGAAGGATTCCCAGTTACGTCTCACCACCTTTACCACCGCGCCGGACGCCAGTTGGGTCACCGCCTGGTTTACCTGCGATCAGGTTGGTATCTGGAACACCCAGCGCACCTGCGACAAAAAGTGGGATGCGCTCAATGCAGCGGCCGCGGTTGAGCTGGATCAGGCAAAACGGGCGGCTATGTATGTCACGTTGCAAGACCAGTTGGAAGAGACCGGCGCCTATGTCTTTTTATACCACGGCAGCAACGCCTGGTTGACGCCAAAAACCGTGCACGGAGCCTGGACGCCCGATGGCCAGTGGCCGTTGTTCCGGGATGTCACCGGCGCCTGAAACGCCGGTTATCTGTCCGGGCGATGCAGCCCGGGCCTTGTCTCGCCGGCATTTCCCTTCAGGGAAGCTGTCGCGTGCGGCCGTTTGTGGGAGTTTCCTTGACTACTGCCCGTTTTTCCCTTTTGCCTAAAAAGGGATTGCGTCCTTCAGGCAACGCCTTGCGGCACGCCAATTATCGCCGGTTTTTCGGCGGACAACTGCTGTCGGTCATTGGCAATTGGGTCCATACCATCGCCCTCGGTTGGCTCATCTGGCGTCTGGGGGTGTCATCGCCCGTATTGCTTGGAATGTTGGCGTTTTGCAGCCAGGGGCCGATTTTATTTTTCGGCTTGTTTACCGGCGTGATCGTCGACCGCTGCGATCGCCGCCGGCTGGTACTGACAACGCAGATCGGCATCACCTTACTGGTCACGTTGCTGTCGGTGCTGACGCTGAGCAATCTCATTACCGGCGCGCTGGCGATAGCCATTGCGACTGGCCTGGGGTTGATTAGCGCATTTGATTTACCCGGCCGGCAGTCGCTGGTGGTCGATTTGGTGGCGCACGACGATTTGGCGAATGCGCTGGCGCTGAATTCGGTGATTTTCAACGGCGCGCGCCTGATAGGGCCGGCGTTGGGCGGCGTATTGGTGGATACCGTCGGCGAGGGGTGGTGTTTCGCCTTTATTGCCGCCTCCTACGTGCCGCTAATCCTGTTCTTGTTCACCATCCGCGTGCCGCAGCGCCCGCCGTCGACCCGGCTGAAAGGTTTGCTGCACGAGATGGGCGAGGGGCTGGCTTTTCTGCGCCAGGACCCGCCGGCGCTGCGTATTCTGCTGTTGGTGGGGCTATGCAGTCTCACCAGCGTGCCGTACTTTTCCTTTTTACCCATGCTGGCGGATACCGTGTTGCACGGCGGTCCCGCCGGTTCGGGCATTTTAATGAGTATTACCGGCGTCGGCGCATTACTGGCGGCGTTACAGCTCACCTTCGCCGGTCAGATCGGCGCCATGGGACCCTGGCCGCTACGGGCTGCGGTCATGTTGGCGCTGGCGCAAATTCTGCTGGGGCTGTCGCAGCATTTTTGGCTAAGCGCCATTATCGCCGCGCCCATCGGTTTTGCCATTCTCACCCAGAATCTGACCTCCAACTCGCTGTTGCAGCACCGGGTGCCGGATCATCTGCGCGGCAGAGTCATGTCTTTTTATTCGATGATGCTGATTGGCACCGTGCCGATCGGCGCCATTATTTGCGGCGGCGTGGCGGAGAAGTATGGCCTGCCGTTAACCCTGATTATTGGTGGCGCGTTATGCCTGGCGGGGGCGGCGGTGATCTCGCTTTGGGATCGCGCGGACCGAAAGCGTCGGGCGCCGGCCTCGCCCTCACAACTTTAGCGACAGGAGCTGTCCCATGTCCCAAGCGTCATCCACCGTCGATTTTTCGCTACAGATACCGTCCTATCGTCAGATTTTTGTGCCGCTGGCGGACGGCACCCGGCTCGCTGCCCGGCTGTGGCTACCTGAGCACGCCACGCCGGCGCCGCTGGTGCTGGAGTGGATCCCCTACCGGCAGTCGGACAACACCGCGACGGGTGACGCCATGATGCACGGGTTTTTCGCCGCCCACGGTATCGCCGCCCTGCGGATCGATTTGCGCGGCAGCGGCAATTCCGACGGTCTGCTGCGCGATGAATACCTGGCGCAAGAGCAGGATGACGCGGTGGAGGTCATTGCCTGGCTGGCGCGTCAGCCGTGGTGTAATGGCAATGTTGGCATGATTGGCATTTCTTGGGGCGGGTTCGCCGCGCTGCAGATCGCCGCACGCCGGCCGCCGGCGCTCAAGGCGATTATCACCTGCTGCTCCACCGATGATCGCTATCGCGACGATGTGCATTACATGGGGGGGCGCTGCTAACGGATGGATTGCAATGGGGCAGCGGCCTGTTTACCCAATTGGGCAGGCCGCTGGATCCGGCCCACGTCGGCGAGCGCTGGCGCGAGGGCTGGCTGTCACGTCTGGCGGGGATGGAGCCGCCGCTGGCCCACTGGCTGGCGCATAGCGAGCGCGATGCATTCTGGCGCCACGGCTCAGTCTGTGAAGATTATCAGGCTATCGAGTGTGCCGTCTATGCGGTTGGCAGCTGGACCGATGGCTATTGCGATGCCATTTTACGGTTGATGCAGCATCTGGATGCGCCGCGCAAAGGGTTAATTGGCCCTTGGACCCACGTTTATCCAACCTGGGGGATGCCCGGCCCGGCAATAGACTTCCTGGGCGAATGTTTGCGCTTTTGGCGGCAATGGCTGCTGGGCGAGAAGACCGGGATTATGGCTGAACCCATGCTGCGCCTTTGGCAAGGGGAAGGATTGCGGGCCGATCCTCGCGGTATTACCCTGGGCGGACATTGGCTGAGCGCGCCGGGCTGGCCGGCAAGCCACGCGCGGGCGGATTTCTATCTGGACGACAACCGGTTGGTGCAGCAGCCGCCGGCGCCGGCGGCGCCGATTGTCATCGCGACGCCCCTGCATTGCGGCATGACCGGCGGCGAGTGGTGCCCGCTTGACGGCGGCGGCAGCGCGCCGGAGTTTCAGGCCGATCAGCGCAGCGATGACGGCCTGTCGTGGTGCTTCGATACGCCGTGGCTGACGGCGCCGTTGTCGCTGTGCGGCAACGCGTCGCTGGATGTTGCGGTGGCTTTCGATTCCCCCTCGGCATTGCTGGTGCTGCGGCTGAATGAAGTAAGCGCCGACGGACACTCCGCGCGGGTGACGTTCGGCGTACACCGGCTTACGCGTCCGAAGGGCGTCGCGCCGGGCGAGTCATTCCGCGTCAGGTTATCGCTTAAAGGGGTGGCCTATCGCTTTGCAGCCGGCTGCCGGCTGCCGGCTGCCGGCTGCGGCTGGCGCTTTCTACCGCCTATTGGCCAATGGTTTGGGCCGAGCCGGGTCAAGGGCCGGTGCAGCTGTGGACGGACGGCGCGTTATTACAGTTGCAGGGCCCTGGCGACGCCATTACCGGCGACGGGCCGGCGCTCGGCGCCGCCCCATCCCCATGAGGTGGTGGCGCCGGAGGTGACCCGCCGCCAGGTGGAATGGGACGTTGGCGCGGGCGTACATCGGGTGATTATGGATGCGCAACGGCAGCAAACGCAGATTGGCGAACTGCGCTTCGGCAGCCAGGGACACGAAGTCTACACCATTGGCGCACTGGCGGAGAGCGCGCGCATGGAAGCCCATCGTGTCCAGCGTTACACCCGTCCCGGCTGGGATATCAAGCTGGAATGCGATACTGAGCTTGCCTGGCAGGCGGGGGGGGCTGGTGTTGACGTCACGTTATCAGGCGTGGGAAAACGAGGTCTCGGTATTTAGCCGCGAATGGTGCCATCGTTTCCCCTCTCGCCACCGCGATGAAAACGGCGGCGGGGATAGCTGAAACACAGCGGAAACGGTACAGTCATGGTAAACGGGGACGGCGTGCGGCCGTTCGCGCCAAACCGGGCCCGCGCCTTCGCGCCGGCCTTGACGGTGTTTTTTCTCCATGGGAAGCAATAGACGTCCATGCCATCCGTTGAACCCACCGTATTCACTTTTTTGCTGGGCCATGATTTTTCCATGATGAGCCTGGCTTCGGCGATTGAGCCGCTGCGTTCCTATAACCGCTTATTCAAGGAGCGCGCCTTCACGTGGCATTTGGCCAGCCTGAACGGCGAACCGGTCACCGCCGCCAACGGTATTCCCTTTCCGACCTGTCCCATTCAAAATGTGCTGGCAGACTCCCATTATCTTTTTATTTGCGGTGGCGAGCGGGTAGTGGCGCCGCAGTTCGAGCGAGGCTATCAAAGCGCGATGCGCCAGGCGACGCGCGCCGGCCTGTTTATCGGATCTTTGTCCACCGGTACGTTCCTGCTGGCGAAATGCGGGCTGCTAAACGGCTACCGCTGCACCATTCACTGGGAAAGCCACGCCGCATTTGTGGAAAGTTACCCGGAAATCGAATGTACCCGCAAAATCTTTGAAATTGACCGTAACCGTTTAACCTGTTCCGGCGGTACCGCGGCGATGGATATGATGCTTAATCTCATCGGTGAACGTTACGGTGACGACCGCGCCACCGCGGTGGCGAACCAGTTCCACCATGAACGGATCCGCAGTGCGGCGGACGATCAGCACGGTCACCGCCCACATCGGGTGCCGCTGCCGCCGGTGCTGAGCGCGGCGATCGCGGTAATGCAGTCCACTTTCGAGGAGCCGCTTGCGCTGTCGGCGGTGGCGCAGCAGGTGGGGGTAGGCACGCGCCAGCTGGAACGCTTATTCGGCCGACATATTGGCAAGACGCCGCAGCGTTATTATCTGGAGCTGCGGCTGGAGCAGGCGCGCGAGATGCTGATTTACTCCGACCGGTCGATTATCGATATTGCCGTCTCGGTAGGATTCACTTCCACGTCCCATTTCGCCGGCTGGTTTCGGCGCACCTTCGGCGTGCTCCCCTCGGATATGCGCCAGAAGCGGCGGCTGAATGCCGGCTAACGGCGATATCGGCATTGCGCGGTCTGATCTCGGCGCACCTTCGGCGTATCCCCCTTGGATAGGCGCCAGAAGCGGCGGCTGAATGGCGGCTAACGGCGATATCGGCAGCAAGCGGTCTGCTTTCGGCGCACCTTCGGCGTGCTCCATGGGGGTTGAGCCAGCGCAGGCGCGATAAGCGGTCTTACCGCGAGGGAACGTCGCTAATCGGCGGGCATAACACCGTTGAGGTACTGGTCATGGCGGCGGTCGGTCGCCCAGGGATGCAGCCGACGCCAGCGCGTCAGCGTTTGACGGTCCAGCGTGGCGCTGAGCGTGAAGGCGCCCGCGGCGGGCGCGCTGGCCAGAATGTCGCCGTCGGGGCCGACGATGCGGCTTTGACCGATACAAGCGAATGCGCCATCGCCGTCACTGCGGTTGGCAAAAGCGATGTAGCAGCCGTTTTCGTACGCTCGCGCCGGCACGACATGGCGCGGCACCACGTCATAGCCGCTGGTCGTGGCGCTGATACACAACAGGCAATCCATACCGGTTAAGGCCTGGGCGCGGACCAGCTCCGGAAAATCCAGGTCATAGCAAATTGCCATGCCGAAACGGAACCCCTGCAGTGAAAATCCTGTCAGCCGATCGCCGGCGCGAAATAACGCCTGTTCATACCCCGACCAGAGATGGATCTTACGGTAATTGGCGCAGACGTTCCCCTGCGCGTCAATGGCCAGCATGGCGTTATAGCGCGCGTCGCCGTCACTTTCCGCATAGCCGAATACCAGCGCCTGACGCCGCGCGCGCGCCAGCGCCGCTAATCGGCGCAGCGTCTCGCCCGAGGAGGGCAGCGCCATGCGCCGAATGGCCTCCTGGTGTTGATACCCGCACAGCGCCAGCTCCGGCAGCAGCAACAGATCCGCCGCCGGCGCCGCGGCCAGGGCGTCATCCAGCCAGTCGGGAACGGTGGCGATATCCGTCGGCGCGTCGGCGGTTTGGATGATGCCAATCCTCATGCGGGCTCATCTCCCTGGGCCGGATAAAATGGAAAGTCGTGCCGCCAGCGCCGGGAGAAACAGTGCTCCTCGCCATCCCAGGCGTCGAGGGTGGATTCCAACCGCCAGCCGCCGGCGTCGGCGGTGAGCAGGCTATGTATTTCCAACCGCGCCTGCCAGTCGCCGCGATGAAAACCGGCGCTGCGCCAGGCTTCGGAGCGAGCGCCGGCGGGGTCATGGGCATTGACGCGATAGGTTTCGCGGCCCAGCGCCTCAAGACGTAGCCCGGTCTCTTCCAACGTCAGCGCGCCGAGATTGCGCACGACCTCAAGCGTGGTCTCGCCATCGTCCATATCCCGGGTCAGACGCTGGCGCCCGCGGGCTGGCGCAACCAGCACCTGCGCCGGGACCGGCGGCGGAGACCAGGGCTCGCCCAGCGCCGGCGGCGGGCAGGTTGCGGCCTCGGGATCGCGCAGCGGCAAAACCAGGCTGCCGCTTTGCACCGTCAACACAGGGCGTACCGGCAGCGGCGCCGCCAGCGGCCAATAGCTTGTCGAAAGCGCAACGCGCAGACGGTAGCCCGCCGGCAGGATGAACGCTGCCGCTTTCAGCATCACGCTTACGTCGTAATAATGTCCCGGCACCAGCGGTTCGGCGCGATCGAAGCCGTTACGCGCCGCAAGATTTAATAACCCATAGCTTATCCGGATTGCGACGCCGTCCGGCGCCACGGCATTCAGGCGTACCGCGAGCATCGCCAGGGGATTGTCCGAACACAGCCGCAGCCGCACCTGGGCCCGACCGAGAAGCTGTTGCGCCGTGGCGGCGGCAGGCGCATCAAAGCACAAAGAGCCGGCGTCATCCTCGCGTTGATCCCCCGGCATATCCGGTCCCCAGCCGTAGGGACACCACTCGCCTGACGCCAGGCCGGTGGTGGCCGGAGAACACAGGGTGGCGGTAAACTTTGCCGGCGCGTCCTGGAGCCGACCGGGCGCCAGATGCAACGTGCGCGCCTGGACATCTGCGGACGGCCAGCGACGTTCCGCCGCCCACCTACCCTGCCGCTGCGGGTACCGGGCGCGGGGCGGCTCCGGCCGTTGCTGCCAGTAGGTCAGCATCGGTTCCTCCATCATCCCGGTCTCTTGTCCTTTAAGCCAGTGATCGAACCAACGCTGTACATAGCCGATAAAATCGATGCGCGGCCCCGGTGTGGCGATATGGGGAAACGCGTGTCCCCACGGGCCGATAAGCCCTTTGCGCGGGCCACGCAAATTTTCCAACAGGCGCAGCACGGTGTTGGTATAGCCGTCGGCCCAACCGCCGACCGCCAGAACCGGTACGGTGATACGATCATAGTCCTCACAAACCGATCCGCTCCGCCAGTAGTCGTCGCGCCGGGGGTGTTGCATCCAGCGTGCCGCGGGCGGCAGTGACATGGCGTTGAGGCGTTCCAGCCACATCGCTTTCCAGCGGTTACCGACGATAGCCGGGTCCGGCGGCGTCGGCGTCCATGTAAACAGGGTGGCGCCATATTGCAGATTGTCGTTCAGCAAGGCGCCGCCCATATAATGCATATCGTCGGCGTACCGATCGTCGGTGGAGCAGGCGGTAACCACCGCTTTAAGCGCCGGCGGTCGCAGGGCGGCGATTTGCAGCGCGTTGAAACCGCTCCAGGAGATGCCAATCAGCCCCACGTTGCCGCTGCACCAGTCCTGCGCGGCAATCCAGGCGATCACTTCGCAGGCATCGCGCCATTCCTGAGGGGTATATTCATCGTTCATCACGCCGTCGGAGTCGCCGGCGCCGCGCATGTCGACACGCAGGGCGGCATAACCGCAGCCGGCGAGGCCGGGATGCAGCACGGCATCATCGCCGCGGTGCCGGTCGCGGCGGCGGTAGGGCAGGTATTCCAGAATGGCGGGTACCGGCGTCGTCGCGTCCGGCAGCCACAGGCGGGCGGCCAGACGACAGCCGTCCAACAGGGGGATCCAGACCGTTTCGATTATCCGCATACAACACCGCTTGAGCCTATAAAAATTGCCTCTATCTTTACACAGTGCGCCGGGAAAACCATTCCATTTGCTACCCATTTGGCGTCAAAAGCGACCCGGTAGCTAAAAGCTGGCTGGGGTGATTGGAGATGACGCCCCCTGCGGTGCCGCGGTGCTGCGGCCCAGGCATCGCCTGAACAGTATCGGGTGTCAAAAGCCGGCTATCGGCTAATCGACTGACGCCGCATGCCCAAAGCCGGCTATCAGCCGGCGCCGGTAGCAGGGGCGTGCTGCGCTACTGACGTTAACGGTAAATAATAGACGGTGGTGGCGGTCAGTCTGCCATCGGGAAACAGCGCATAATCAGGAATGACGCCTGCCCGCTGCCAGCCAAGGCGCGCATAAAGCCGTTCAGCGGCGCTGCCGGTCGCGGTATCCAGCACCAGCAGTGTTTTGCCGGCCTCTGCCGCCAACGTCTGTGCCGCCCGCATCAATGACTCGCCCACGCCGAGACGACGGGCCCTGCGGTGCACCAAAAGTTTGATAATATCACCACGGTGCGGCTGATTATCTGGCTGCGCCAGTACCACCTGCACCGTGCCGATAATCGCCCCGCCGGCGTCACGCGCTACCAGAAGGGCGTGGTCGCCGCTGGCGGCCTGCGCCGCTTTCTGGCGCCAAAAGTCCTCGGCACGCGTGATCAAAAGCGGCAGCATAAAACCGACCGAGGCGCCGTCCTCCACGCAGTCAATCAATAGCGCGCTCAGGGATGCCAAATCCGTCTGGCTAACGGCTGCACCCAAAGCGTGAAGTGTGATGTCAGCCGTCATGGCAGGCGCCTTTTCGGCGACAGCAGCACCAGATAGCGCGCGGGTTCAGGATGAGGATTATGGAACGCGGTAGGGCTATCCAGGTCGAAGCCCAAACAATCTCCCTGCTGCAGGGAATAGGCCTGCTCGCCGACGCGGATCTGGATACTGCCCGCCAGCAACCATATCTGCTGATGAATGCCGGGATCCCGCTGGCCGGTTTCATAGGCGACGCTGGCGCCGGCGGGAAAGGTGACCTCGACCATTTGCACCGGAAAGTGGGCGTTGTCCGGGGTGAGATTACGCCGTAGATAACCGGATTGCGGATCCTGCCACTGCGGCTGGTCTTCACGCCGCACCAGCGGCGCGGTGTCGGTTGACGTAACCTCGAACAGGGCATTGAGCGGTAAGCCCAGACCGCAGGCGAGCTTCTCCAGCACCACGGCCGTCGGGCTGCTCTCGCCACGTTCAATGAGCGAGATCATCGATCGGCTGACCTCGCATCGTTGCGCCAGGGCCTCCAATGAAAGTCCGTGCTGACGACGCAGGGCGCCAAGCCGGGCGGCGATGCGTGCATTGATATCCATGGTAACCACCATTTCCAAAATACTGGATTTATATTCTGGTATAATGGAAATTAATGTCAAGATCAATATGCACAGCGCTCAATCGTAACGGGCACGCTTTTGTAGGCAGGAACACCGCTATCGTGATCATAGCTGTCGAGCGCCACCAGCCTGTTGGCTTCAGGATAGTAGGTCGCCACCGAGCCGGGCGCCATGTCGTAAACGACGACGGTCAGATTATCCAGCCGCCGTGAAGATTGCCCACCGGCGGCGTCCAGCGCGATCACGTTGACTTTGTCTCCAACGCGCAATGCCCGCCGTTCCGCCTCCGCCGCGCTGAGAAACAGCACATCGCGCCGGCCGGTCACGCCGCGATAGCGGTCATTAAGGCCATACAGCGTGGTATTGTATTGATCGTGACTGCGCAGCGTGGTCAGCACCAGTTCATGGTGGGCCGAGCCGCAGGGATCTTCATTAATACCCGGCAGGGTAATGAATTGGGCGCGCCCGCTCGGGGTATTCCATTTGCGTTCCGAGGCGGCATTGTAAAGCCGGAATCCGCCGGGTTGCTGAATGCGTTTATTGTAATCTTTAAACGCGGGAAATACCGATTCTATGGCATCACGGATCCGTGCGTAATCAGCAACCAGTTTTTCCCAGGGCACCGCGCTGTCGGGCAGCGTAGCGCGGGCCAGCCCGGCGACAATGGCCGGTTCGGAACGCAGATAAGGCGAGGCCGGCGGCAGCGTTCCACGCGATGCATGCACCATCGACATCGAGTCCTCAACGCTAACAGATTGAATACCGCTGGCCTGGGTGTCCTGTTCGGTGCGTCCCAGCACCGGCAAAAGATAACTGTGCTTCGCCAGCAGGAGATGGGAGCGGTTCAACTTGGTCGCCATGTGCACCGCCAGCTCCAGCTTGCGCATCGCCGCAAACGTCACCTCCGGGTCCGGCATCGCGGTTGCCAGGTTACCACCAAGGCAAATCAACGCCTTCGAGCTGCCCTGCTGGATTGCCCTTATGCTTGCCACCGCCGCATGGCCATGTTTGCCCGGCGGCGTGAAGCCAAAGGTACGTTTGATGCCGTCAAGCAGCGCCTGATTGGGGATTTCTGTAATACCCACCGTCCGGTCGCCCTGAACGTTGGAATGTCCGCGCAGCGGGCAGATTCCTGCACCCTGCTTACCCATATTCCCGCGCAGCAGCAGCAGCAGCAGCAGATTAGCCAGCTGCTGCACATTTTGCGTCCCGTGCTGATGCTGGGTAATGCCCATGCCGTAGCAGATGATGGTCCGCTCGGCGTCGGCGTATAAGCGGGCGATATGTAAGATCTCACTGTGACTCAGACCCGAAACCGCGATAATGTCTTGCCATGCGGTATGGTCCAAATCAGCTTTCAGCTCCGCGAAACCCTGGGTATGGTCGGCGATGAAACTTTCATCGATTACCCCTTTATCGCCGCGGGCCTGTGCATCCTGGTGCAACGTCAACAGCGCCTTCATGACGCCTTTTAGCATGGCGGCATCGCCGCCGACCCGAACCTTATAGTAGGTAGACGCGAGTGCTGTAGAGGTAAGGGTAAGCATTTCGATCGGGCTCTGGGGGGATGTGAACCGCTCCAGCCCCCGTTCCTGCAGCGGATTAAACGCCACGATAGTGGCACCGCGCTTGGCCACTTCGCGCAGGGTGCCCAGCATCCGCGGATGGTTGGTGCCGGGGTTATGACCGATACACATCACCAGATCGCAGTGCTCGAAATCCTCAAGCGTTACGGTGCCTTTACCGACGCCGATGGACGCCGGTAAACCGACGCTGGTGGGTTCATGGCACATGTTGGAACAGTCGGGGAAATTATTGGTGCCGTATTCGCGGGCGAACAGCTGGTAAAGGAACGCCGCCTCATTGGACGTACGCCCGGACGTATAGAACTCAACGCAGTCAGGGTCGGTGTAACGTCGCAACTGCGCGCCGATTTCGCGCAAAGCGACATCCCAATCAATTGGCTGATAGGTATCCGTAGCGGCATCGTATTTCATCGGCTGGGTCAGCCGCCCCTCACCTTCCAAATCGAAATCATGGCGCTGCCAGAGCTCGCTTACGGTATGGGCGGCGAAAAAGGCTGGCGTAGCCCGCTTGCCGGTGGCCTCCCAACTGACCGCTTTGGCACCGTTTTCGCAAAATTCAAAAGAGGAGGTATGCAGCGGATCCGGCCAGGCGCAGCCAGGGCAGTCGAAGCCCTGCGGTTGATTAACTTTGAACAGAGTGAATCACCCCGGATAAATTAGAGTCTATACTTTAAAAGTGGAGGTCTCTATGACAACGACCAAACGTTACTCTCCGGAAGTCCGTGAACGGGCAGTTAATCTAGTGCTGGAAACTCAGCATGAGCA
>NZ_FRDB01000077.1 GCF_900143145.1 Candidatus Sodalis sp. SoCistrobi
CGGCGACTCCTACGATAATGCGATGGCAGAGAGTATCAACGGGTTGTACAAAACGGAGGTTATCCACCGCGGGAGCTGGAAAAACCGGACGGAAGTGGAGTTGGCCACGCTGGACTGGGTGGACTGGTACAACAACAGAAGGCTGCTCGGGCGGCTGGGTTACATCCCTCCTACTGAAGCCGAAATGAACTATTACGCTTTGCAATTAGCATCAGAGGAAGCGGCGTAGTATTGCCAAAATTACTCTCTAATAAACTCGGGGTTATTCAAATCGACCCTCGCCGGCGCGCTGGAGCAGGTGTTGCATCAGCGCGGCATTAGCACCTATCTGCTGGACGGCGACAACGTCCGCCACGGTTTGTGCCGCGATCTGGGCTTTAGCGATGACGACCGGCGCGAGAATATCCGCCGCGTAGGCGAGGTGGCGCGGCTGATGGTCGACGCCGGTCTTATTGTGTTAACCGCCTTTATTTCACCCCATCGCGCCGAGCGGCAGCTGGTACGCGATATGCTGCCCGCCGGCCGCTTTATCGAAGTGTTTGTCGATACGCCGTTGGCCGTTTGCGAGGCGCGCGACCCCAAGGGGCTGTACCAAAAAGCCCGTGCCGGCGAGCTGCGTAATTTCACCGGCATCGACGCGGTTTATGAGGCACCGCAGCGCCCGGATCTGCATCTGGATGGCGAACAATTGGTAACAAATTTGACCGGTCGTTTATTAGATCTGCTGGATGAGCGCGTTATTATCAACATCTGAATGCGCTGCCGGCGAACGGGTGACCTTCGCCGGCGATTACCAGCCAGAGACAGGTCTTGATGCCGAACGTTACCGAGATAAAACGCGCTATTCCCTTCAAATTCAGCCTCGCCCCTGGCCGCACGCTTCGCCGGGATGAGCCGCCTTATGCCCTGTGGGGCGGTATCGCCGGTTTTGTCTTTTACTGGCTGGCTTTTGCCGTGCCAATCCTGCAATTTGGTGCCAACGCCCTGTTTTTCCTGCTCTACACCTGGCCGTTTTTTCTGGCGCTGCTGCCGGTGTGCGTGCTGTTGGGCGTCATTTATAGTGTGCTGCTCGGCAACCGGGTCTGCCTGTCGGTGCTGGCCACTGGATTGTCGGTGTTCAGCCTGTTCTGGCTGCTGTTCACTTTTCTTTCGGGCTGGTAACGGCCTGCGCGGCCCCTCGTCCGGTAACAAAGCGTAAAAAATCGGTAAAAAAGCCCCTGAGCCGCCAGCTTTTTGGCGCAAACGACGCGGTATTTGCCGGCTGGTGTGGAGTCCGGCCGCAAGTTATGGGATGATTACGCCGTCATTCAGGGGGCGGGATGGGAAAACTTACGCTGCTGTTATTAGTATTGCTTGGCTGGCTGCAATATTCGCTTTGGCTGGGTAAAAACGGCGTGCACGATTTGGTGCGCGTCGAGAGCGACGTTGCGGCGCAACAAAGCAATAATGCGCAGCTCAAAGCGCGCAACGATCAGCTCTTCGCGGAAATTGATGATTTGAACGGCGGCCAGGAGGCCATCGAGGAGCGATCACGCAACGAGCTTGGCATGATAAAGCCGGGCGAGACCTTCTATCGCCTGGTGCCGGAGCAGGCGAAACGGCAGCCGGCGGCGCCCGCGAACCAAGACAATCAATAATGACCTCTATAGCAGGGCAGTCCCCTGACGTTATCGCCATACTGCCGGCGGCCGGCATTGGCAGCCGCATGCAGACCGCCTTGCCCAAACAATATCTCACCATCGGTGACAAAACGCTGCTGGAGCACGCTATTGGCGCGCTACTGCGTCATCCCTGCGTTCGCGAGGCTGTGGTGGCGATAAGCCCGGACGACCGCTGGTACCACCAATTACCGGTCGCCGCCGACCCACGGGTGCGTGTCGTCACCGGCGGCGTGGCGCGTGCCGACTCGGTCATGGCCGCGCTGCGCCGCACGCGGGCGGCATCCTGGGTGCTGGTACACGATGCCGCGCGCCCCTGCCTTCACCAGGACGATCTGTGCCGCCTGCTGGCGATAACGGCCCATACCGAGGTGGGCGGGCTGCTGGCGACGCCGGTGCGCGACACCATGAAACGCGCCCACGCCGGCGCGGACATTGTTGCCACCACCGTCGAGCGCGAGGGTTTGTGGCACGCATTGACGCCGCAGCTGTTCGCGCGCGATCTGCTGATAACCTGCCTTGAGCGGGCGCTGGCGGAAGGCGCGACCGTCACCGATGAAGCCTCGGCGCTGGAGTATTGCGGTTATGCACCGCTGTTGGTGCCGGGGCGCGCGGACAACATCAAAGTGACCCGCCCGGAGGATTTGGCGCTGGCACGTTTCTTTTTTTCTCAATTGGCTACTACGGAGAGCGCGTAAATGCGTATCGGACACGGTTTCGACGTGCACAAGTTCGGTGGCGAAGGCCCGCTTATCATCGGCGGCGTGCGTATCCCTTATCCGCAGGGCCTGCTGGCGCATTCCGATGGCGACGTTGCGCTTCACGCCGCCACCGACGCCCTGCTGGGTGCCGCCGCGCTGGGCGATATCGGCAAATTGTTCCCGGATACCGATCCGGCCTTCAAAGGGGCCGACAGCCGTGCGTTATTACGCGAAGCCTGGCGACGGATTGCGGCTAAAGGCTACCGTCTGGGCAATCTGGATATTACCCTTATTGCCCAGGCGCCAAAGATGGCGCCGCATATTCCGCAAATGCGCGTGAATATTGCGGAAGATCTCGGCTGCCACATGGATGATGTCAACGTCAAGGCCACCACCACCGAGCAATTAGGCTTTACCGGCCGCGGCGAGGGCATTGCCTGCGAGGCGGTAGCGCTGCTGGTCAGGACCTCATGACCGACGATCTGGACTACCATCAACTGCACTGGTTGCAGGGCAAACCGGCCGCGACCGGGATTATAAAAGCCGGGGCGGCAGATTTTCAGGTACGTGAAGAGCTTGGCTTCGAGCCGGACGGCGAAGGGGAACATGTGCTGGTGCGGTTGCGCAAAACCGGCTGCAACACGCCGTATGTTGCCGAGGCGCTGGCGGCCTTCGCCGGTATTCCTGCCCGCGCGGTCAGCTACGCCGGGTTAAAAGATCGCCACGCCATTACCGAGCAGTGGTTTTGCCTGCATCTGCCCGGGAAAAGCGATCCCAACTTCGCGGCATTCCAGCTTGCGGGCTGCGAGATCCTCGCCACCGCCCGCCATCGGCGCAAGCTGCGCATCGGCACCCTTAAGGGCAACGCCTTCACCCTGACGCTGCGTGAGATAAGCGATCGTGCGGAGGTGGAGGCGCGATTGAACCGCCTTGGTCAGCAAGGGGTGCCGAATTATTTCGGTCATCAACGATTTGGTCATCAGGGTAATAATCTGACGCTGGCGCAGCGTTGGGCCCATGACGAACTGCGCATCAAAGATCGCGGAAAGCGCAGCTTTGCGCTTTCCGCCGCCCGCAGCGCTTTGTTTAATAGCGTGGTCAGCCAGCGCCTGGCGCAATTAGGGCCGGTGCGCGTGCTCGACGGCGACGCCTTGCAGTTAACCGGCCGCGGCAGCTGGTTTGTCGCAAGCCCGGCGGAGTTGCCGGTGCTGACCGACCGGCTGACGGCGGGGGAGCTTTCACTGACGGCGCCGTTGCCGGGGGAGGGCGCATTGGGTTCCCTTGCGGCGGCGGCGGCGTTTGAACAAACTTGTCTGGCGCCGCAGCCCGCACTCATGGCCCTGCTGGCGCGCGAGCGTTTGACACCGGCGCGCCGCGCCCTGCTGCTGCGGCCGGAGGCGTTACGCTGGCATTGGCAAGACGACGCAACGCTGACGCTGACGCTTTCCTTCAGCCTGCCTGCCGGCAGTTATGCTACGGCGGTAGTGCGTGAATTGCTTGATGCCCCGGCCGATATTGCCCATTAGCCCGCCCGTGCTCACCCGAATCCTTTCAGCTACAGTATGACGGCGGCGGTCCAGCCCGTCGCCGTGCCCGTGGCGCCCCCCTCTGTGCGGCGGCGAAATTTGCCTCATCCGCTGCATTGTCGGCTTCACCACGGTGACGTTTCATGCCATTATTGCTGTCTATTTCCGCCCTGATTGTGCGCCGGTGTCCCTGACCGGCGGCGGGTCAGGCCGGATTTTGCCTTTCACCGCAGGGCGGCGTGGTGCGGGAGATTATTCGATAAACTCAAACAAGACTATGCGCATACTTTTAAGCAATGATGATGGCATTCACGCGCCCGGCATTCAGCAGCTGGCGGACGCGTTACGCACGCTGGCTTGCGTACAGATCGTGGCGCCGGACCGCGACCGCAGCGGCGATATCGCCATCCTCTCCGGTACCCCGACCGATTGTGTCTATCTCGGCGTCAATGCCCTGATGCGCCCCGGGCCGGATATTGTGGTGTCCGGCATCAACGCCGGGCCGAATCTGGGCGATGACGTTATCTATTCCGGCACCGTCGCTGCCGCGATGGAAGGGCGGCATCTGGGTTATCCGGCGCTGGCGGTGTCGCTGAACGGCACCCGCCATTTCGCCACCGCCGCCGCCGTTACCTGCCACCTGCTGCGCGCACTGACGAGCACGCCGCTGCGCACCGGCAAAATTCTCAATGTCAATGTTCCCGACCTGCCGCTGTCGTCCCTCAAAGGGTACAAAGTCACCCGCTGCGGCAGCCGGCATCCCGCCAGCGAGGTTATCCGGCAAACCGATCCGCGCGGCCGGGAAATGCTGTGGATCGGGCCGCCGGCCGGCTCTTTCGATGAGGGGCCTGGCACCGATTTCGACGCCGTCAACCGCGGTTATGTCTCCCTGACGCCGCTGCAGGTGGATCTGACCGCCAACGCCGCCCTGCCCGTACTGAGCGACTGGCTCGGCAATACGGAGGGGCTCGGCCCATGGTAGACGGACGCACGCAGACGTTGCTGGCGCAGCTGCGCCAGCAGGGCATCCGCGATGAACGCCTGCTGCAGGCCATGGAAGCGGTCCCGCGCGAACGTTTTATCGACGAGGCTTTCGAGCATAAAGCCTACGATAACACCGCGCTGCCCATCGGCCTCGGGCAGACCATTTCCCAACCTTACATCGTGGCGCGGATGACCGAACTGCTGGTGCTGCAGCCGGCATCGAGAGTGTTGGAAATCGGCACTGGCTCCGGCTATCAAACCGCCATTCTGGCGCATTTGGTGAAGCACGTCTGCTCGGTGGAACGGATTAAAAAACTGCAATGGCAGGCCAAGCGCCGGCTAAAACTGCTCGACCTGCATAATATTTCCACCCGCCACGGCGACGGCTGGCAGGGCTGGCCGTCGCGCGGGCCGTTTGACGCCATTATCGTCACGGCGGCGGCGCCGGAAATCCCCCAGGCGCTGATGGCGCAGCTGGATGAGGGCGGCGTGATGGTGTTGCCGGTCGGCGAGGAACAGCAGCATTTAACGCGGGTACGGCGTAAGGGCGGCGAGTTCGTGGTGGAGACGGTAGAAGCGGTCCGCTTCGTTCCGCTGGTGAAAGGCGAACTGGCCTGACGCCCAGACGCTCAAATTTCTATACAAGTGTTTAATGGCGCAGGCGACCGGTTGTTGCTAGCATTAACGGCAGTATAATTATTATCTCAGAAATAACTGAAAATGCTCTTGTTACTGGGACAATAAGCCATAAAAGGATGTATAACACACAATGTCTGGCCTATTTGGAATGATGACTGGCGTTGCTGCCATAGGGGAGAATTGAGCATGGGAAGCCCGAAGAGCGCGTGGCGCCGCGTTGCGGTCTGTGCCATGGCGAGTATCTGGCTGGCGGGGTGCGCCAACAATGAGTCCAGCGCACCGATAAGCAGCGTGGGCGGCGGTAACGACGGCGGCGGTTACGGCGGCGGCAATGCCACCACCGTTGAGCGCGCGCCACAGCTCAGTCAGCCGCGTGCCGTGGTCAGCGGCGGCGAGCAGGGCCAGGTAAATGTCTCTCCGCAAGGGAATATTATTTACAACAGAAGCTATGACAATATTCAGAAAGGTTCCTATTCCGGCGCGACATACCAGGTAAAACGCGGCGATACGCTGTTCTATATCGCCTGGATTACCGGAAACGATTACCGGGATCTGGCGCAACGAAACAATCTACCGGAACCCTACAGCCTGAACGTCGGTCAGACGTTGCAGGTAGGCAACGGAACGGTACCGATTACCGGCAATGCGCCGGCGGGCACCGTGCTGGCGTCCAATGCCAATCAGAGCAATAGTGGCGTCGTGGTCGCCCCGGTTCCTACCTCGAATACACAATTGACAGAATCAAGTGTTGATTCTAATAAAAAAAACAATGGTTATCCTGAAAGTTCAAGTAAACAGAGTGTAGGGAAAATGTTGCCATCATCCAATGGCAAAATGTTACCTACCACCGGCACCGTTGTTACCACCACCGCGCCGGTCACAGCACCCAGCACGGCACCAGCCGCCACGGCGTCTGGCAGCACGGCAATCACCGGTTGGCGTTGGCCGACGGATGGGAAGATCATTGACAACTTTTCCGCCGCGGAAGGTGGCAACAAAGGGGTTGATATCTCCGGTTCCCGAGGACAGTCGATTTTGGCGACCGCCAACGGCAGAGTGGTTTATGCCGGCAATGCCTTGCGAGGATACGGAAATCTTATCATCATTAAACACAATGATGATTACTTGAGCGCCTACGCCCACAACGATACGATGCTGGTCCGAGAACAACAAGAAGTCAGGGCGGGGCAAAAAATCGCTACCATGGGTAGCACCGGAACCAGCACAACTAGATTACATTTTGAAATTCGTTACAAGGGGAAATCCGTAAACCCGCTGCGTTATCTTCCGCAGCGATAAATTGGCGGAATGTCACGACGTTCTGTCCTGGGATCACGGGTAGGAGCCACTATGAGCCAAAATACGCTGAAAGTTAACGAGTTACATGAAGAGGCCGAATTCGATGAGAATGGGGCTGAAACATTTGACGAGAAGGCGCTAGTCGATGAGCCTGCTGATAATGATTTAGCCGAAGAAGAGCTGCTGTCTCAAGGGGCAACCCAGCGTGTTCTGGACGCCACGCAGCTCTATCTGGGCGAGATCGGCTATTCCCCGCTGCTGACCGCTGAAGAAGAGGTCTATTTTGCACGGCGCGCACTTCGGGGTGATATTGCCTCACGACGCCGGATGATTGAAAGCAACCTGCGTCTGGTGGTGAAAATTGCCCGCCGTTACAGTAACCGTGGACTGGCGTTACTGGATTTAATCGAGGAAGGTAACCTCGGTCTGATTCGCGCGGTAGAAAAATTTGACCCGGAAAGAGGGTTCCGTTTCTCTACTTATGCCACCTGGTGGATTCGCCAGACGATTGAACGGGCCATCATGAACCAAACCCGTACCATTCGTTTGCCGATCCATATCGTCAAAGAACTGAACGTTTATCTTCGTACCGCGCGTGAACTGTCGCATAAACTGGACCATGAGCCGAGCGCGGAAGAAATTGCCGAGCAGCTGGACAAACCCGTGGAAGACGTCAGCCGTATGCTGCGTTTGAACGAGCGTATCACGTCGGTGGACACGCCGCTGGGCGGCGATTCCGAGAAGGCGCTGCTGGATATTCTGTCCGATGAAAAAGACAGCGGTCCAGAAGACACCACGCAGGACGATGACATGAAGCAAAGCATCGTCAAATGGCTGTTCGAGCTGAACGCCAAACAGCGTGAAGTGCTGGCCCGACGTTTCGGTTTGCTGGGTTATGAGGCCGCGACGCTTGAAGATGTTGGCCGTGAAATCGGTCTGACCCGCGAACGCGTGCGTCAGATTCAGGTGGAAGGGCTGCGTCGCCTGCGGGAGAGCCTGCAGGGTCAGGGCCTGAGCATTGAGGCGTTGTTCCGCGAGTAATTCTACCTTTGCGCCGGTCAGGCGCCATGTCAGGCCCGTCGGCGTTACTCGCGCCGGCGACGCCAACCAAAACGGTGAGGTTGCCCTCACCGTTTTTTTATGTTTTTGTCGCGCCGCAAGCCGCAAGCCGCAAGCCGCCAAACGCCAGATGCGAAAACTACAGCAATTTCTTCAGCCGGTACAACCACTCCAGCGCTTGGCGCGGTGACAGACTGTCGGGATCCAGGTTTTCCAGCGCCTCGACCGCCGGCGCCACGGGCTGTTCTTCCGGTTGCAGCAGCGACAGCTGCGAACCGTCCACGCTGCCTGCGGCCGCGCCGCTTGACAACGTTTCCAGCTCCCGAAGCTTCTGGCGTGCGCGTTTGATAACCTCGCGCGGCACCCCCGCCAGCGCCGCCACCGACAGGCCATAACTCTTACTGGCGGCGCCATCTTGCACGCTGTGCATAAAGGCGATGGTGTCGCCGTGCTCTACCGCGTCCAGGTGCACGTTAACCACGCCCTCCATTTTTTCCGGCAGGGTGGTCAGCTCAAAGTAGTGGGTAGCGAACAAAGTCATGGCCTTAATGCGGCCAGCCAGACTCTCCGCACAGGCCCAGGCCAGCGACAACCCGTCATAGGTCGACGTGCCGCGGCCGATTTCATCCATCAGCACCAGGCTCTGGCGCGTGGCATTATGCAAAATGTTGGCGGTTTCGGTCATCTCCACCATGAATGTGGAGCGGCCGGAGGCCAGATCATCGGCGGCACCGACGCGGGTAAAGATGCGATCCACCGGCCCGATAATGGCCTCGTCGGCCGGGACAAAACTGCCGATATACGCCAGCAGCACAATTAAGGCGGTTTGGCGCATATAGGTGCTTTTACCGCCCATGTTTGGACCGGTGATGATCAACATGCGCCGCGCGTCGGACAACGTCAGCGGATTGGCGATAAAAGGTTCGCTTAATACGTGCTCCACGACGGGATGGCGGCCGCCGCTAATGTGGATCCCCGGACGGGCGTCGACAGTCGGGCAGACATAGCGCAGCGTTTCCGCACGCTCGGCCAGATTGCTCAGTACATCCAGCTCCGCCAGCGCGGCGGCGCTCTGCTGAAGCGCCGCCAAATGGGGCAACAGCAGGTCGAACAGCTCATCGTACAGCGCTTTTTCCAGCGCCAGCGCCTTGCTTTTCGAGGTCAGCACTTTGTCTTCGTATTCTTTCAGTTCGGGAATAATGTAGCGTTCGGCGTTTTTCAGCGTTTGGCGCCGCACATAGCGGATTGGCGCCAGGTGGCTTTGGCCGCGGCTCAGCTGAATAAAATAGCCGTGTACGGCGTTGAAACCCACTTTCAGCGTTTCCAGCCCGGTTTTCTCCCGCTCGCGCAATTCCAGCCGATCAAGATAATCGGTCGCCCCCGCCGCCAGACCGCGCCACTCATCAAGCTCGGCATGGTAACCCGGGGCAATCACGCCGCCGTCGCGCACCAGCACCGGCGGCGCCTCGATAATGGCCCGCGCCAGCAAATCGCGCAGCGACTCGAATTCACCGACCCGGTCCAGCAATTGCGGCAGATACGGCTCCGATTGACCGGCGAGCAGCGCCTGAATGGCAGGCAACTGGGTAAAGGCATGACGCATGCGCGCCAGATCGCGCGGGCGCGCCGACCGCAGCGCCAGCCGCGCCAGCACCCGCTCCAAATCCCCGATCTGACGCAGTAGCGGCTGCAGATCCGCCACCTGCTCCTGTAGCGCACGAATACTCTGCTGACGGTGGCTGAGGGTGGTGAGATCCCGGGTGGGCATGTGCAGCCAGCGTTTCAGCATGCGGCTGCCCATGGGTGTCACCGTGCGGTCTAACACCTCCGCCAGGGTATTTTCCCCGCCGCCGCTAAGATTTTGCGTCAGCTCCAGATTACGCCGCGTCGCGGCATCCATCACGATACCGTCTTGTTGCCGCTCCAGGGTGATGGAGCGAATGTGCGGCAGCGAGGTGCGCTGGGTGTCTTTGACGTATTGCAACAGACAGCCGGCGGCGCGCAGGGCCAACTGCGCCCGCTCAATGCCAAAACCGGTTAAATCGCGGGTGGCGAACTGCATAGTGAGCTGCTGGCGGGCGGTATCGAGCTCAAACTCCCACAGCGGCCGGCGCCGCAGGCCGCGGCGCTGCTCGATAAGCGTCATATCCTGTAGCGTTTCCGGGTAAAGCAGCTCCGCCGGATTAGTACGCTGTAATTCCGCGGCCATCGCTTCGCGGTCTGCGGGCTCGGAAACCAGGAAGCGGCCTGATGTGATATCAAGCGTGGCGTAACCGAAACCCTGCGGCGACTGCCAGAGTGCGGCCAGCAGGTTATCCTGGCGTTCATTGAGTAACGCTTCATCGCTTAGCGTGCCCGGGGTAACAATGCGGACCACCCGGCGCTCCACCGGCCCTTTGGTGGTAGCGGGATCGCCAATCTGTTCGCAGATGGCGACCGACTTCCCCAGCGCCACCAGCTTGGCCAGATAGTTCTCTACCGCGTGATAAGGCACCCCGGCCATGGGGATCGGCTCGCCGGCGGAAGCGCCGCGTTTGGTGAGGGAAATGTCCATCAGCTGCGACGCGCGTTTGGCATCATCGTAGAAAAGCTCGTAAAAGTCCCCCATGCGGTAAAACAGCAGGATATCCGGGTGCTGCGCCTTCAGCTTCAGATACTGCTGCATCATGGGGGTGTGTGAGTCTAAATTTTCTGTTGTGCTCATTAGTTTATGATGTCCATTTTCTTATTTTTTAATGAGTTAGTGATTTTGTTGTTATCATTAAGTTTCACCATGTCTCATCGAATATCATGAAATCCTTCATAGAAATGTCGGTTTAACTATAGCTGGCTACCTATAGCCTGGTACAACATGGCTACATACAGCACAACCTACATTTTTTTCATGACTGCATAGGATGCATGATAACGGAGTCTTTATGGCAGGAAAATAAGAGGGAGAGCCTCTATCGTTTAAAATGACAGAAATGATGAGGCCGGGCGATAAGGACAAGGCTGATAGTGGTGAAAATCGTGGCTTACGCGTCTCATGTGGTGCCGCCGGCGCTAAGGCTTCTTTCTACCGTTACACGAGCCCCCTGACAGGCAAACGGGCTTAAGTCAAAAACCGGTAACTTCCTGCGGACATCTCTCGCCGCTGCCCGTCTGAAACCCAATGAATTAAAGCGCCTCCGTCAGGAAGGGCGCTGTCGTGCGTCAGAACGTAAGCAAGATAAGCTCCAGCGTGCGATTGCAGCTGAACAGGTTAACATCCCTCAAATGACCGTACAGGGGGGAATTGTGTCTTACCGAGCGTATTAGAGAGCGTAAACGAAAGACGGGAAGGTTATTCCCTTCGCAGACTACTAAAAAGCCGATCCAGCAAAAATAGTTAACTGAAAACACATGGCGTTGACGTGAAAGCAATCAAACGCATGATATACCTCATGGGACGCCCCACGACTTGCGGCTTACAGTGCGAACAGGACAATCCCGCGTGCAATGTCCAAATGAAGTGGCTGAGGCTGTGCTGGGTCATACTCGCGGCGGTGTTGAGGGGATTTACAACTGATATAAGTATGACGCAGAGTGCAGAAAGTGGTTGCAGGTTTGGGCTGATTATTTGGGGAATCTGCTGAAATAAGATGCGCAGTTTTTTAAATAATCAAGACAATTACGCTTGTAGGTCTGACCTATGCATAGCGATCTGAGTACTGAATAGGCTGTGCTTAAAAGCGAAAGCTGCAGAGTGTAAGTCGGGATGTTCTTACGCATTTGCTGGTGCTGTCGTATAGGGACCTCTGGCATGTTGACTTAACACCCACGTCGTTTTACCGCTCACAACAACATGCTATGACCTGTGGCCTGACTACTGTTAGTACAAAATAAGGAATAGAGCGGGAACGGAACAATAAGGAATGGAATATTTTAGTTAAGTCATGATGCCTGCAAGATGGCGATGAGTATAACCGCTTATATATTGAGGGATTAATAATGGCAAGCGCACTGGCTTATGTTGCCACGGATGACCGAGTGTTATGCCACTGCCCGGATCACTACGTTTTCGGATCTGCCGCACAGCATATCAGCACGATGCCGGGGACCCTGACCTCCCAATACGAGGCTGTAAAATAATCTGTGTAAATGGCATTTTTAGCAAAACCTTTAAAGGACTACAAAATGCCTATCAGCAACGATCTTATTGACCAATTGCTCCAGGATTGCCACTCCCCTCAGGACCTGTTG
>NZ_FRDB01000296.1 GCF_900143145.1 Candidatus Sodalis sp. SoCistrobi
TGCTCATGCTGAGTTTCCAGCACTAGATTAACTGCCCGTTCACGGACTTCCGGAGAGTAACGTTTGGTCGTTGTCATAGAGACCTCCACTTTTAAAGTATAGACTCTAATTTATCCGGGGTGATTCAGTTCAGAAAAAAGTCCTCCAAACAGCATGTTTTCCTCATCGTATGGACGTGAACACTGGAGACGTTAGTGCAAATGATATGAAGTTAACAGCCCTGTCTATTGAGATGCAGGAGCTAGCTGATGGCGGACGCGCCAATTTTCCAGGGGCGGGAGGCGAAGCCGCGGAATTAGGCGAGGAGTCGGCAACGGATGCGGCTGCCACAAGCGCGGCGGAGCTGGCTGCAGCCCCGGTTGAGGAAACCGCAGGGGAGGTGGTCTTGGAAACGGTAGCGGAGGTGGCTGTGGATAACCTGGAGGTTGAAGCCGCGGAAGCCGGGACGTTAATCGGCGGACCGGTAGCTGGGCTTATCGCGTTAGCGGCCATTGAAGCCGCAAAAGAGGTGGGTGAAGCCGTCATCGAAAGCGCTGTCGAGTCGGCGGGGGATGCGGTAAGCGAAACGCTGCAGGACGCGGTTGGTTCGGCGGTCAAATCAGCGGCGGCGGCGACCACTGACGATGCCACGACGGATGCGATTGGCATAACGGCGGGCGAGGCGCTGATAGACTCGGTGGTCGAGAAGATTAATGAAAGGGTAGAGGGCCGATTGTCGGACAAGCTGAAAAAACGGTTTGGGGGTCATTAAGCGCGGCTAGAGTCGATAGGCGCAGAGTAACGGCGTCAACCACTCAGCGCGGGGGCTCGCCACGTCATAGGCCACTGACGCGGGCAAACGGCCACCTGACAAGACTCTGGCGACAGACCGGCTCTCGGCATCGGGTAAAAAAAAACGCCGCAGGTGGCGGCGTTTTCTCTCGACATTGAACGCTTAAGCGCGAACGAAATCGATGTGGGTCAGTTTCGGTTTGAACGGATGACGTTGCACCGCCTGTACCTTCACTTTACTTTCTTTACCGTCGATGACCAGTGCCAGAACGTCGGTGTAAAAACCGTCTTTGGTCTGGGTGTTCAGAACGATATCATGATCCAGCTCGATGGCGACCGGCGCTTCGGCGCCGCCGTAAACGATAGCCGGGAACTTGTTCGCAAGACGCAGGCGGCGGCTCGCACCCTTGCACTGGTCTTTACGGATTTCAGCGTTGATGGTTAACATAATTTTTCTCAAAACCGGGAATTGAACCTGCTACAGGCGACCCAGCAGCAGGCAGGATAAACATGCTTGTCAGTAAGCGGGCAGAATTTTACCGGAATTCCCGGCGCGGAGCAAACAAAACCCGGTCAGCCGCGTAATTCATGGGCGCGGCGCAAGCGGCCCTGATAGTCGAAGACTTTTTCGCGCACCTGCCAAAAATGGCCGCGCCGGCGGGCAACCACAAAATCCGGCGCCCGTAACTTGTCCCCTGCCGCTTCGATGTCCTTCGCCCGCTCCCAGGTAAACGCCATCCCCGGCGCGCGCAAGTGCAACGGCAGAAACCGCAGCGCAAACAGCCGCCGCTGCGCCGGCGTATGCAGGCGGTAGCGCTCGCCGACGTCGGCGCAGTCCTCGTCATAATAGGTCACCTGCAGCCATTCCCCCTTATCATCCTGACCCGCGCGCAGCGACATGCCGCTACAGCGCAGCACCAGCGCATCCTTCAGCCGTAGCGCCGCCTTGAGCTATATCATCAGGGTCGAGCAGGATCCGCTGGCAATGGTGGCAGCGGCGGGCGGCGATGTCGTTCTGCGCGCCGCAGTCGGCGCACAGTTTAAAGCGAAAGCGGTAGTCGCATTGCTGCCGCGCGTCCCGTTCGTCTTCATGCCAGTCCTGGCAGCGACGGCCGTAATGCTCAATCACCTCGCCGTCGCCCGTCGTTTTGCCCCAAAACAGATTGGCGAAACCGCAGGCAGGGCAAAAAACCTGCACCGGCTGGCTCTGCCCGTCCGGTTTTGCCTGCCCGACTTCCGGCGAGTAGAGATCGTGCCCGTTACCGGCATAATCCAGGATGAGACAGGCGGTTTTGCCGGGATAAAGCCGCAACCCGCGGCCGACGATCTGCTGGTACAGGCTCACCGAGGCCGTCGGGCGCAAGATGGCGATAACGTCAACATGGGGCGCACCGAAACCGGTGGTCAGCACCGCGACGTTGACCAGGTAATGCAGGCGCCGCGCGCGGAAGACGTCAATCAACCTGTCGCGCTCGGCGGCCGGGGTCGCGGCGCTGACCAGCGCCGCCTGATCCGAGGGCAGCAGGCCGAGAATTTCGCTGGCGTGCTCAACGGTGGCGGCAAAGATCATCACGCCCCGTCTGGCGGCGCCGTAATCACGGATTTGCGCGACAATCAGCGGTGTGATGCGCCGCTGGCGCTGTAATTCACCGTTAAGCGCTGTTTCGGGGTAGTCGCCCAGCGCGTTGGGGAGAAGGCGGCTGAAATCATAATGGCGCACCGGCATATCCAACCGCTCAGGCGGCACCAGATAGCGGTGCTTCACCATATAATGCAGCGGCAGTTCAAAAATGCAGTCGCGAAAGAAACACTCCTCATCGCCGCGCACCATGCCGTGGTAATGAAATTGATATATCCATCCCTTTCCCAGCCGGTAAGGCATAGGTATCTACACATTTATCGTGATACCTGTTATTACTTTGCAGAATGATTTCAACCTATCTGTTGGCGGGATTGACTCTCGCCTTACCCGCCGATATCAGACGCTGGTTAAACAGCATATGA
>NZ_FRDB01000117.1 GCF_900143145.1 Candidatus Sodalis sp. SoCistrobi
ACCGCAAGGGTGCCCACCCGCAGCGGCACCTGGCGGAATACCGGGGTGTGCTGCAGGCGGATGCGTATGGTGGTTATGATGCGCTGTACGCAACGGGCCGGGTAAAGGAAGCGGCGTGCCTGGCACAGGCAAGGCGAAAAATCCACGACGAGCATGCCCGCCGGCCGACGGATATGACGACCGAGGCGCTCAAGCGGATAGCCGAACTGTATGCCATCGAAGCCGATATCCGGGGCAGTCCGGAGGAAATGCGGCTTGCGGCTAGAAAAGAAAAGAGCCTGCCGTTGATGCAGTCGCTGTACGAGTGGATCCAGGGGCAGTTGAAAACGCTGTCGGTGCATGCGGAGATGGCGAAGGCGTTCAGCTACATGCTGAAGCAGTGGGACGCGCTGAATGTGTTCTGCGGTGACGGGCGGGTGGAGATCGACAACAACATCTGCGAAAACGCCTTACGGTGGGTTGCGTTGGGCCGGCGTAACTATCTGTTCTTCGGCTCTGACAAAGGCGGCGAGGCAGCGGCGATCATCTACAGCCTCCTGGGCACCTGCAAACTGAACGGCGTTGAGCCCGAGGCCTGGTTGCGTGATGTGATCAGCAAGATCAGCGACTGGCAGTCGAACCGAGTGCATGAACTGCTGCCCTGGAACCTCTCAATCGTAAAATAATATTTACACTACGGCCCTCGTGGGGCGCTTACGGTTAAAAGGCATCGGGCCTAAAAAGGGTCAGGCGATCATTGACTACCGTAATCAGCACGGGCCGTTTGCGCAAATTGAGGATCTGGAAAAGGTTAAAGGTATCGGCCCGGCGACGATGGCGCGGCTCAAAGAGTGTTTAAAGCTGTAGGCGCCGTGGGCGTGGACCGCAAGCGCAACCTACTTCGGGTCCACGAAAGGCGTTATCGCTGTTGTCTACGGCATAGGGCGGCGGAGTCGCCCTGATGCGGCCAGGGCGGCAATAATGCTTTTAGCCCACTTGGCTGCGGTTTGTGGCACTGAAATTGTCCTTGGCGGCACCTTGTGACGATTCAGGGATGCGATGCTGCCTTTGCGTCATCAGACTGTCGCTGCCGTTTTTGGCGTTGGTGTTGCGCTTAGCGCAGGCCGGTTTTGGCTTTCAGTGAGGCCATGACCGCCTGGGGCTGCGCGCGGTAGGCCGCCAGCCCGCGCGCGCGCAAGTGGCAGGCCGCGCACTGTCCACAGCCGTCGCCTTTGATGCCGTTATAGCAGGTCAGCGTATCGTGGCGCACCCGATCGAGTTGGTGATAGTAATCCGCCAGCGCCCAGGTTTCGGCTTTGTCCAGCCACATCAGCGGCGTGACGAAGTGCAGCTCGCGCGCCATACCGAGGTTGACTGCGGCATTTAGCGCTTTGATAAAGTCATCGCGGCAATCGGGATAACCGGAAAAATCAGTCTCACAAACGCCGGTGATAACCGCGCTGGCCTCGACCTGATAGGCGTAAATGGCGGCCAGGGTTAAAAACAGGATATTTCGGCCGGGGACAAAGGTGCTGGGCAGGCCGTCGGGGGTATCTTCGTAGCCCGGAACCGGAATGTTGTCGCGGGTCAGGCTGCTGACTGCCAGTGCATTAAGCAGGCCGGCGTCGATCACTTTATGCGCGCGGGCGCCTAACTGCAACGCCAGCGTGCGGGCGACGTCGATTTCCGCCCGATGACGCTGGCCGTAGTCAAAGGTGACGCAATGGACTTCGTCATATTGACTTAACGCCTGGATGAGGCAGGTTGTTGAGTCCTGCCCGCCGCTGAACACCACTACCGCTCGTTTCATCTGTCCCATTCACTCCTTATGGCAAAGGCTATAGGGTACTGTCTCTGCCCGCGGATGAACAGTAGCGGCTGGCGAAGAATTCGGCGGGCGAGTGGCGTTACAGGTTTTCCAGCGCCGACTGCCATGGACGGATATCGCCGATATGTTCCTTTACCCACGCCGGTTGATAGTAAGTGTCGCTATAGCGTTCACCGCCGTCGCACAACAGCGTGACTATGGCTCCCGCTTCACCGGCGGCGCGCATCCGTTTGGCCAATTGCAGCGCGCCCCACATGTTGGTGCCGGTAGAGCCGCCAACGCGACGGCCGAGCAGTGGTTCCAGCCATCCAAGCGTGGCGATGCTGGCGCCGTCGGGGACGGTCATCATCTCATCAATCACGCCGGAGATAAACGATGGCTCTACCCGCGGCCGGCCGATGCCCTCAATACGGCTCGGCCGATTATGAGTCAGGTTAGGATCGCCTTGGCGAAAAAAAGCGTGAAACACCGAATTTTCCGGGTCGACGACCATCAGACGCGTAGGGTGACCCTGATAACGAATATAGCGTCCAAGCGTTGCGGAGGTGCCGCCGGTACTGGCGCTCATCACCACCCAAGAGGGCTGAGGAAAGGGCTCCCGCGCCATCTGACGCCAGATGCTTTCGGCGATATTGTTATTCCCGCGCCAGTCGGTAGCCCGCTCGGCATAGGTGAATTGGTCCATATAGTGGCCGTTCAGTTCGCGCGCCAGCCGTTTCGCCTCGTCATAAATCAATCCGCCGTGGCTGACGAAATGGCAGCGGCCGCCGTGGTGCTCGATTTGTTCAATCTTTCGTCGTGCGGTGCATTCCGGCATGACGGCGATAAAGGGTAACCCCAACAGGCGGGCGAAGTACGCCTCGGAAACGGCGGTGCTGCCGGACGACGCTTCAATAATAGGTTTATCTTGTTGGATCCAGCCGTTGCAAAGTCCGTACAGAAACAGGGAACGGGCGAGCCGATGTTTCAGGCTGCCGGAGGGATGGGTACTTTCATCCTTGAGATAGAAAATAATATCGGGGAAGGCCGGCAACGTAAGCCGGATCAAATGGGTATCCGCAGAGCGTTGGAAATCACACGCTATCTCGTTTACCGCCTGGGCTGGCCATGACGACATGCTTATAGTCCTTATAATGAGTCTGAATATAGCCTAACCGGAACGGCGGGAAAAGGCTTTGCTTTTTTTTATCTCAATGTGGCTAATAGTAGAAAATATTTCTCTTAATTTTAATATTAATGGTTTATTAAAACTGCTGATAGCCCGTTTGAATGTATTTTTCGCTAGGGTCCCGGCGCCAAAAAGCGTTAAACGTCTCGATCGTTAACGCCGTCGCGCCAGACGCCAATAAATGTTATCGCCGGGCCTGATGCCAGCATTAATTCCTTAATCACGGTATAATACCGCGACAATGCTGCCCGGCGCGCGGCGCGGCGATCCGGCCCTATTTATTTTGGAATAACGCCACGTGAGATTATTTGCACAATTAGGATGGTTCTTTCGCCGCGAGTGGCGGCACTACCTGGGTGCTGTGATGCTGTTGATAATCATCGCGCTATTACAATTAGTCCCGCCGCGGCTGGTGGGCATTATTATCGATAGCGTAGTAGCGGGTCAGGCCACCGGGCGTCAATTGGCACTGTGGCTGGGGGTGATGGCCGTAACGGCAGTGTTGGTCTACGGGCTGCGTTATGTCTGGCGCATTTTGTTATTTGGCGCTGCTTACCGGCTGGCGGTGGAGCTGCGCGACCGACTGTATCATCTGCTCAGCCGGCAACTGCCGGGCTTTTATCTGCGCCACCGTACCGGCGATCTGATGGCGCGCGCCACGAACGATGTTGACCGCGTCGTTTTCGCCGCCGGCGAAGGCGTGCTGACGCTGGTGGATTCACTGGTGATGGGCTGCTCGGTGTTGCTGGTGATGAGCCTGCAAATCAGCTGGCAATTAACCTTGTTGGCGCTCCTGCCGATGCCGGTAATGGCGGTCATTATCAAACGGGACGGTCAGCGTTTGCACCAGCGGTTTCGCGTGGCGCAGGCGGCGTTTTCCTCGCTGAATAATCAGGCGCAGGAAAATCTGGCCAGCATCCGCATGATCAAGGCCTTCGGCCTCGAACAGCATCAGTCGGCGCGTTTTGCCGCCGTGGCCTCAGAGGCCGGCGACAAAAACATGCGCGTGGCGCGGGTGGATGCCCGCTTCGATCCGACTATCTACTTGACGGTGGGGCTAGCCAATTTACTGGCGGTCGGCGGCGGCAGCTGGTTGGTGATGCGCGGCGCCATGACGCTGGGTCAACTGACCAGCTTTATTATGTATCTGGGCCTGATGATCTGGCCGATGCTCGCCCTTGCCTGGATGTTCAACATCGTCGAGCGCGGCAGCGCAGCCTATAGCCGCATTCGCCAGACGCTGGAAGAACGAGCGGAGGTTGAGGACGGCACGTTATCCCTTCCGCCGGGGCGGGGAACCCTGAGTGTGGCGATAGGGGCTTTTCGTTATCCCCACGCCCGGGACCCTGCGCTGCAGGCCATCCATTTGACGCTGGCTCCCGGGCAGATGCTGGGCGTGTGCGGTCCTACCGGCGCTGGTAAAAGTACCCTTCTGGCGCTGATCCTGCGGCAGTTTGACGTTAGCGAAGGAGAGATACGCTTTCACGAATTGCCCTTGACCGCGCTGGCGCTTGATCAATGGCGCAGCCGGCTGGCGGTGGTGAGTCAGACGCCTTTTTTGTTTTCCGACAGCGTTGCCAGCAATATCGCCCTAGGCCGCCCGGACGCCACGGCGCAGCAAATTGAAGAAGCGGCGCGGTTGGCCTGCGTGCATGAGGACATCCTGCGCCTTCCCCAGGGGTACCAAACAGAGGTCGGGGAGCGCGGCGTCATGTTGTCCGGCGGTCAGAAACAGCGGCTGGCGATTGCCCGCGCGCTATTGCTGGAGGCGGAGATCCTGGTCCTGGATGACGCGCTGTCGGCGGTTGATGGGCGCACCGAACATAACATATTGCATAACCTGCGGCGCTTCGGCGTTCACCGGACGGTAATTATTACCGCGCACCGGCTGTCGGCGCTGCAGGGCGCGAGCGAGATACTGGTGTTAAAACAAGGTCGAGTCAGCCAGCGCGGCGACCATTCATCGCTGCAGCACCAGCCTGGCTGGTACCGGGACATGTACCGCTATCAGCAACTGGAAGCCGCGCTTGAACAGGACCCCAAGGAGACGGGCGATGCACAACTGGACTAGCCTCTGGCCGACCCTCAAGCGGCTGCTTGCCTATGGCCGGCCGCACCGCAGGCCGTTAACGTTGGCGGTCCTGATGCTGTGGTTGGTGGCGGCGGCGGAGGTTGCCGGGCCGATAGTGATTAGCTATTTCATCGATCATATTCTGCCGGAGAAAATGATGCCGTTTTGGACGGTGGCCGGCCTGGTGCTGGTTTTTCTTGCGCTGCAGGTGCTGGCGGCCGCGCTGCGCTATTATCAGGCGCTAGTGTTTAACCGCACGGCGTTAAGCGTGGTGCAGCAACTGCGTACGGAAGTCATGGACGCCGCGCTGCGCCAGCCATTAAGCGTGTTCGATACCCAGCCGGTAGGGCAGCTTATTTCCAGGGTCACTAACGATACTGAAGTGGTGAAAGATCTGTACGTCACGGTGGTCGCATCCGTGCTGCGCAGCGTGGCGTTAATCGGTGCCATGCTGGTGGCGATGTTTTTACTGGACTGGCGCTTGGCGTGCATCTCGCTGATTTTGTTCCCGGTAGTCATTGTGGTGATGTGGCTGTATCAGCATTACAGCACGCCGATTGTCCGGCGGCTGCGGACCTATGTCGCCGATATCAATAATGGTTTCAATGAAGCCATTAACGGTATGGGGGTCATTCAGCAATTCCGTCAGCAACAGCGTTTTGGCGCCAAGCTTCAGCAGGCGAGCCATGCCCACTTGCAAACCCGTATGGCGACGCTGCGGCTGGAGGGCTACTTATTGCGCCCGATGCTCAGCCTGCTGTTCGCACTTATTTTGTGCGGTATGCTGTTGTTGTTCGGGCTCAGCCCGCGCGGGGCGATAGGCGTGGGGGTGCTTTACGCCTTTATCAACTACCTCGGCCGGCTGAACGAGCCGCTTATTGAGCTGACCTCCCAGCAGTCCATCATGCAGCAGGCAGCGGTGGCGGGGGAGCGTATCTTTGAATTAATGGATGGTCCCGCACAGCATTATGGTCAGGATGAGCGTCCCCTTGGCGGCGGTGCGATAGCGGTGCGCGACCTTGAGTTTGCTTACCGTCGCGGACTGCCGGTGCTGCGCCACATTTCGCTAACGGCGCCGGCGAAAAGTTTTATCGCCCTGGTGGGGCATACCGGCAGCGGAAAAAGCACGCTGGCCAGCCTGATGATGGGTTACTACCCGGTAAACCAAGGGACCTTGTTGCTGGACGGCCGGCCGATTGAAACCCTCAGCCACCGGGTATTGCGCCAGGGTGTAGCGATGGTGCAGCAGGATCCGGTGGTCATGGCTGAAACGGTTTATGCCAATGTGACCCTCGGACGGGAGCTCAGCGAGCAACAGGTCTGGCACGCGCTTGAACAGGTGCAACTGGCACCGCTGGTGCGCACCTTACCGGGCGGGCTGCACGCTGAATTGGGTGAGCAGGGCAATACGCTGTCGGTCGGACAAAAGCAACTGCTGGCCTTGGCGCGGGTGTTGGTCTCTACGCCGGCGATACTGATCCTTGACGAAGCTACCGCCAATATCGATTCTGGTACCGAACAGGCGATTGCACGCGCGCTGCAGGTGGTGCGGCGCCATACCACGCTCATGGTGATCGCCCACCGGCTGTCAACAGTGGTTGAGGCGGACCAGATCCTGGTGCTGCATCTCGGAGAGGTGGTGGAGCGCGGCACCCATGCCGCCTTGCTGCAGGCGCGGGGCCGCTATTATCAAATGTATCAACTGCAACAGGCGGGCCAGGCGTTGCACGCCGAAGAGCCTCAGGCACTGTCCGGCTGAAGACGCCTTGGCGCGGTGCGCACCTGTCAGCGCCATTTCTCACGCCGCTAGCGTCTGCCTTCCCACGCCGTTAGCGCCTGCCTTGCCACGCCGCTACCGCCTGCCTTTCCACGCCGCTAGCGCCTGCCTTGCCACGCCGCTAGCGCCTGCCTTCTCACGCCGCTACCGCCTGCCTTCTCACGCCGCTACCGCCCGCCTTCCCACGCCGCTAGCGCCTCCTTTCCACGGCGTTACCGCCCGCTTTCCCACGCCGATAGCGCTTGCCTTCTCACGGTGCTAGTGCCTCCTTGCCACGGCGTTACCGCCAGCCTAACCACGCCGCTAACGCTTGCCTTCTCACGGTGCTACCGCCTGTCTTATCACGGCGGCCCGGTACCACCGTATTCCTTGGCTAAGCATTGGCGGCAATCGGATGCCCGCTGGGCCAAATACGCACTGTGAATGGGCATTAATGTGCCATTTATGTGACAGACGCACCGTTTTTTGGCATTAAGCACTCATTTGGTGCATTTCCGCGTTGCTGATCTTTTCAATTTCACCCTGGCGCCCAACCTGGCAACGGGCAGCCGCCAAAGGAATAGCCTGCTAACGGTAAATTTTTATGTCGAAACATTTGTGGCACATGCTTTGCTTTAGTTGGGCGTAGTGGTCGCGAGTCGGGACTCAATTTTCGAGGGGTACATATGAAGCTGGTAACCGTGGTGATTAAGCCATTTAAATTGGAAGATGTGCGTGAAGCGCTCTCCTCAGTGGGTATTCAGGGGCTGACGGTCACTGAAGTAAAAGGATTCGGGCGTCAGAAAGGCCATGCCGAGCTATATCGCGGCGCTGAGTATAGCGTTAACTTCCTGCCGAAAGTGAAAATTGATATCGCTATTGCTGATGATCAGCTCGATGAAGTGATTGATGTCATTAGCAAAGCGGCTTACACCGGTAAGATCGGCGACGGCAAAATTTTTGTTGCTGAACTTCAGCGGGTTATTCGCATTCGTACCGGCGAAACCGACGAAGCGGCACTTTAACGTTATGCGTTATTTGTAGAAAGGGATGAAAAAAAAATGAAGAAACTAGTCTCACTCACCGCTGTTGGCGCTGCGGCACTGTTGCCGTCCTGGGTCATGGCTGCGGCACCTGTGGCCGACAAGGCCGATAACGCGTTTATGATGATAAGCACCGCGCTGGTGCTGTTTATGACCCTGCCGGGGATTGCGCTTTTTTACGGTGGCTTGCTGCGCGGGAAAAACGTGTTGTCAATGCTGACACAGGTGGCGGTCACTTTCGCCCTGGTCTGTGTGCTGTGGATGATCTATGGTTATTCGCTGACGTTCGGCACCGGTAACGCCTTTTTCGGCGATTTCAGCATGATAATGCTGAAAAGCATCGGTGTGACCGCGCTGACCGGCAGTTTCTATCAGCTGATTCATGTTGCTTTCCAGTGCTCCTTTGCCTGTATTACCGTCGGCTTGATCGTTGGCGCGCTGGCGGAACGCATCCGTTTCTCGGCGGTGCTGATTTCGTGGTGGTATGGCTGACCTTCTCCTATCTGCCGATGGCGCATATGGTATGGGCGGGTGGCTTCCTGGCATCGCTTGGGGCATTGGACTTCGCCGGCGGTACGGTAGTGCACATCAATGCCGCCAGCGCCGGGCTGGTCGGCGCTTACCTGCTGGGCAAACGCGCCGGCTTTGGTAAAGAAGCGTTTAAACCGCACAACCTGCCGATGGTGTTTACCGGTACCGCTATCCTGTATGTCGGCTGGTTCGGTTTCAACGCCGGCTCCGCCAGCGCCGCCAATGAAATTGCCGGGCTGGCGTTTATCAACACCGTTATGGCCACCGCCGGCGCCATCCTGTCCTGGGTGTTTGTCGAGTGGATGCTGCGCGGTAAACCTTCATTACTGGGCGCGTGCTCCGGCTGTATCGCCGGTCTGGTTGCCATCACCCCGGCTGCCGGTACCGTCGGTGTTGGCGGTGCGCTGGTCATCGGTCTGGTCGGTGGCGCAGCAGGCCTGTGGGGTGTGGTCACCCTGAAGAAATGGCTGAAAGTGGATGACGTTTGTGATGTGTTTGGCGTACACGGCGTCTGCGGTATCGTCGGTTGAATAACCCCGAGTTTATTAGAGAGTAATTTTGGCAATACTACGCCGCTTCCTCTGATGCTAATTGCAAAGCGTAATAGTTCATTTCGGCTTCAGTAGGAGGGATGTAACCCAGCCGCCCGAGCAGCCTTCTGTTGTTGTACCAGTCCACCCAGTCCAGCGTGGCCAACTCCACTTCCGTCCGGTTTTTCCAGCTCCCGCGGTGGATAACCTCCGTTTTGTACAACCCGTTGATACTCTCTGCCATCGCATTATCGTAGGAGTCGCCG
>NZ_FRDB01000037.1 GCF_900143145.1 Candidatus Sodalis sp. SoCistrobi
ATTTCCGCCAAATGGACCATGCCACTCAGAGACTGGAAACCTGCTATGAGCCAATTCATGTTGATGTATGGAGAACGAATCTCCAGTTAAGCGATGGAGCCATTTACACAAAAAAATTTACAGACCCTATCCGTCAGGTCGGCTAACCTGTCCCCAATCAATGCTGGGCAACGGCGGTAAACGTCCAGCTTGCCCGCTTTTTCGAGGTCAGCGCTGGCCTTTGATACCTCTGTTTTACTGGCAGCCGCATCCGCAGGGGCAGCAGTCATCATCTGCTGGAGATGACGCTCGCGGAGTACGCGCTGGGCTTCCGCTGGCAGGCAATCAATGTGGTACTCGTAAGCCTTGGTGCCTGCGCGTTTACGTTTTATGGACTCAGCATTGCCCGCCCATTTATTCAGCGCCAGCCTGATCCCTTGCACGGTGCCCGGTAATCCAGTGATCCCCAGTAATTCGTTTGCGGACACAAACATGATCAAGCGACCTCGCAGGAACGAGGATACCGACTAGGCCAGGTTTCCTCCGGCGTGACGCCGATCGCTTCGGCAACAATGCGTTCGTATTTCTTGCAGGGGCGATCGAGCACGTTTCGTAGTGAATCGGCTTTCAGACCTGCTTTTAACGAGAGTTGCCGTAACGTGAACCCCTTCACATGTACTGCTGCAACAATGTACTCCCTGCGCCAGTCACGGTTTATTTCTTCATTTCTAAGCATCATTCGATTACCCTGAACAGTTAGCGTACCGATAACACGCTGGTGTTATCTGTAGATACGACAATAAGCCTAACTTGAATCAAAGTAAAGCAAATTAGAATTCTTCCTTTCAGTAAAAGCTTTATTGTTAGCCAAGTTAAGAAAAAATTATTTTTTTCAATTAGTTATAGGAAAAGAAAATGACAAGCACCAAAAGCAAGGCTCTTTCCTTGCAATATGATGGAAAAGAAAGCTTTAAAGATCGCCTGCGAGTGCTTATAGGTAACAGAAGTGTCCGTGCGGCGGCAAAAGACTGGGGGATTCCAACATCAACTTTGAACAATTACTTAAGCAAGAATACTCAACCATTGCTAAGTATGGTTCAATTTATTGCTCATAAAGAGAGTGTCAGTATTGACTGGCTGGTAAATGGTCAGCAGGCACAGCAGGATGTATCATTACCTGATGATCAAGACCTGCAAGACCTTAATGCTATTTTAAGATCGCTGGAGCCTGTAGAGCGAAAAAAGCTAGCTAGATTGCTAGGGCGTAAAGGCGCTGAAGTACTGGCATTGCTGCTGGAACAAGGAGGCTTGGATTTACTTAAGCTTTCAGGAGAACAACGGACGGCTGCTTTAAGTTTGCAGGCACTACCGGCTGATCGAGTCAGAGAGATTTTACTTGCTATCAAGCAATGTAGTACCCTTGCGGAGGAAGTAAATTATAAGCATCAGGCCAGTGCTTGATGCACTGGCTCAACCCAAAAGAGTTGGTTTTTTAAGTATTAAAGCTCTTTTAAAAGCGGTTTTAAGGCCGTTGCAGTAAGTATCAAATGTTTTGCCTATAGGCTCTCTTTTGTTCTTTTTTTGTTCATCGGTATCAAATACATAAATCATCCCTAAACCTAAGAAATCCCACGAATTCCCGCCAGATCCCACCAATTCCCGTAAGTATCAAATAAATTACTTCTCTATAGGCTCGCGCCAGACGATCCGGCGTTTCAAGCCGCCAGACAAAATCCTGTTTCTGCCCGCGCAAATGATGGCGCCGATAGGTGGGCGGATGATAGGTTTCCTGATACACCAGCACGCCGTCCAGCCCCAGGCCTTTTAGCTCGGCGTATTCCGCCTGTGAAAGCGGTTGCACCTCCATCATCAGCGAGCTGAATTCCTGGCGCACCAGCGGCACGTAACGACGAAAATAGTCGATGCCGACTTTGCTTTTATGCTCGCCGGTCACCAGCAGTACGTTGTCAATGCCCTTGGCGCGGATAGCCCGGCACTCGCTGAGGATTTCCTGTTCATCCAGCGTTTTGCGGCGGATACGGTTGCTCATGGAAAAGCCGCAGTAAGTGCAATCGTTGGCGCAGAGATTAGACAGGTAAAGCGGCAAGTAAAAATTGATGGTGTTGCCAAAGCGTTGGCGGGTCAACCGCTGCGCTCGCTGAGCCAGCGGCTCCAGATAGGGCAGCGCCGCCGGCGACAGTAGCGCCATCATTTCCGCCGGTCCGGGGTTTTCCGCCGCCAGCGCCCGTTCGACGTCGTGGGCCGTCTGGCTGTGGATCCGCATGCCGACGTCGTCCCATTGGATCTGTTGCCAGTGTTGGGTAAAGGTGGTCATGCTTGCGCCTCCGCCGAGGGGGTTAGAAAGCCGTTCAGCGGGCTGGTGGCGCTGGCTTGACGACGGCGCGGCGCCAGACCGGCCTGGCGGGCCAATTCGCCGGCTTCCAGCGCGACCCGGAAAGCGCGCGCCATGGCAACGGGATCCTGCGCCACGGCAATGGCGGTGTTGACCAGCACCGCTTCCGCGCCCATTTCCAGCGCTTCCAGCGCCTGACTTGGCGCGCTGATACCCGCATCCACCACCACCGGGACCTGCGATTGCTCGATGATAATACGCAGGAAATCACGGGTTTTTAGCCCCTGATTCGAGCCGATAGGCGATCCCAGCGGCATTACCGCCGCGCAACCCGCCTCTGCCAGCCGGCGGCAGAGAACCGGGTCGGCGCCACAGTAGGGCAACACCACAAACCCCTCTTTGACCAACTGCTCCGCCGCTTTTAGTGTTTCTATCGGATCGGGCAACAGGTATTGCATGTCTGGGTGGATTTCAAGCTTGATCCAATGGGTGCCCAGCGCTTCGCGCGCCAAACGGGCGGCGAACACCGCCTCTTCGGCGGTTTTGGCGCCGGACGTATTGGGCAGTAACCGGACGCCGGCCTGCCGTAATGCCGGCAGCAGCGCATCGTCGCCGCCGCGTAAATCGACCCGGCGCATCGCCAGGGTAACCAGTTCGCTGCCGGAGGCGAGGATGGCGTCCAGCATCAGCTGCGCCGAGGCGAATTTGCCGGTACCGGTGAATAAACGCGACTGAAAGGACGTTTCTGCTAGGGTAAACATGGATTAGCCTCCGGCGATTGCCTGGAATAAGAGAATATCGTCACCATCCTGTACCCGGTAATCCGCCCACTGCCGGCGCGGGATGATGGTTTGGTTGACCGCCAGGGCGGGTGCCCGGCGCGGGGTGATGATGTTCCGTGAGTAACACCGCCAGCGTTACCGGCTGCGCCAGCTCCAGCGCCAGCTCCAGCGGCAGGTCGTTAAGTGTGATTTTCATCGGATAACTCTCCGGGCGCTCCCGACCGCCCGCGCGGGGGACGCTGACGCGGCCGCGCAGACCGGACAGTGGGGGTCGCGGTTCAGGCGCAGGGTGCGCCATTGTAAGGTTTTGCCATCGAACAACCGCAATTGGCCGGCGCTATCGCTCGGCATGCCGCAAAGAAGTTTGATTGCCTCCAGCGCCTGTAGCGTGCCCATCATGCCGACCACCGGGCCCACAACCCCGGCGGTGCGGCAGTTGCGTTGGAGCTCTTCTTTATCTGGAAACAGGGAGGCATAGCAGCCCTCGCGCCATGGCGGGCGTAAGGTGAGCAACTGGCCGTCGAAACCGACCGCGCTGGCGCTGATAAGCGCGGTGCCCCGCCGCACGCAGGCGGCATTGATGGCGTGGCGGGTGGCCATATTATCGCTACAATCCAGCACCAGATCGGCGCGTGCAACCTGCTGGTCAAGCCAATCGCCCTCCAGCCGCCGCGTAAGCGGCAGGTAGCGGCCGCCGGGGTTGAGCGCCGCCAGCGCCCGCTGCGCGGCTTGTGCCTTCGACTGGCCGATTTCGTCGCTGCGGTAAAGGATCTGCCGTTGCAAATTGGTCATGTGCAGCGCATCGTCATCGGCCAATAGTAGCGTGCCGACGCCGGCGGCCGCCAGATACAGCGCAGCCGGCGAGCCCAGACCCGCCCAACCCGGCCAGCAGCACCGTCGCCGCCTGCAGCCGTTGTTGACCTTCAATGCCGATATCCTCTAGCAAGAGCTGGCGGCTGTAGCGTAAGAATGCCTGATCGTCCAACGCCGCGGCCGTTGGCGGGCAAACGGCAGTGGCCGTGGTGCGCTGTCGATCATCGTTCATGGTCACGCTCCCATGCCGCTATTTGCTGTTGCAAGTCCTTGGTCGCCTGGCGCCAGTCTGGCGCCCGGGTGATAGTGCTGACCACCGCCACGCTGCCGACGCCACAGGCCAGCACCGCTTCTACCTGTTCGCGACCGATGCCGCCGATGGCAACCGTCGGCATCGGCGGCAGCTCGGCAACCAGACGTCGCAGCGTCTCTAACCCCTGCGGCCGGGAGGGCATGACTTTGGTGGCGGTGGGAAAAATATGGCCGAGGGCAATATAAGAGGGCCGCCAGGCCAGCGCGCGCGCCAGCTCTGCCCCGTCATGGGTGGACAGGCCCAGCCGCAGACCGGCGGCGCGGATGGCGTCGGCGTCGGCGCTATCCATATCCTCCTGACCCAGATGCACGCCGTAGGCGCCATGATGAATAGCCAACCGCCAGTAATCGTTAATAAACACCCGGGCGTCGTAACGGCGACCCAGCAGGACCGCCGCCTCGATATCCGCCGTCACCTGCGCCTCGCTGCTGTCTTTAATGCGCAATTGCACCGTTGTGACGCCGGCATCCAGCATGCGCACCAGCCAGGCCAGCGAATCCACCACCGGATAAAGGCCGAGTCGATGCGGTACCGGTGCGAAAGGAGAATTAGTATTCATCGCTCACCTCGCTACTGGACGACGGCAGATAGATATCCCCGCCGCGGGCCCGGAACGCCGACGCCATGTCGGCCATCCCCGCGGCTTTGGCCTGTGCCGCCTGTGCATCGGCGTAATCGCGCACTTCGCGGGATATTTTCATTGAACAGAATTTCGGACCGCACATGGAGCAGAAATGCGCCACTTTACCCGACGCCTGCGGTAGCGTTTCGTCGTGAAAGGCGCGGGCGGTGTCCGGATCCAGCGCCAGATTGAATTGATCTTCCCAGCGAAATTCAAAGCGCGCTTTCGACATGGCGTTATCACGGATTTGCGCGCCGGGATGGCCCTTGGCGAGATCGGCGGCGTGGGCGGCGATTTTGTACGTAATCAGTCCCTGTTTGACGTCTTCTTTATTCGGTAACCCCAGATGCTCTTTCGGCGTGACATAGCACAGCATCGCGCAGCCGTACCAGCCAATCAGCGCCGCGCCGATACCGGACGTGATATGGTCATAGCCGGGGGCAATATCGGTGGTAAGCGGCCCCAGCGTATAGAAAGGCGCTTCATGGCAATGCGTCAGCTGTTCGGTCATATTGCGCCGGATCATCTGCATCGGCACATGTCCCGGACCTTCAATCATGACCTGCACATCGTATTCCCAGGCGATTTTGGTCAGCTCGCCCAGGGTATAGAGCTCGGCGAATTGCGCTTCATCGTTGGCGTCCTGAATCGAACCGGGGCGCAGGCCGTCCCCCAGCGACAACGCCACATCATAGGCGGCGCAGATCTGGCAAATGTCGCGGAAATGCGTATACAGGAAGTTTTCCTGGTGATGAGACAGGCACCATTTGGCCATGATGGAGCCGCCGCGTGAGACGATACCGGTCAGGCGTCGCGCGGTCATCGGCACATAGCGCAGCAGCACGCCCGCGTGCAGGGTAAAATAATCCACGCCCTGTTCCGCCTGCTCCAACAGCGTGTCGCGGAAAATCTCCCAAGTGAGGTTTTCCGCTACTCCATGAACTTTTTCCAGCGCCTGATACAGGGGGACGGTACCGATGGGTACCGGGCTATTGCGCAAAATCCACTCGCGCGTTTCATGAATATAGCGCCCGGTAGAAAGGTCCATCACGGTATCCGCGCCCCAGCGGGTGGCCCATACCAGCTTTTCCACTTCTTCCTCGATGGAAGAGGTCACCGCCGAGTTACCGATGTTGGCGTTGACCTTAACCAAAAAGTGGCGGCCAATGATCATCGGCTCCGATTCGGGGTGATTGATATTGGCGGGAATAATGGCGCGGCCTGCGGCCACTTCTTGGCGCACGAACTCCGCGCTGATATTTTCCGCCAGCGCTGCGCCGAACGCCTGGCCCAAGTGCTGCTGGCGGAGGGTCTCGCCGCGGATGCGTTCCCGCCCCATATTTTCCCGCAGCGCGATAAATTCCATTTCCGGCGTGATGATACCGGCCCGGGCGTAGTGCAATTGGGTGACGCAGCGGCCTGCGCGTGCGCGCTGCGGCGTGGGCGGCGTGGCAAAGCGCAGGTGGTCCAGTCCGGCATCGTCGCGGCGCGCGCTGCTGTAACCCGAGCTGAGCGCCGGCACCGGTTCGCTGTCCTGGCGCGCCGCGATCCATTGCGCGCGCAGCGGCGACAGTCCGGCGCGGACATTGATGGGTACCGTCGGGTCGCCATAGGGACCGGCGGTATCGTATACCGGCACCGGTTCGTTATCCTCATATTGCGCATCGTCACCTTGGCCGCCGATATGGGTGGGGCTGAGCTGTATTTCGCGCATCGGTACGCGGACTGACGGGTGCTGCCCTTGTATATAGATGCGGCGGGAGCGGGGAAAATCGGTGCCGGTGAGGGTATCGATAAACGCCTGCGCCTGCGCGCGGCGGGTACGGCGTGAGCCGGGAGCAGATGAGTGTGACATAGCAAGTTCCTCAATAAGATTACCGGGAGTTGCTTGTCAGGAGCGCTACGGGGAGTAATGGAGGACGCCAAGGCCGCAAAGGGGCATTGACGCCAACGTGGCTGAATTACTCTTGTTCCCTTCGCAGGTTTTAACCTGATCAGGTTCCGCGGATCCCGAATTAACGGTCTCAGCCCGGCGTAACATACGCGCTGGGCACTCTGACAAGATAATGGTCCGCCAGGCGGACCGCAAACCGACTACATTTTCTTTGCACTTAACCGGAACGGCGGCACCTGCGCCGATCGTTGCCGGGATGACTCAGGCCGGCCGGGCAATATCGGCGCTGTTGGCGGCGGGGAGGGCCGATGCGGCTTGCACACTGTACTCCATCGCTTGCTGAATCAGTTTATCCTCAAGGACGAAACGCGTCGCCAGCGCTTCGCCCACGCCCGACAACGCTTCCTGGAATGACAGACAGTTGTCGTGGTCAATGGCGTTTTCAAAATGGCTGTCGTAGAGCGCCATGATTTGCTGCGTGTTTTCCTGCAGACCGCTGTAGGTCAGCGCGGACGAGCTCTCGCCCTCCGGCACGATACGATCGTAAACGTGGAAATGCCCGGCGGAGAGATAATCCACCAACTGATGGCAAAAGGCGTCCAGCGCTTCTTCGTCCAGCGGAGTATGCTTTTCTTTGTTGGGCTTGAGGCCGATCAAATGGTAATAAGCCACTAAAAGTCCTTTGCGGGCCTGTAACCATTGATCAATAAGTTCATTATTGCCACCAACGCATTTCGCCAGGTTTTCCAACTGGTTTAGCATGATTGACTCCGAAGTGATAAAAATAACGCTGCGTGACTGATAAATAAAAGCGAGCAAAACGTTAAGGTTTTCTAGCTTGCCAGTGAACAAGAGGTAATGCAACTAAAATGGAACACGAACTTAGCGGGAATGAACAGGGCTGGTGGGTGGTCAGCCAGGAGGCCAAACTCTGGCTGCCGAAGGGGGAGCTGCCCTTTGGTAGCGCGGCGGCGGCCGGGCTTACCGGCTTGCCCGCGCTGCCTATCGGCGAATGGGCGGGGGCCACCGTTTGGCTGGTGCGCCGAACGATGCCGCGGGATATGGGATCGGTACGGCAAATACTTGATGCCGAACCGGGCCTGTTTCAGCTTGCCGGACGGGGCGCGCAGCTCGCGGAGTTCTACCGTTCCCATCGCCACTGCGGCTATTGCGGCCACGCCATGCGCCTCAGCAAGACGGAATGGGCCTGTTTGTGCGACCACTGCCATGAACGGTATTACCCGCAAATCGCGCCCTGCATTATCGTGGCTATCCGTCGCGATGAGCGTATTTTGCTGGCGCGCCACAGCCGCCATCGCGGGGAAATCTATACCGTGCTGGCCGGCTTTGTCGAAGTGGGTGAGACGCTGGAACAATGCGTGGCGCGCGAGGTAATGGAGGAGACGCAGGTGCGGGTCAAAAATGTGCGTTACGTGACCTCGCAGCCCTGGCCGTTTCCCCATTCGCTGATGATGGCGTTCATGGCCGAATATGACGGTGGCGATATCCGGCACGATCCCCATGAGCTTCTCGACGCCGGCTGGTATCGTTACGACGCGCTGCCGCTGCTGCCGCCGCCAGGGACCGTAGCGCGCCGGCTGATTGAAGATACCGTCGCGCTGTGCCGCGCGCATCGGTAAAACCCGGCGTACATGCTACAATTCACCTCTAACAGCAAGGAAACCTGAATGAGTGAATTGAAAAACGACCGTTATTTGCGCGCGCTGCTGCGCCAGCCGGTCGACGTAACGCCCGTTTGGATGATGCGCCAGGCCGGCCGTTATTTGCCGGAATACAAAGCGACGCGCGCCGAGGCCGGTGATTTCATGGCGCTGTGCCGCAATGCCGATCTGGCCTGTGAAGTGACGCTGCAGCCGCTGCGTCGTTTTCCGCTGGATGCCGCCATTTTGTTTTCCGATATTCTCACCGTCCCGGACGCAATGGGGCTGGGTCTGTGGTTTGAACAGGGTGAAGGACCGCGCTTTGCCCGGCCGATTCAGCATCGGCGCGACGTGGAACAGCTGCCGATACCCGATCCCGAACAGGAGCTCGGCTATGTGATGAATGCGGTGCGCGCCATCCGACAGCGTTTGCAGGGGGCGGTGCCGCTCATCGGCTTCTCGGGCAGTCCCTGGACGCTGGCCACCTATATGGTGGAAGGCGGCAGCAGCAAAGCCTTCAATAAAATCAAACAGATGCTGTACGCCGAGCCGGAAACGTTACATTTGCTGTTAGATAAATTGGCGGACAGCGTCGTGCTGTATCTCAACGGGCAAATCCGCGCCGGCGCCCAGGCGGTCATGCTGTTCGACACCTGGGGCGGCGCGCTGACCGGCGCCGACTATCGCGAGTTTTCCCTGCACTATATGCACAAAATCGTTGACGGCCTGCTGCGTGAGCAGGAGGGCCGTCGGGTGCCGGTGACACTATTCACCAAAGGCGGCGGTCAGTGGCTGGAGGCGATGGCCGCCACCGGCTGCGATGCGCTTGGCCTCGACTGGAGCACCGATATCGCGGACGCCCGCCGCCGGGTCGGCGACAAAGTGGCGCTGCAGGGCAATATGGATCCATCGGTGCTCTATGGCTCGCCGGCGCGAATTGAGCGCGAAGTTGCGACTATTCTGGACGCTTTCGGCCCGGGCGAAGGGCATGTGTTCAATCTCGGGCACGGTATTCATCAGGAAGTGCCGCCGGCGCATGCGGGCCATTTCGTGGCAGCGGTACACCGGCTGTCGCCGTCCTATCACCGCTAGGATATTCAATTATGGATATCGCTGCACTGCGCGCCGAACAAATAGCCACGGCGGGGAAAGTCATTCGGCACGACGATTTTGCCTTTAGCCAGCCCGGGCTTATCGCCGGCGCGGATGTCGGCTTTGAACAGGGGGGCGAGGTGACTCGTGCCGCCATTGCCCTGCTGCGCTTTCCGTCGCTGGAGCTCGTCGAGTTTCAGGTGGCGCGGGTCACTACCACGATGCCGTATATTCCCGGTTTTCTGTCGTTTCGCGAATACCCGGCGCTGTTGGCGGCATGGGATAAACTTGGCCACCGTCCGGATCTGCTGCTGGTGGATGGCCATGGCATCTCGCATCCCCGGCGTCTTGGCGTGGCGAGCCATTTCGGCCTGTTGGTCGATATTCCGACCATCGGCGTCGCCAAGCGCCGCTTATGCGGCAAATTCGCGCCGCTGGCGGAAGCACAGGGCGCGCTGGCGCCGCTGATGGACAAGGGGGAGCAACTGGCGTGGGTGTGGCGCAGTAAATTACGCTGCAATCCGCTGTTTATTTCCACCGGCCATCGGGTGGGGCTGGCATCCGCCCTGCACTGGGTGCAACTTTGCATGCGCGGTTACCGTCTCCCTGAGCCAACGCGTTGGGCGGATGCGGTGGCGTCAAACCGCACGGCTTTCCAGCGCTGGCAGCAGGCGCGGGAGGACGCGGACTTTTTCCCGCCGCAATAGGGTCCGGGGAAAATTTCAGGTAAACTGCGCGCAAGTTAAAGAGTAATGGGACACCCGATGTTACGTAATCCGATACATTTACGCCTGGAAAAGCTGGAAAGCTGGCAACATATCACGTTTATGGCGTCGCTCTGTGAGCGTATGTATCCTAATTACCAGCTGTTTTGTCAGCAAACCGGTTTCGGCGACGCGGCTATCTTTCGGCGCATTCTGGATCTCGTCTGGGAGACGTTGATAGTAAAAGATGCTAAGGTCAATTTTGATTTACAGCTGGAAAAGCTGGAGGAAGCGATTCCTGCCGCCGATGATTATGACTTTTACGGCGTTTATCCCGCGATAGACGCCTGTGTTGCACTCAGTGAAGTTTTGCATTCCCGTTTGAGCGGAGAAACGTTGTCGCATGCTATCACCGTAAGCGAGACGTCAATTCGCAGCGTGGCGATGGTTGAAATGACCCAGGCGGAACGGGAAATGACCGAAGAAGCGCTTAATGCGCTGCCGGCTATTGAGCAGGAATGGGATGTGCAATGGGAAATTTATCGTTTATTGGCGGATTGCGAAGATCGTGATATTGAATTGATTAAAGGACTGCGCGCCGATCTGCGCGAGGCCGGAATTAGCAATATTGGGATAAATTTGCAGCAATAAGGCAGAAAAACGTGATTTAACACCTGTTTTGCGGGTCCATAAGGCTTCACATTAGCACCCTGTCTGGTCTACATTTGGGGGGCGTGAAAAAAGTGGCTATCGGTGCGTGTATGCAGGAGAGTGCTGTCAATCGGCATATCCGTCGCACTCGATGCTTAGCAAGCGATAAACACACTGTAAGGATAACATATGAACAAGACTCAACTGATTGATGTAATTGCTGATAAAGCTGATCTTTCTAAGGCACAAGCGAAGTCGGCGCTGGAATCCACTTTGGCAGCAATTACCGAGTCTCTTAAAAAGGGTGATGCAGTACAATTGGTTGGTTTCGGCACTTTCAAAATTAATCATCGTAGCGAACGCACTGGCCGCAATCCGCAGACTGGCAAAGAAATCAAAATCGCAGCTGCCAACGTGCCTGCCTTTGTTTCTGGTAAAGCATTGAAAGACGCAGTCAAATAAAAGCAGTGTGCAGGTGAAAACAATAAGCAGAGGGGCAATTACGCCCCTTTTGTCTTTACGGCTGTGTGGTCGCATAGGGCTTATGGCTCTGATGCTGACGGCATGTAGCTACCATCAATCGCCTCCCGCGTTTACCGCCACCGGCTATATCGCCGATCGCGGCGCCATGCGTCTGTGGCGTAAAGACGACACCGCCAGCGGACGCGTGACGCTTGAAAGCGTCTACAGTCCCTACCGCGGCGGTGATACCACCGTGACCCGCTATGAATATCAGCAGGACGAGGTGCGTCAGATTCGCCGTCAGCAGAGCGGAGAGCAGCCTGAAACGGTACAGCTTCGCTTCGATGCGCAAGGTCACCTCAGTTTCATGCAGCGTGAGCGCGGGCAGCGGCGGGAGTCGCTAAGCGATGACGAAACGGCGCTGTATCAGTTCGAGGCCCGTCGCCTGCTGGAGGTCAGCCAGGCGCTGCGCGCCGGCCGCGTCCGGTTGAAGCAAGGGGTTTGGCAGAACGGCGTTATTACGCTTTGCCAGGGCGGGCCGGTGGCGCCGAATTTCGATGCGCGCGCGGCAGGCTGGCTGGCCGCCCGTACCCGTCATACGTCGGGCGCCTTGGGCATCGCCTGGCTGGAGGCGCCGGAAGGCACCCAATTATTGCTGGTCGCCAACGAGGATTTCTGCCGCTGGCAACCGAATGAGGACGATCTTTAGCTCGCCGTTGGCATCCGAATAAGGACGGTCTTTAGCTCGCCGCTGGCAGCCGAATAAGGACGGTCTTTAGCTCGCTGTGGCAGCCGAATGAGGACGATCTTTAGCTCGCCCTGGCAGCCGAATGAGGGCGATTTTTAGCTCGTTTGGCAGCCGAATAAGGACGGTCTTTAGCTCGCCGTGGCAGAGCGGGCTAGCGTAGGCCCGCCCTGGCAGCGGCATCAGGCGTCGCGGGCGATAGCGCGGTAGCCGATATCGCGGCGACAGAAGCTTTCCCGCCATTGGACAGGCTGGGCCGCGCGGTAGGCCTTCGCCTGCGCATCAGCAACGGTGGCTCCCAGCGCGGTGACGCATAGTACGCGGCCTCCCTGGGTCAGTACCTTGCCCTGATGCAGGCGGGTACCGGCGTGAAAGATTTTTTCTCCTTCCGCCTCGGTTACCGGTAGACCGCTGATTTCATCCCCGGTGCGGTAGTCGCCGGGATAGCCTCCCGCCGCCAGTACCACACCCAGCGCCGGCCGTTCATCCCACTCGGACCTCTCCTCGTGCAAACGGCCTTCGGTGGCCGCCAGGCAGTGGGCGACCAGATCAGAGCGCATGCGCAGCATGATAGGTTGGGTTTCCGGATCGCCAAAGCGGCAGTTGAACTCAATCACCTTCGGCTGACCATCAGGGCTTATCATCAAGCCGGCATACAGAAAGCCGGTGTAGACATTCCCTTCCGCCGCCATCCCCTTTACCGTTGGCCAAATGACCTGCTCCATTACCCGGCGGTGCACCTCATCGGTCACTACCGGCGCCGGTGAATAGGCGCCCATGCCGCCGGTGTTCGGCCCGGTATCCCCATCGCCGACGCGTTTATGATCCTGGCTGGTGGCCATGGGCAACACATGTTCACCGTCCACCATGACAATAAAGCTGGCCTCTTCGCCCTCGAGAAATTCCTCAATGACAATACGATGCCCGGCATCGCCAAAGGCGTTACCGGCCAGCATATCGTTTACGGCGGATTTCGCTTCCTCCAGCGTCATGGCGACGATTACGCCTTTTCCGGCGGCCAGGCCGTCCGCTTTGATGACGATCGGCGCCCCTTGCTGACGCACATAGTCCAGCGCCGGCGTAACCTCGGTAAAGTTTTCATAGCGCGCGGTCGGTATACCGTGGTGGGCGAGAAAGTCTTTGCTGAAAGCTTTGGAGCCTTCCAACTGCGCGGTGGCCTGCGTCGGGCCGAAAATCTTCAGATCGGCGGCGCGGAAGGCATCCACCACGCCCTGCACCAGCGGCGCTTCAGGGCCGACAATAGTCAGCCCGATGTGATGCTCGTGGGCGAAGGCGACCAGCGCCGGGATATCGGTGGCGGCGATATCCACATTTTGCAGCGTCGGCTCCAGCGCGGTGCCGGCATTGCCGGGCGCGACATAGACATTGTCGGCAAGCGTCGACTGCGCGGCTTTCCAGGCCAAGGCGTGTTCACGTCCACCGTTGCCGATAATTAAAATATTCATGGCGAGCTAACTCCTGAGCTTAATGGCGGAAATGACGCATATGGGTGAAGATCATGGCAATGCCATGCTCATTGGCGGCGGCGATGACTTCGTTATCGCGAATCGATCCCCCTGGCTGAATGACGCAACGCACACCTACCGCCGCCGCGGCATCAATACCGTCGCGGAAGGGGAAAAAGGCATCTGAGGCCATCGCCGAACCCTTGACGTCCAGACCTTCGTCCGCTGCCTTGATGCCGGCGATTTTTGCCGAATAAACGCGGCTCATTTGCCCGGCGCCGATACCGATGGTGCGCTGGTCGCGGGCATAAACGATGGCATTGGATTTCACGAACTTGGCCACTTTCCAGCAGAAAAGCGCATCACGCATTTCTTCTTCGGTCGGCTGGCGCTCGGTGACCACACTCAAATCCTGCAGGTCCACCATGCCGACATCGCGCTCCTGCACCAGCAGGCCGCCGTTAACCCGTTTGAAGTCCAATCCCGGCGACGGCTGCTGCAACGTGCCGCAGGCCAGTACCCTCACGTTCTGCTTGCCGGCCAGCACGGCCAGAGCGTCGTCGTCGACCGCAGGCGCGATGATGACCTCGACAAACTGGCGACTCACAATCGCTTTGGCGGTTTCGGCGTCCAGCGTCTGGTTGAAAGCGATAATCCCGCCAAACGCGGACGTTGGGTCGGTTTGGTAGGCGCGATCATAGGCCGCCAGCAAGGTATCGCCGGTAGCCACGCCGCACGGGTTGGCATGCTTGACAATAACGCAAGCCACCTCGGTAAAGGTTTTTACGCATTCGAGCGCTGCATCGGTATCGGCGATATTATTGTAAGAAAGCGCCTTTCCCTGTAGCTGCTGCGCGGTGGCCACCGACGCTTCCGGCGTCTCGGGATCGGTATAAAACGCCGCCAGCTGGTGGCCGTTCTCGCCGTAGCGCATATCCTGTTTCTTGATAAAGTTAAGATTGAGGGTGCGCGGGAAGCGGCCGGAAGGCTGCTTTGCATCGCCGTGATAGGCCGGCACCTGGCTGCCGAAATAGTTGGCAATCATACTGTCATAGGCGGCGGTGTGTTCAAAGGCCTTGATAGCGAGGTCGAAACGCGTCTCCAGGGTGAGCGATCCGCTGTGCTGATCCATTTCCGCCACCACCGCGGGATAGTCGGTGCTATTGACCACAATGGCGACATCTTTATGGTTCTTGGCGGCGGAGCGCACCATGGTCGGGCCACCGATATCAATATTTTCCACCGCCTCTTCACGGGTACACTCCGCGCGCGCCACCGTGGCGGCAAAGGGATACAGGTTAACGACCACCATGTCGATCGGGGCAATGTCGTGCTCGCGCATAATGGCGTCATCGATATCGCGCCGGCCCAGGATCCCGCCATGCACTTTGGGATGCAGCGTTTTAACCCGCCCGTCCATCATTTCGGGAAAGCCCGTATAGTCGGACACTTCGGTGACCGGTAGACCCGCTTCGGCCAGCAGGCGGGCGGTGCCGCCGGTGGAAAGCAGCTCAACGCCGCGCTCGGACAGCGACCGGGCGAACGCCAGAATACCGGTTTTATCGGAAACGCTTAGCAGCGCGCGACGGACAGGACGTGGTGGTTGCATGGCAAATGACCCTTGATATGAATAGCAATGATGTTACTTGGTATTGATCGGCAATGCCGGAGTGGCATCTCGCCCGCGGTCACCCGACCCGGACGGGAAAAAGTTGCCTGAATTGTAGCGAAAACGATTGCGCGATGCTCGCCAAATTTTGTCTCTGCGCCGTAGGTTGTGGATAAGTTTGTGTAAAAGCAGGTATAAGCCGGTATTTGCTGTGGAAAGCAGCAAACAGACGAAATTGATGAAAATAGCGGTTGCCACGGGGCCGGAACCCCCTATAATGCATAGGTATCTACACATCAGGGAGGAGGCTTAAGAGCAACTCTCGCTAAATGAGTAAGTTCTTCCAGACTATATTCCGATAATAATTTTAGTGTATTCAACAAGATGGATAGGCCAGCGAGCAGAGCAGGAGCGCTCTCTCTGCGGCCTCGCTTTTGCTGTCGTCCTGACAAGCGACATATCAGCTGGCGGGCTGCCGCATTTTCTTCTCCTTCAGCGCGTTGCAGCCGCCATACCAGAACAGCAGCCATACTGGCTATTAACAACCTGCGTAGTACGGCTGGCGCGCTGCGCTGAAGCCATGTTTCTACGTCATGTCCGGCACCTTTCAGCAACTTAAAAAATGATTCAATATTCCAGCGCCAGTAATACCAACGAGCTACTTCCTCGCAGGTGATCTCGCTGCAAACGTTTGTAAGCAGCGTCCAGCGTCCCACCACATTACCGAGATCATCCGTAAGCCGAACAACAACCAATCTGACCGTCAGAGGCTCTCCAGGTTGGATTTTTATGCGGCGGCCGGTTTCTTTATCTTTACGCTTCTGCTGCGCAGCTCGGGTTATGACTATCGAGGTTTCACTGATTTCCATATCAGCTTTTTTCCCTTTCCAGTCTACCTGTCCGCATCCGTTGTATGGCAGAAGAGCAGCAATCTCACCAATTTTCAATGAATTACCTTGCCACTCTGCACCATGTCCTTCTTTTCCTCGGATAAGCCAGCATATTCCTTGAGTACTCAACGTCCGCATATGTCCAATAGAGTCACCCTCTCTATCAATTATATGAATCAGCTTTTTACCTATATTAAGCGATTCCACACGGGCAATATCGGTCGTCAAGGCGTCCATATGTGTCTGCCGTTCGGACAGTCCTTCCGCCAACGTTGAATGACAACCGGTTGCATCGGTAAGTGTCTGAGATAGAGGCGCTATTGGCAAACCCGTGCCAGCATCAACCAGCAAGCTGCTTTGAAGTTCATATCCAACATCGCCACCGTGCGTCATTTTTAAGCGTCCGTATTTGGCATGATGGTAAAGAAATTGTAAACGTGACCAATCATGAACAACGAGAGCGTATGGATGCGGGCTAAGCGAAATTTGCTCAAGTGCTAGCGAAATAATTGGCTCATTGAGTTGACTGAAGCTAATTCGCTTATTATTCAGAAAACGCCAGACAGCTTGGGTAGTTGCGAAAGTTGATTTTTGAGCACTTGCGAGGTCTTTAACCGCAGAAGCAAGAAGAGCCGCGGGCGTCATATGCTGTTTAACCAGCGTCTGATATCGGCGGGTAAGGCGAGAGTCAATCCCGCCAACAGATAGGTTGAAATCATTCTGCAAAGTAATAACAGGTATCACGATAAATGTGTAGATACCTATG
>NZ_FRDB01000050.1 GCF_900143145.1 Candidatus Sodalis sp. SoCistrobi
CGTCATATGCTGTTTAACCAGCGTCTGATATCGGCGGGTAAGGCGAGAGTCAATCCCGCCAACAGATAGGTTGAAATCATTCTGCAAAGTAATAACAGGTATCACGATAAATGTGTAGATACCTATGGCGCTAAGGCGGTGAACGCCGCGCGCTAAGGTGAAGGGCCCGGCGCTGAGGTAATGAAAGCCGCAGGCTGAGGCGTAAGGCCCGGCGCTGAGGCGTTCTGCCGAGGCGGCAATTTACGGGGGCAGTGACAGGGCGTCAGCGCCCACCGTGGTCCTGGCCGGTGACGTTGACCGGCGGCGACGCTTAAGCGGCGAGCGGCACTGGCGTTTTTTTCCGCAAACGGTCAGCCAGCCGTAAAATGCCCTTGCACGCGAGGGGCGCTTTGGTTAGTATTCACACCCGCTTCAGTCGGTGACATCAGGTGCTGTATTGGGGCTGCGATAGCTTAACGTGCGGTGGTTACCGCAAGGATACTGAAAGATTATGTACCAAGCTCTGTTAGTCATATTCCTGTTGGTAGCGGTCTGCTTGGTTGCGCTGATCATGCTGCAACAAGGTAAAGGTGCTGATATGGGAGCCTCGTTCGGTGCAGGCGCCTCTGGCACCCTGCTTCGGTTCAAGCGGTTCCGGTAACTTCATGACCCGTATGACGGCCGTGCTGGCAACGCTGTTTTTCGTTCTCAGCCTGGTGCTGGGCAACCTGAGCAGCAATCATGGTCAGAAAGGCAGCCAGTGGGATAACCTGAATCAGGCTCAGCAGGCGGATAAGGCACCAGCCGAAGCGCCGGCGAAACCGGGTAGTGATATTCCGCAGTAAGCGTTAAGCGTTGCCCGACAGGGCAATCGTAAAGAAGCGCAAGAACCGATAGAAAGTGCCGAGGTGGTGGAATTGGTAGACACGCTACCTTGAGGTGGTAGTGCCCGATTGGGCTTACGGGTTCAAGTCCCGTCCTCGGTACCAATCCCAGAGATAACTTGCTTTTTTGGGGTTATCAGCGTAGTATTTTCAGCGTTTTCGGACGCGGGGTAGAGCAGCCTGGTAGCTCGTCGGGCTCATAACCCGAAGGTCGTCGGTTCAAATCCGGCCCCCGCAACCACATTCCCTTAGAGTGCTTTTTCAAATATACTGTCTGTAGGCGTTAGGTTTACCATCACAGGCGTTTGAAAAATGATTCTTCTGGAATGGTTTCAAAGCCGCCTGCGGTTTACAGGGTCCAGTCACTTAACGCCCCGATCTTTTCGGGGTTTTTTGTTATTTCACTACAGTAATACTGGGCTAATTAGCCCTTTTTTTATGTCTTGGGGGTGGCCTTGTCCACATTAGAACAAAAATTGACTGAGATGATCACTGCACCCGTGGAAGCCTTGGGGTTTGAGCTGGTGGGTATTGAATTCATTCGTGGCCGCCAGTCGACGCTACGTATTTATATCGATAGTGACGAGGGCATCACCGTTGATGATTGTGCTGATGTAAGCCACCAGGTCAGCGCGGTACTGGACGTCGAAGACCCTATCTCCGTGGCCTATAGCCTTGAGGTCTCATCACCGGGTCTGGATCGCCCGCTGTTTACCGCCGCGCATTATCGCCAATTTACCGGTAGCGACGTCAGCGTGGTGTTGCGTATCGCGGTGCAAAACCGCCGTAAATGGCAGGGGGCCATCAAAGCGGTCGACGGTGAAATGATCACGGTGACGGTGGATGGAAAAGATGAAGTGTTCGCTTTGCACAATATTCAGAAAGCGAACCTGGTACCCCACTTTTAACGTTTTACTGAGGCAACTAGGATGAATAAAGAAATTCTGGCTGTTGTTGAGGCAGTGTCCAACGAGAAAGCCGTCCCGCGAGAAAAGATTTTCGAGGCGCTAGAGACGGCACTGGCCACGGCAACGAAGAAAAAATACGAACAGGAAATCGAAGTTCGCGTCAGCATCGATCGTAAGTCGGGGGACTTCGATACCTTCCGCCGTTGGCTCATTGTGGACGAAGTGACGCAACCCACCCGGGAAATCACGCTGGACGCGGCGCAATTTGACGATCCTACGGCGCAGCTTGGCGGCTATGTCGAAGACGAGATCGAATCGGTGGTGTTCGACCGCATTACCACCCAGACCGCCAAACAGGTCATCGTGCAGAAAGTGCGTGAAGCCGAACGGGCGATGGTGGTCGATCAGTTCCGCAGCCACGAAGGCGAGATCGTCACCGGCGTGGTGAAAAAAGTGAATCGGGACAGCATCAGCCTCGATCTGGGCAGCAATGCTGAAGCGGTCATTGGCCGCGAGGACATGCTGCCGCGGGAAAATTTCCGTCCCGGCGACCGTATCCGCGGCGTGTTGTATTCGGTCCGCCCGGAAGCGCGCGGCGCGCAGCTGTTTGTCAGCCGGTCACGGCCGGAGATGCTGGTCGAGCTGTTTCGCATAGAAGTACCGGAAATCGGTGAAGAAGTGATTGAAATCAAGGCCGCCGCCCGCGATCCGGGCTCACGGGCGAAAATCGCCGTGAAGACCAACGACAAGCGCATCGATCCGGTCGGCGCCTGCGTCGGTATGCGCGGTGCGCGCGTTCAGGCGGTTTCAAGCGAATTGGGCGGCGAACGTATTGATATCGTGCTGTGGGATGATAATCCGGCCCAGTTTGTTATCAACGCCATGGCGCCTGCCGATGTCGCGTCCATTGTGGTGGACGAGGACAAGCACACCATGGACATCGCGGTAGAAGCGGGCAATCTGGCCCAGGCTATCGGCCGCAACGGGCAAAACGTCCGGTTGGCTTCCCAGCTCAGCGGCTGGGAGCTAAATGTAATGACGGTAGAAGATCTGCAGGCAAAACATCAAGCTGAAGCCCATGCGGCCATCGATATCTTTACCCGCAATCTGGATATCGATGAAGAGTTCGCGACTGTACTGGTGGAAGAAGGTTTCTCATCCCTTGAGGAGCTGGCCTACGTTCCGATAAACGAACTGCTGGAAATTGAAGGGCTCGATGAGGAAACGGTGGAAGCGCTGCGCGAACGGGCGAAGAATGCGCTGACCACGCTTGCGCTGGCGCAGGAAGAGAATCGCGGCGCGGGCGTACCGGCTGAAGACCTGCTGGGTCTGCCTGAACTTGAGCGCGACATGGCGTTCAAACTGGCGGCGTGTGGTGTTTGTACGCTGGAAGATCTTGCCGAACAGGGTGTCGACGATCTGTCAGATATTGAAGGGCTGAGTAGTGAAAAAGCCGGCGAGCTTATCATGGCCGCGCGCAATATTTGCTGGTTTGGCGACAACACGTAATAAACTGTAGCAGGAAAGGAACAGCATGACAGATGTAACCGTAAAATCGCTCGCCGCTGAAATACAGACTCCGGTCGATCGCCTGGTACAGCAATTTGCTGATGCGGGCATTGATAAAACCGCAGTAGATTCTGTGACCCAGCAGGAAAAAGAAACCTTACTGGCGCACCTAAACCGCGATCGCGGCGCGTCGCCCAATAAATTAACTTTGCAGCGCAAAACGCGTAGCACCTTGAATATTCCCAGCACCGGCGGTAAAAGTAAGTCGGTGCAAATTGAAGTGCGCAAAAAGCGCACCTATGTGCAACGCGATCCGCAGGCGCAGGAGCAGGCTGAAGCGGAAGAACAGGCCAGACGTGAAGCGGAAGAGCTGGCTCAGCAGCAGGCCCAGCGCGACGCTGCCGAAAAAGCGCAGCGCGACGCTGAAGAAAAAGCAAAACGCGCGGCTGAAGATAAGGCCAAGCGTGAGGCCGCTGAACAGGCGAAACGTGTGGCAGCGGAAAGTGATAAATTGACTAACCAGCAGACCAATACTATGACCAAGTCACCACAGGCGGCTGAAAAAGCTCGCCGTGAAGCCGAAGCCGCAGAGCTTAGACGCAAAGCGGAAGAGAAAACGCGTCGCAAGGTCGAAGAGAAGGCTCGCGAGGTCGCGGAAGAAGCGCGCCGTATGGCCGAAGAACGCGGCGGCACCTGGGATAACGCGCCTGAGCCGGCGGAGGAAGATACCACTGATTATCACGTCACGACCTCCCATCACGCCCGGGAAGCCGAAGACGAAAACGATCGCAAAGTGGAAGGCGATCGCCGCAGCCGCACCCGCGGCGGAAAAGCGACCAAGCAGAAAAAGACCAGCCGCCTGTCTGAATCCAAGGCCGATCGCGAAGAAGCGCGTGCCGTGGGCCGTGGCGGCAAGGGCAAGCGTAAACCGAGCACCCTGATGCAGGGCTTCAACAAGCCGGCGCAGGCGGTGAACCGCGATGTGGTCATCGGCGAAACCATCACGGTTGCGGAATTGGCCAACAAAATGGCGGTGAAAGGATCACAGGTCATCAAGGCGATGATGAAGCTGGGCGCCATGGCGACCATCAACCAGGTGATCGATCAGGAAACCGCGCAATTGGTGGCGGAAGAAATGGGTCACAAGGTGATTTTGCGCCGTGAGAACGAGCTGGAAGAGTCGGTGATGTCCGATCGCGACACCGGCAGCTCCGCCGCCGCGGAATCCCGCGCGCCGGTGGTGACCATCATGGGACACGTCGACCACGGTAAAACCTCGCTGCTGGATTATATCCGCTCTACCAAAGTGGCGGCAGGCGAGGCGGGCGGCATCACCCAGCATATCGGTGCCTATCATGTGGAAACCGATAACGGCATGATCACCTTCCTGGACACCCCGGGGCATGCGGCCTTTACCGCCATGCGCGCCCGTGGCGCACAGGCGACGGATATCGTGGTGCTGGTGGTGGCCGCCGACGACGGCGTCATGCCGCAGACCATCGAAGCCATTCAGCACGCCAAGGCGGCCAAAGTGCCGGTGGTGGTCGCGGTTAACAAAATCGATAAACCGGAAGCGGATCCCGATCGGGTCAAGAATGAGTTGACCCAATACGGCGTCATTCCAGAAGAGTGGGGCGGCGAAAGCCAGTTCGTACATGTTTCCGCCAAATCCGGCGCGGGCATTGACGAGCTGTTGGACGCCATCCTGCTGCAGGCGGAAGTGCTGGAGCTGAAAGCAATCCGCAACGGCATGGCCAGCGGTGTGGTTATCGAATCCTTCCTGGATAAGGGCCGTGGCCCGGTTGCTACCGTGCTGGTGCGTGAAGGCACCTTGAACCGGGGCGACATTGTGCTGTGCGGTTTCGAGTACGGCCGCGTGCGCGCCATGCGCGACGAAGTGGGTCGTGATGTGGCCTCCGCCGGCCCCTCGATTCCGGTTGAGATCCTCGGCCTGTCCGGGGTGCCGGCCGCCGGTGATGAAGCGACGGTGGTGCGCGACGAGAAGAAAGCGCGTGAAGTGGCGCTGTACCGTCAAGGCAAGTTCCGCGAAGTTAAACTGGCGCGCCAGCAGAAGTCCAAGCTGGAAAACATGTTCGCCAACATGACCGAAGGGGAAGTGTCCGAGCTGAACATCGTGCTGAAATCTGACGTGCAGGGTTCCGCCGAAGCGATCAGCGACGCGCTTGAGAAGTTGTCCACCGATGAAGTGAAGGTGAAGATTGTCGGCTCCGGCGTGGGCGGCATTACCGAAACCGACGCGACGCTGGCGGCAGCCTCCAACGCTATCCTGCTGGGCTTTAACGTGCGTGCCGATGCGTCCGCCCGTCGCGTTATCGAAACGGAAAACCTGGATCTGCGCTATTACTCGGTCATCTACGACTTGATTGACGAAGTCAAACAGGCGATGAGCGGCATGCTGGCGCCGGAATACAAACAGGAAATCATCGGTCTGGCGGAAGTGCGCGATGTGTTCCGTTCGCCGAAATTTGGCGCTATCGCGGGCTGCATGGTGACGGAAGGCGTGGTGAAACGTCACAACAAGATCCGCGTCCTGCGTGAAAACGTGGTGATCTACGAAGGTGAACTGGAGTCGCTGCGCCGTTTCAAAGACGACGTCAACGAAGTGCGTAACGGCATGGAATGCGGCATCGGCGTCAAGAACTATAATGACGTTCGCTCAGGCGACGTCATCGAAGTGTTTGAAACCATCGAGATCCAACGTACCATTGCCTGATAACGCGTTATCGGCAGCGCACATCACAGGGGGGCGAACAGCCCCCCTGCTTGTCTGGAGAATTTACCATGGCCAAAGAATATAGCCGCACCCAGCGCGTCGCCCAGGAGATGCAAAAAGAAATCGCCATCATCCTGCAGCGCGAAATCAAAGATCCCCGCGTCGGCATGGCGACGGTGTCAGGCGTAGAAGTGTCGCGCGATCTGGCTTATGCCAAAGTGTTCGTTACCTTTCTGAACGACAATACCCCTGAGCAGGTCAAAACAGGGGTCCGGGCGCTGCAGGATGCGGCGGGTTTCATCCGCAGCCTGCTGGGCAAAGCCATGCGCCTGCGCGTGGTGCCTGAATTGACCTTCGCCTACGATAATTCGCTGGTTGAAGGTATGCGCATGTCTAATCTTGTAAGCCAGGTGGTGCAAAATGACCGCCTGCGCCGGGGCGCAAGCCCGGCGGATGAGACGGATAGCGAGGATAAGGAAGACTGATGGGCCTTCCAAGTCGCCGTGGCCGTGATATTGACGGCATCGTCCTGATGGATAAACCGCTTGGGATCTCGTCCAACGATCTGTTGCAAAAGGTCAAACGGTTGTTTCGCGCCAATAAGGCTGGGCACACCGGTGCGCTGGATCCGCTGGCGACCGGCATGCTGCCCGTCTGCCTCGGCGAGGCGACCAAGTTTTCCCAGCATCTGCTGGAGGCGGATAAACGCTATCGGGTCACCGCCCGGCTCGGCGAACGCACCGATACCTCCGACGCCGAGGGCCAGACGGTCAGCGTCCGCCCGGTATCGCTGGATAAGGCACGTCTGGAGGCGGCGCTGAACCACTTCCGTGGTGAAAGCAGCCAGGTGCCGTCCATGTTTTCCGCGCTGAAACATCAGGGGCGTCCGCTGTACGAGTACGCCCGCAAAGGCATTACGGTAGAGCGTGAAGCGCGTCCTATTCACGTCTACGAGTTACAGTTACACCACTGGGATGTAACGCAGGTGGAACTGGAAATTCATTGTTCCAAAGGCACCTACATCCGCACCATTATTGATGATCTGGGTGAACGTCTCGGCTGCGGCGCCCACGTCACGGCGCTGCGTCGGCTGGCGGTTGCCCGCTATCCCACCGAGCGTATGGTCACGCTTGCGGCGCTGAAGGCCATTGCCGCCGATGCGCCGGAAGCGCCGGAAACCCTGACGCAGCTGGACGCGCTGCTGTTGCCGATGGACAGCGCGGTGGCGGATATGCCGGCGGTCAATTTGCCGTCTGATCTCGCCGCGCGGGTGCGCCTGGGGCAAACGGTAGCGGTTACAGCGCAGCCGCAGACCGGTTTGGTACGCCTGACCGAAGGGGACGCCGGGCGCTTTTTCGGCATCGGCGAAATCGCCGCACCGGGCCGGCTGACGCCGCGCCGCCTGATAGCGGAACCGCGTGCCTGATCATGTAATCGCCTTGCGATCGGCACGGGCTGAGAGTAGAATAGCGCGGCTTATGAAGCGGGTGGCTGAATTAGAGATCGGCGCCCATCTATTTCACAATCATTTTGGAGTGTTATAATGTCTCTAAGTGTTGAAGCGAAAGCGAAAATTGTTACTGATTTCGGCCGTGATGCCAAAGACAGCGGTTCCACTGAAGTTCAGGTTGCTCTTTTAACCGCTCAGATTAGCCATTTGCAGGGCCATTTTGCGGAACATAAAAAAGATCACCACAGCCGCCGTGGTCTGCTGCGTATGGTTTCACAACGTCGTAAGTTGCTCGACTACCTGAAGGGCAAAGATGTGGCGCGTTACACCAGCCTTATCGAACGCCTGGGTCTGCGTCGCTAAGCCAGACAGTTTCAGGAGCAAGGGGCCTTATGTGGCCCCTTTCTTCTAGGCAGCGCTCATCCCGTGACAGGGGCTCACCCGCGCGGCGGTGAATGCTAAGTAGATTCTTCCATTGCTGAGGTTCGCGCGGCTAATGAGAGGCTTTATCCGTCGGGATAAGGATTGTCATTAGTCGCGAGGATGCGATGAGAAGGTTGTTAGTCAACAGTGGGCGGTCTGATTGAAAGCGCCGCGCACTTTGAAAAAGGAAATCATTTTGCTAAATCCGATTGTTCGCAAGTTTCAATACGGCCAGCATACCGTCACGCTGGAAACCGGTATGATGGCCCGTCAGGCGACTGCCGCAGTCATGGTAAGCATGGACGACACGGCGGTATTTGTGACCGTCGTGGGCGCCAAACAAGCAAAACCGGGACAGAGCTTCTTCCCGCTGACCGTCAACTATCAGGAGCGGACCTACGCCGCCGGCCGTTTCCCGGGCGGGTTCTTCCGCCGCGAAGGCCGCCCGAGCGAAGGCGAAACGCTGATTTCGCGCCTGATTGACCGTCCGATCCGTCCGCTGTTCCCGGAAGGTTTCCTGAACGAAGTGCAGGTTATCGCCACCGTGGTCTCGGTTAACCCGCAGGTCAGCCCCGATATCGTGGCGATGATTGGCGCTTCCGCCGCGCTGAGCCTGTCCGGCATTCCGTTCAGCGGCCCTATCGGCGCCGCACGCGTGGGCTACATCAATGACCAGTATGTGCTGAATCCGACTCAGGCCGAACTGGCGACAAGCCGTCTGGATCTGGTCGTTGCCGGTACCCAGAACGCCGTGCTGATGGTGGAATCCGAAGCGCAACTGCTGAGCGAAGATCAAATGCTCGGCGCCGTGGTCTATGGCCACGATCATCAGCAGGTCGTGATTGACAACATCAATCAGCTGGTGGCTGAAGCCGGCAAGCCGAAATGGCAATGGCAGGCGCAGGACGTTAACGCCGACCTGCAGGCGCAGGTCGCCGAGCTGGCGGAATCCGGTCTGGGCGACGCCTACCGTATCACCGAGAAGCAAGAGCGCTATGCCGCGGTTGACGCTATCAAAGCGAATGTCGTAGAAGCCTTAACGGGCCAGGATGAGACGCTGGACGCAGGTGAGATCAAGGACATCCTGGGCGCGCTTGAGAAAAGCGTCGTGCGTAGCCGCGTGCTGCGTGGCGAACCGCGTATCGACGGTCGGGAAAAGGACATGATTCGCGGCCTGGACGTGCGCACCGGCGTATTGCCGCGTACCCACGGGTCGGCGCTGTTCACCCGCGGTGAAACCCAGGCGCTGGTCACCGCCACCCTGGGCACCGAGCGTGATGCACAGAATATTGATGAATTGACGGGTGAACGGACAGACCGTTTCCTGCTACACTATAATTTCCCTCCGTACTGCGTCGGTGAAACCGGCATGGTGGGGTCGCCGAAGCGTCGCGAAATCGGCCACGGCCGTTTGGCGAAACGCGGTGTTCTGGCGGTAATTCCGAACGCCAGCGAATTCCCCTACACCGTGCGCGTGGTATCGGAAATCACCGAGTCGAACGGCTCCTCCTCCATGGCCTCCGTGTGCGGCGCTTCATTGGCGCTGATGGACGCCGGGGTGCCCATTAAGGCGGCCGTTGCCGGTATCGCCATGGGCCTGGTGAAAGAAGGCGACAACTTTGTCGTATTATCCGATATTCTGGGTGATGAAGATCATCTGGGCGATATGGATTTCAAAGTTGCCGGCAGCCGTGAAGGCGTTACCGCGCTGCAGATGGACATTAAAATCGAAGGCATCACCCGCGAAATCATGCAGGTGGCGCTGAATCAGGCCAAGGGTGCGCGTATGCACATCCTGGGCGTGATGGAACGGGCGATTAGCTCGCCGCGCGGCGATATTTCCGAATTCGCGCCGCGTATTCATACCATCAAAATCAGTCCCGATAAGATCAAGGACGTGATTGGTAAAGGCGGTTCGGTTATCCGCGCGCTGACGGAAGAAACCGGCACGACGATCGAAATCGAAGATGACGGCACCGTGAAAGTGGCGGCCACCGACGGCGATAAAGCCCGTCACGCCATCCGTCGCATCGAAGAGATCACCGCTGAAATCGAAGTGGGCCGCATTTACAACGGTAAAGTGACCCGCATCGTCGATTTCGGTGCCTTTGTTGCCATCGGTGGTGGCAAAGAAGGGCTGGTGCATATCTCCCAGATTGCCGATAAGCGTGTAGAGAAAGTGGCTGATTATCTGGAACTGGGCCAGGAAGTGCCGGTTAAGGTCCTCGAAGTGGACCGTCAGGGTCGCGTTCGCCTGAGTATTAAGGAAGCCAGTGCCCCCAGCCAGGACGCCGCGGTGCCTGAAGCAGAATAGCCTTAAACTGTTAGCGCATTTAACAGCTCCTTGCCCCGGTGGGGAGCTGTTCGTATCACAAGGGCGGGACGCCTTGTGTTAAGCCGATGGGGGACAGGACGTTCATCCAATGTTTTTCTTCGGGAGTGGGAAATGAGGCCTTACTTGCGCTGGTGGTTCGTTGCAATGGCGTTAATGCTGGCAGGATGCAGCAACAGTGATTGGCGGAGTAAAGATAGCGTTCTGGCCGTTCCTTTGCAGCCGACGCTACAGCAAGAAGTCATCCTGGCGCGTATGGAACAAATACTGGCGAGCCGGGCCCTTACCGATGATGAACGCGCACAGCTATTATATGAGCGCGGAGTGCTGTATGATAGTCTTGGGCTGAGAGCGCTGGCGCGCAATGATTTTTCACAAGCGCTGGCAATCCGACCCGATATGCCGGAAGTTTTCAATTATCTTGGCATATACTTAACGCAGGCGGGTAATTATGATGCCGCCTATGAAGCGTTTGATTCTGTACTAGAGCTTGATCCAACTTACAACTACGCGTATTTAAACCGTGGCATCGCCCTGTATTACGGCGGCCGCTACCGTTTAGCGCAGGATGATCTGCAGGCGTTTTATCGCGACGACCCAAACGATCCCTTCCGCTCGCTGTGGCTTTTCCTGGTCGAGAAAAAAATCGACGATGGGAAAGCGCTTAACGCGCTACAAAGCCGTTATGTGAGGGCGAATAAAGGGCAATGGGGATGGAATATTGTCGAGTTCTACCTGAAGGACATTAGCGAATCGACGCTAATGGCGCGCCTCAAGGCGGACGCAACGGATAACACTTCGCTCGCCGAGCATCTCAGTGAAACTGACTTCTATTTAGGTAAACACTACCTGAGTCTGGGGGACAAGAACGCCGCTTCGGCGCTGTTCAAACTGACGGTTGCTAACAACGTACATAACTTTGTTGAGCACCGCTATGCATTGTTGGAATTGGCGCTATTGGGCCAAGGGCAAGACGACCTATCAGAATCGGACCAGCAATAGCTGACGAACAAAACTTAAGCAGCCTGCATTCTCTTTTTTTTTCACCTGCGAGGGTGAGGGCTTGTTTTTTTCGTTATAAATCCAATTTGAGCCGGTTCACACTTTTGATGAAAATGAATGAAAATTTTCACGACGAGGTATTTAGACTGGCCGCCATTAAGAAATGAGGCACGTGTACATGTCTGAAGTAGAAACCTCTTTTGCCGATCTGGGGCTGAAAACCCCTATCCTGAATGCACTGACCGATCTCGGTTATGAAAAGCCGTCACCCATCCAGGCTGCCTGTATTCCGCACCTGTTGGCCGGCGGTGATGTATTGGGGATGGCGCAGACCGGCAGCGGCAAAACCGCGGCCTTTGCCCTGCCGCTGTTGCACAATATCAAAACTGAACTCGCCGCGCCGCAGGTGCTGGTTCTGGCACCGACCCGCGAACTGGCGGTACAGGTGGCAGAAGCCTGCGCCGATTTCGCCAAGCATATGAAAGGCGTCAACGTGGTCGCCCTGTACGGTGGTCAGCGTTATGACGTGCAATTACGCGCGCTGCGCCAGGGCCCGCAGGTCGTGGTCGGCACCCCTGGCCGTCTGCTGGATCATCTGAAGCGCGGTACGCTGGATTTGTCCAATTTAAGCGGACTGGTGCTGGACGAAGCCGATGAAATGCTGCGCATGGGCTTTATCGAAGACGTCGAAAATATTTTGGCGCAGGTGCCCGCGGAGCATCAGACCGCGCTGTTCTCCGCCACCATGCCGGAAGCGATTCGCCGCATCACGCGCCGGTTCATGAATGAACCGCAGGAAGTGCGTATCCAGTCCAGTGTGACCACCCGTCCCGATATCAGCCAGAGCTACTGGACGGTTCAGGGTATGCGCAAGAACGAAGCGCTGGTGCGTTTCCTGGAAGCGGAAGATTTCGACGCCGCCATTATCTTCGTGCGCACCAAAAACGCGACGCTGGAAGTGGCCGAAGCGCTTGAACGTAGCGGTTATAACAGCGCCGCCCTGAACGGCGACATGAACCAGGCGCTGCGCGAGCAGACGCTGGATCGCCTGAAGGATGGCCGTCTGGACATTCTGATTGCTACCGACGTCGCCGCCCGCGGCCTGGACGTTGATCGCCTCAGCCTGGTGGTGAACTACGATATTCCGATGGATTCCGAATCCTACGTGCACCGTATCGGCCGTACCGGTCGTGCCGGCCGCGCTGGCCGGGCGCTGCTGTTCGTGGAAAACCGCGAGCGCCGTCTGCTGCGCAATATTGAGCGCATCATGAAGCTGACCATCCCGGAAGTGGACCTGCCGACCGCCGAGGTGCTGAGCACCCGTCGTCTGGCCAAGTTCGCCGCCAAGGTGCAAAACCAGCTGGAAAGCAGCGATCTTGATCTGTACCGCGCGCTGCTGGCAAAATTGCAGCCGGCGGAAGAGCTTGATATGGAAACGTTGGCCGCAGCGCTGTTGAAAATGGCCCAGGGCGAACGCCCGCTGATCCTGCCGCCGGATCCGGTGATTGATCGCCGTCCGCGCCGTGAGTTCCGCGAGCGCGACGAGCGCCGGGAAGGTGGCGAACGTCCGCAGCGCCGTGAACGTCGCGATGTGGGCGAAATGGACCTCTATCGTATTGAGGTGGGTCGTGATGATGGGGTGGAAGTTCGCCACATCGTCGGCGCGATCGCCAACGAAGGGGATATCAGCAGCCGCTATATCGGCAATATTAAATTATTCGCCTCCCACTCAACCATTGAACTGCCGAAAGGCATGCCGGGGGAAATGCTGTCTCACTTCACCCGCACGCGTATTCTGAACAAGCCGATGAATATGCAGTTCGTGGGTGAAGCGCAGTCGCGCGGCGGCGAGCGTCGCGGCGGCCCGGCTGCAGGCGCCGGTGGTCGTGGCAATTACGGCGGCGAACGCCGTGATGGTCAACGCGCGCCGCGTCGCGATGGCGACACCGCACCGGCCAGCCGCCGTCGTTTCGGCGGTGACGCGTAATCCCAAATGACTCGGCGAGACGTCACCTTCGGGTGGCGCCCGGCTCGCGGCAAATAAGCCTGCGGCCGCGCCTGGTATTAAAAACCCGCCTTCGGCGGGTTTTTTTTGGCCTTTATCGGGTCGATGAGAGCTGATGGTGTTCTCGGCATTTACCGGCTTGATGGTTCGGGCAGCGTCCTCGACACTGACCAGGGAAGTGAGTGTGGGCGACGACCTCGGCATGCGTCGGGTGAAGGGTTCAGGCGGCGTGTACGACATACGCCGCGCCGCCTGAGCTCGCGCGGCTCAGCCTCGCAAGTGTTCCCGTACCGACATGGCAATGTCAAATGAGCGCAGGCGCGCCTGATGATCAAAAATCTGACCGTTGATCATCAGCTCATCGGCGCCGGTGTCCTGCACCAGCGCCTCCAGTCCGCTTTTAACCTGCCCGGCATCGCCGACCACCGACAGCCGCAGGGCCTGCTCCACGCCATAATGCTCACCCGGCGACCACAGCGCCTCGATATCGCTCACCGGCGGCGGCAGCGGGCCAGGCCGGCCGCGGCGCAGGTTGATAAATTGCTGCTGCATCGAGGTGAACAGGAAGCGGGCGTCGCGCTCGCTGTCGGCGGCGATCACATTGATACACACCATGGCATAAGGCTCCGCCAGCGCGCGCGCGACGGTTTAAAATGCTCGCGGTACAGGCTCAGCGCCTGCCACAACATGTCCGGCGCGAAATGAGAAGCAAAGGCGAAGGGCAGGCCCATCGCCGCCGCCAATTGCGCACTGTATAGGCTGGAACCAAGCAGCCAAATCGGCACATGCAGCCCTTGCCCCGGGACCGCCTGTACCGGCTGGCCCGGTTTGACATCGTCGAAGTAGCCGATTAATTCCTGTACATCGTGCGGGAAATTGTCCACTTCATTGGCAAGGTGGCGGCGTAGCGCCAGCATGGTGCGCTGATCGGTGCCCGGCGCGCGACCCAGCCCCAAATCCACCCGGCCGGGGTAGAGCGTCTCCAGGGTGCCGAATTGTTCGGCAATCACCAGCGGCGAGTGGTTGGGCAGCATGACGCCGCCGGAGCCGACGCGCAAGGTCGTGGTGCCGCCGGCAATATGCCCCAGCAATACCGAGGTGGCGGCGCTGGCGATGCCGGTCATATTGTGATGTTCCGCCATCCAATAGCGATGGTAGCCCCATCGCTCGGCGTGGCGCGCCAAATCCAGAGAGGCGTTGAAGGCATCGCGCGGCGTCGCGCCCTGCGGCACCGGGGAAAGATCCAGCACGGAAAATGGAATGGGTGTCTGTTTGGTCAGCATGAGCATACTCACAGGTTGTCTACGCCGCAACTTTGGCGGCTAATGATAACCATGAGTATTAACTAAAACATCAGGCAGCGATAGCCCATTATTTATTGTGGTTATTCGGCGCTGACGACCGCTAAGGCGTAGGGTGCCAGGTCTGTTCCCCGCCGTAATGCGCGACGCATTATCTATTGCCCAGGTAAGGGCGTAGCGTCTCGGGCGGGCATGATCGCCGTCGTGCCGCGGCGTTGCCGCCGTGCCGCCGGCGCGGGAGCACAGCCACGCCGGTGTGGTTCAACAGCCTTATCGGCGGCATCATGCCTAACCCATTAACGGTGTTACTCCACCAGCGCCAGACCGGGGATGCGGCGCCAGTAACCGTTGCAGTCCTTCTGACCGCTGAGCGCCGCGGGGTGTTCCCCCTGGTGGTTGGCGCGAAATAGCGCCACCTGTTCTGGCGTCGACAGATCTTGCGGTGACAGACGTACTACATCCACCAGACCCGCCATTGATACCTGTTCATTGATGAGATTATAACAGTAGCCGCTCTGGGTTTGGATGCCGTTTAGCACGAAGACCTGTTGCTGCTCCTGGGTCATGACCGGCCGCCCCTGGGGGCATAGGTATCTACACATTTATCGTGATACCTGTTATTACTTTGCAGAATGATTTCAACCTATCTGTTGGCGGGATTGACTCTCGCCTTACCCGCCGATATCAGACGCTGGTTAAACAGCATATGA
>NZ_FRDB01000023.1 GCF_900143145.1 Candidatus Sodalis sp. SoCistrobi
TCATATGCTGTTTAACCAGCGTCTGATATCGGCGGGTAAGGCGAGAGTCAATCCCGCCAACAGATAGGTTGAAATCATTCTGCAAAGTAATAACAGGTATCACGATAAATGTGTAGATACCTATGCCTTAGGGGGCAACCGCGCAGGCGCTGGGAAATCACGCTGCAGGGCATGCAATCCGGCACCGGAAATACCGGCCCGTAAGCCATGCGCCGAGGTAGCGGATTATATCGACCCGCGCGCCCAGCCTCAAAACGCCGGAAATACCGGCCCGTAGGCCATGCGCCGGTGTAGCGGACTATATCGACCCGCGCGCCCAGCCTCAAAACGCCGGAAATACCGGCCCGTAGGCCATGCGCCGGTGTAGCGGACTATATCGACCCGCGCGCCCAGCCTCAAAACGCCGGAAATACCGGCTCATAGAGCATGCGGAGACCTTCAAAAAAAACAGCGACCCCGCGCCCTGACCCCACGCGTCGGCAACCCCGGCGCGTTGGGCATGCGGTGGCGTGCCGTGGGAAAGTGTTCGCCCTGCTCATGGGCGGTAAGAAAAGGCGCGCTCGACGGAGAGCGCACCCGGGCACCGGTTTCGTCATTTCGTGCCCCAAACGGGCCGACGAAGGCGTGGGCAGCAGCGTTTGGCCTGCGGCGCAGGCCGGCGCGATGGCATGCCAGGCCTGTCACAGCCTGAATACCTTCACCACAGCGTCGCCGCGCAGATGGCGACAGGGCACAATGCCGGCGGTGGGTTAGACCTTCCTCGCGCATAACGGCGGGTAGACACCGACGCTTGAGGCAGACGACGGGCGCTTATCGCCGAATACCTTGCGTTGGCGCAGACATCAGAACCGTCCTGATTGCGTCGTCTGCCGGGCCGGTCATTTGCCGGCCCGGCGAAAATGTGCCACTTTTTTAACTGTGCCTGATTTGAACAACCTGCCTCATTTTACTTATTTGCCTGGGAGAGCTTTTATGGAGATGTTAAGAAACCTTAACTTCATCCGTCTGATTACCAGTCCCACGTTCTGGCTCAATATCGCCATTGTCGTCATCGCCAGCTTCATTATTTATTGGGTCATTCATAAAATGATCCGTTTGTCCGGCCACCGGGTGAAACAATGGAGCAGCGGTAAGCACAGCATATTGTATCGGGTCGTAGTAGAGATGCTCGACAACACCAAGAGCCTGCTTATCCTCTTTACCGCCTTGCTGCTGAGTATTCATTTCATCGATTTACCCGGCAGTTGGAATAATGCCATCTCCCATGGCTGGTTCCTGGTTCTGGCGCTGCAAATCGCCATGTGGCTCGACAGCGCCGTCCACGTTTGGCTCGGCAACATGAATCGCGAGCCCGGCGCAGCACGTAACCCGGTGACCATGGTTATTCTGGGCTTGATGATGCGGGTGCTGATTTGGGCGGTAATGATGCTGTCCATTTTAGGCAATGTCGGCGTCAATATCACCGCCCTAGTCGCCAGTCTCGGCGTGGGCGGTATCGCCATTGCCCTGGCAATTCAAACGGTATTAAGCGATGTCTTCGCCTCCTTGGCCATCGGCTTCGATAAACCCTTCGTTATCGGCGATTTCGTCGTCTTCAATGATATTGCCGGGACCATTGAGCATATCGGTTTAAAAACCACCCGCATTCGCAGTTTAAGCGGTGAACAGATCGTTTGCGCCAATGCCATTCTACTGCAGCAAACCATCCACAATTACAAACGGATGCAGACCCGACGCATCGTGTTCACCTTTGGTCTAGCCTATTCCACCCCGCCGGAGAAATTACGCCTGGTAGGCGATAGGGTGAAAAAAATTATCGACGCGATCCCTGAGACCCGTTTCGACCGTGCCCATTTTTTGTCCTTCGATAATTTTCGCCTGACCTTTGAAGTCGTCCATATCGTCGCCAGCGCGGATTACAACAAATACATGGACATCCAGCAGGAGATAAATATCCGCCTGATGGAAGAATTGGTGCAGTTGGATATCAAGCTGGCTATCCCCACACAAAATGTGCTATTCAACTAAAGCGAGTTTCCGCCGCTGAAAGTGGTGGGGGAAGAAACGTCGCCGGTGCAGATGACCCAAAACGGCACGGGGTAAGGCTCGCGCAAGTGTCAATCGCCGGCGCCGCCCGTGGGTAGCGCGCCTTGCCGCTCCGGCACCGGCGTCATGCCGGGCCGCTGATTGCGTAATACTCGCTGACCGGCTACACTCCGCGCTCTCATTGTCAAACAGGATAGGTAATGCGATGTCCCCCGCCTGGCAAGCGTTAACGCAGATATATCTTATCGGACTTTTCATCGCAGCGCCCGTCACCTTCCTGCTCAGTCACGACCCTTCGCTGCGCATTCGTCTGTTGACCGCGAAAATTATTGGCCTGACCTGGCCGATGAGCCTGCCGGTAGTGCTGTTATTCGCCTTGTTTTGATATCGACATCCGGCACGCTATGTCAGCATTCGATGTCCCCTCGGCTATTTATCACCTGCCGGCACTGTGCGCTTTCCAAAACCAAGGAAACACCAGCACACCAGCACACCAGCACACCAGCACACCAGCACACCAGCACACCAGCACACCAGCACACCAGCACACCAGCACACCAGCACATCAATGACGCTGCTCTATCAACGTTTTTAACTATTAATTCGTCACCGTGAAGCAAAAAGCCTGTCCCTTGTCTAGAGTTAGTGCTCCACATGCAAGTTTGTAGTTTGCCCATTTTTTCGGGCCTGCGGGCCCGCTTTTTTTGCCACCGTCGCGCAGGGTGTGTACGCCGGTATATTAACGATTCCTTAAAGCTGACAGAGATATTTCCATTAGCAAATAGCCCTGCGCCACGCGCAATCACAGCCGTCAAGCCGTGTCAGCGTGTGGTCCTCGGTGTGTTATCCTGTTCAATAAACCTTATGACGCGCTCTCTCACTTCAGCGATAGCGCCGGCCGCACTACCCTCAAGGATCCTATCCCGGTGCCCTCGATTTATGCCGCCGGCAGTCTGGATCGGGACAGTGTAGGGCTGATTATCCTGACAAACGCGGGTAAGCGACAGGCCAGATTGACGCCGCCGGCGCAGAAAACCGCTAAAATCAACGAGGTGCTGGGAAGGCGAACCTCATGAGGCCCGGCTGGCCGCCCCCCGCCTCGGCCTGATGCGCAAAGACGGGCTGACGTTGTCTGCCGGTGGCGCGCGTTTTGCCGCCGAAATGGTTACGGCCGCGAGCACCGCCGATTTGCGGGCAAGGCTATGCCTGCCTGCGGCCACGGGTGATGCTCGTTGAGGGAAAAACGCCGGGTGCGCCGTGTGACCGCACACATCCGGCATCCGACGCCACGGCTGATTCGCTGTTAAATCGCGGATGGGCGCCTGGCCGGGCTGGCGCCGGCAAAGTGGCGCGACATTACCCGGGACTAACATTTCTACCACCGCCCACGGAGGACAAAAGCCGCTATGTTTAAACCCCATGTTACCGTTGCCTGCGTGGTGCAGGCGGAAAGCCAGTTTTTGGTGGTGGAGGAAACGATTCACGGCCAGCCACGCTGGAACCAGCCGGCCGGCCATCTTGAGGCAAACGAAACCCTTATCGAAGCGGCGCAGCGTGAATTATGGGAGGAAACCGGTGTTCGCGCCCTACCGCAAGCGCTGCTGCGAATACATCAATGGATTGCGCCCGATAACACCCCTTTTTTGCGGTTTTTGTTCGCCATCGATTTGCCGCGCTGCGTGACGGCTATCCCGCAGGATGACGATATCGACCGCTGCCTGTGGCTGCCGGCCGAGTCCATTCTCACCTCCAACCAGCTACGTTCGCCGCTGGTGGCGGAAAGTCTCCGCTGTTATCAGCGCGGCGAGCGCCTGCCGTTGGACCTGCTCCAGGCCTTCAACTGGCCGTTCTGAGCGGGTATTCTTGCCGGTGCGACAATATCCGCGGCGCCGCCGCGCCGATGACCCTAGCCTGTCATCGCCATTGCCCTCACGGCCGAAGGTGGCGGCCCGGGGGTGGATCATGATAAAATTTGCCGCCTGATTTACTGCGCCGCGCAACGCGCGGCGGTTATCCCGTTCGTGAGAATCCCATGTCAGATAATAGTCATAAAAAAGTAATCGTCGGCATGTCCGGCGGTGTCGACTCTTCCGTCTCCGCCTGGTTGCTGCAACAACAAGGTTATCGGGTGGAGGGGCTGTTCATGAAAAACTGGGAGGAGGACGACAACGAGGAGTATTGCACCGCAGCAAGCGATCTGGCCGATGCCCGGGCGGTGTGTGATACCTTGGGGATCACGCTGCATACCGTCAATTTTGCCGCCGAATATTGGGATAACGTTTTCGCGCACTTTCTCGCCGAATACCAGGCGGGCCGCACGCCCAATCCAGATATCCTGTGCAATAAGGAAATCAAATTCAAAGCCTTTCTTGAATTCGCCGCCGATGATCTTGGCGCCGACTTCATCGCCACCGGCCATTATGTGCGTCGCGCCGACGTGGACGGCAAAAGCCGGCTGCTGCGCGGTGTGGATGATAATAAAGATCAAAGCTATTTTCTGTATACGCTGGGCCATGCGCAGCTCGCGCGCTGCCTGTTTCCGCTAGGGGAACTGGCAAAACCGGAAGTGCGCCGCATCGCCGCCGACCTCGGTCTGGCGACCGCCGCCAAAAAAGACTCCACCGGTATTTGTTTTATCGGCGAGCGGAAATTTCGCGATTTCCTCGGCCGCTACCTGCCAGCGCAGCCGGGTGCGATTGTGTCGGTTGACGGCCAGGAAGTGGGTCGCCATCAGGGGCTGATGTACCATACGCTGGGTCAGCGCAAGGGGCTGGGCATCGGCGGCACCCGCGACGGCAGCGAGGATCCCTGGTATGTGGTAGACAAAGATCTCGACCATAACCGGCTGATTGTCGCCCAAGGCCACCAGCATCCGCGGCTGATGTCTACCGGACTTACCGCCGGTCAGCTACACTGGGTCGAGCGGGAACCGCTTAGCCAAGCGCTGCGCTGCACGGTGAAAACCCGTTATCGTCAGCCCGACATCGATTGTCTGGTAACGCCACAGCCGGACGGGCGTTTACAGGTGGTCTTCGACCAGCCGGTCGCCGCCGTGACGCCGGGCCAATCGGCAGTGTTCTATCAGGCGCAACGCTGCCTGGGCGGCGGGATAATCGAAGCGCGCCAGCCCGTAAGTTACTAAGACGCGTTCGCGGCACCAGGAGGCATCCCCCGCGCCGTCGCCCGACGGCACATAGCGCGCTAGCCGCCGCGCGCGAAAGGCCCGCGCCGCGCGTGCTGCTGTGCTTGATCGCGCTTTTATGGCATGATCGCGCAAGCGTTGTGCGCCTGGCGCGCCGTTAACCGGGCGCCTGACGGGTGGACTTAACCTCAGGGATGGATACAGGAGTCATCTTGGCCAAGAACTATTTCGACATTACGCTGGCGCTGGCGGGCGTCTGCCAAAGCGCGCGGCTGGTACAACAGCTCGCGCATCAAAGCCAGTGCGACGAGCAGCCCCTGCGCGTCTCGCTCCAGAGTCTGCTGGACCTGAATCCGCCGTCGGTGCGCGCGGTCTACGGCGATAACCCGACCCATCTGCGGATGGGGTTGGAAACGCTGCAGGGGGTATTGAATGCGTCGTCGCGCGAAGGGCTGGGCGCCGAGCTGACCCGGTATACCTTGGGACTGATGGTGCTTGAACGCAAGCTGAACGGCAATCGCGGCGCCCAGGCGGAGTTAAGCCGCCGCATCGATGCGCTTGACCGTCAGCTCAGCCATTTTGATTTGCTGTCGGACACGCTTATCAGCGCCATGGCCAGCATTTATGTCGACATCATCAGCCCGCTCGGACCGCGCATTCAGGTTACCGGCGCGCCGGCGGTATTGCAAAACACGCAGATTCAGGCCAAAGTGCGCGCCGTGCTGCTGGCAGGCATCCGCTCTGCCGTGCTATGGCAGCAGGTCGGCGGTGGCAGACTTCAGCTGATGTTTGCCCGCAACCGGTTGTTCAAAGAAGCTAAACAGATACTTTCACCTACTTAATCTCCAGGAGTCGCAATCGATGGAATTATCCTCTCTGACCGCCGTTTCGCCCATAGACGGCCGCTACGGCGACAAAGTCAGTCCGCTACGCGCTATTTTCAGTGAGTTCGGTTTGCTGAAATTTCGTGTACAGGTGGAAGTGCGCTGGCTGCAAAAGCTGGCCGCCTGTGACGCTATTAAAGAGGTCCCCTCTTTTGACGACCACGCAAACGGTTTCCTTGACGCCATTGTCGCCGACTTCAGCGTTGAGGACGCCGAGCGCATTAAGACCATTGAACGCACCACCAATCATGATGTAAAAGCGGTGGAATATTTTCTAAAAGAAAAGGTCGCCGCGCAACCGGCGCTGCAGGCGGTGAGCGAGTTCATCCATTTCGCCTGTACCTCCGAGGACATCAATAATCTTTCCCATGCGCTGATGCTCGCCACCGCCCGCGATGCCATTCTGCTGCCGGCCTGGCGCCAGATTATCGACGGCGTAACGGCACTGGCCGAACGCTATCGTGATATTCCCCTGCTTTCGCGCACCCACGGCCAGCCCGCCACACCCTCCACGCTAGGCAAGGAAATGGCCAATGTCGCCTATCGCCTGAGGCGCCAATATCGTCAGTTGGAACAGGTGGAGATACTGGGCAAGATTAACGGCGCGGTCGGCAATTACAATGCCCACATGGTCGCCTATCCCGAAGTGGACTGGCATCGGTTCAGCGAAGAGTTCGTCACCGGGCTCGGTATCGGGTGGAATCCCTATACTACCCAAATCGAGCCGCATGATTATATCGCCGAAGTTTTTGACTGCGTCGCGCGTTTTAATACTATCGTTATCGATTTCGACCGTGACGTTTGGGGTTATATCGCACTTAATCATTTCAAACAGCGCACCGTCGCCGGCGAAATCGGATCGTCGACCATGCCGCATAAAGTGAACCCTATCGACTTCGAGAACTCGGAAGGGAATCTGGGCCTGGCGAATGCGGTCATGCATCACCTGGCGGCGAAATTGCCCGTTTCGCGCTGGCAGCGGGATTTGACCGACTCTACCGTACTGCGCAATTTAGGCGTCGGCATCGGTTATGCGCTTATTGCTTACCAGGCTACGCTAAAAGGAATCAGTAAACTGGAGGTGAACGAAGCCCATTTGCTGGCGGAGCTGGACGGGAATTGGGAAGTGCTGGCTGAACCCATACAGACGGTAATGCGCCGCTACGGCATCGAAAAGCCTTACGAGAAGCTGAAAGAGCTGACGCGTGGCAAGCGCGTCGACGCTGAGGGCATGAAAGCCTTTATCGACAGCCTGCCGCTACCGGAAGCGGAAAAAGTCCGGCTGAAAACGCTGACACCGGCTAATTATATTGGCCGCGCGACGGCAATGGTTGACGACTTAAAATAGGTGGCGAAAAGGGAACCTGCGCCCGACCCTGGTTCCCTCTCTGTTTATGCGGAGTTTAGTCACTCTCTGGGATACTCTTATCCGGTAAGATATTCCTTCCCAGCCGGAAGGATAACCGCTCAACAAGACGGATTGCGCCACCGGATCCGTTAAGGGTGATTTTATTAGGAGCTGCGATGCGAGTTCTGGTAATAGAAGATAATTCTCTTCTTCGTCATCATCTGACGGTACAGATGCGTGAAATGGGGCACCAGGTGGATGCCGCCGCGGACGCCCGGGAGGCGGACTACTTTCTAAATGAGCATCCACCCGATATCGCCATCGTCGATCTGGGCCTGCCCGATGAGGACGGTCTCAATCTTATTCGCCGCTGGCGCAGCCATCAGGTGAAAATTCCCCTGCTGGTGCTCACCGCCCGGGAAGGTTGGCAGGACAAGGTCACGGTGCTGGAAGCCGGCGCTGATGACTATGTCACCAAGCCTTTTCATCTGGAAGAGGTGGTGGCACGCATGCAGGCGTTAATGCGCCGCAACAGCGGTCTGGCGTCGCAGGTAATTGAACTGCCGCCCTTCCTCATTGATCTTTCGCGCCGTGAGCTTATGATTAATGAAGTTAATATCAGGCTCACCGCGTTTGAATATACTATTATTGAGACACTGATACGCAACGCCGGCAAAGTCGTCAGCAAGGATTCGCTGATGCTGCAACTTTATCCCGACGCTGAATTGCGCGAGAGTCACACCATCGACGTGTTAATGGGTCGTCTGCGTAAAAAAATGCAGGCCAATTACCCGCATGAAGTGATCACCACAGTTCGCGGTCAGGGCTACCGTTTTGATGTTAACTAGGCTCTATGACCCTATTTCCGTTACGCCACAAAAAACCGTTTTCCCTGCGCGTCAGATTTTTGCTGGCGGCAGCCTGCGTAGTTCTGGCGCTCTCTCTGTGCTACGGCATGGTGGCCGTCATTGGCTACAGCGTCAGCTTTGATAAAACGTCATTCCGCCTGCTGCGCGGCGAGAGCAATCTTTTTTTCAGTCTGGCACAGTGGAAGGACAATAAGCTGTCAATAGCCGTGCCGCCGAATATCGATATTAACTTCGCCGCCCTGGTGCTGATTTATGATGAAAATGGCCATATCCTTTGGCGCCAGCGCTATGTGCCGGCGCTAGAATCGCGCTTGCAGCAGGACTGGCTGACCAAGACCGGTTATTTTGAGCTCGATACCGATACGCGCACCAGCAGCGCGGTGGTGGGCGATAATCCCAGCGCTCAGGTTCGCCTGAAGGAGTTTGACAGCAGCGATGATAATGCGTTGACCCACTCCGTGGCGGTCAACCGCTATCCGGCTACCGGCCGCCTGCCGCCGTTGACCATTGTGGTAGTGGATACCATTCCCCACGAGCTGCAGCGCACCGACCTGGTGTGGGAATGGTTCAGCTACGTTCTGCTCGCCAATTTGCTGCTGGTAGTGCCGCTGCTGTGGCTGGCGGCGCACTGGAGCCTGCGCCCCATCAAGGATTTAGTGCACCAGGTGCGCGAGCTGGAAGTGGGCGAGCGCGAACGCCTCGACGAGAATCCGCCGCGCGAGCTGGATATCCTGGTGCGCAATCTGAATATTCTGCTGAATAACGAGCGTCAGCGCTACCAGAAGTACCGCTCAACCCTGTCTGATTTAACCCATAGCCTGAAAACGCCGTTGGCGGTGCTGCAGACCACGCTGCGCTCCCTGCGCACCGATCGCGACACCAATATCGAGATGGCAGAACCGATTATGCTGGAGCAAATCAGCCGGATCTCTCAGCAAATTGGCTATTACTTGCATCGCGCCACCGTTCACTCGGAACATAATGTGCTGAGCCGCGAGCTGCATTCCGTACCGCCGCTGCTCGATAGCCTGTGCTCCGCACTCAACAAGGTGTATCAACGTAAAGGGGTTTCCCTGTCGCTGGATATTTCGCCAGAGTTGACGTTTATCGGCGAGAAAAATGACTTTATGGAAGTCATGGGTAATATTTTGGACAACGCCTGCAAGTATTGCCTGGAATTTGTCGAGGTTAGCGCCCGCGAAAGGGAAAGCGCACTGCACGTTATAATCGAAGATGACGGCCCGGGGATCCCTGAGTCCAAGCGCACGCTTATCTTCCAGCGCGGTCAACGGGCCGATACCCTGCGCCCCGGTCAGGGGTTGGGCCTCTCGGTAGCGGCGGAAATCCTCGAGCAGTACGATGGCGACATCGTGATTGGCGAAAGCGCGCTGGGCGGGGCGCTGGTCGAGGTCATCTTCAAGCAACAGGGGACGCAGCCCGAAGACGACTGAACCCGGTCACGGGCGCCCCGTCACGTTTGACGCACCGCAGGTAAAATTTCCCGGCCTGCGGCGGCGCTATCCGTTATAATCTCACTCATTCTCCCCGCGTTGGAACAGGCTATGGATTATCAACTTGAGCTGGACTGGAATGACTTTTTACAACGCTACTGGCAAAAACGCCCGGTCATAATTAAACGCGCTTTTTGCGACTTCGTCGATCCCTTGTCTCCTGACGAACTAGCCGGTCTGGCCATGGAGGCGGAAGTGGATAGCCGCCTGGTCAGCCACGATAACGGCAACTGGCAGGTAAGCCACGGTCCGTTTGCCAGCTATGACCATTTGGGCGATCACAACTGGTCGCTGCTGGTGCAGGCGGTCGACCACTGGCACGAGCCCTCGGCGGCGCTGATGCAGCCGTTCCGCCATTTGCCCGACTGGCGGATAGACGATCTGATGATCTCGTTTTCGGTTCCCGGCGGCGGCGTCGGCCCCCATCTCGATCAGTATGATGTGTTTATTATTCAGGGCCAGGGCCGCCGCCACTGGCGCGTCGGCGATAAAACCCCGCTGAAACAGCATTGTCCCCATCCCGATCTGCTGCAGGTTGAACCTTTTGAGGCGATCATCGACGAACAAATGGAGCCCGGCGATATGCTGTATATCCCGCCCGGCTTCCCCCATGAAGGTTATGCGCTGGAGAACGCGCTGAATTACTCCGTCGGCTTCAGGGCACCGAGCAGCCGCGAGCTGGTCAGCGGTTTTGCCGATTATGTGCTTGCTCAGGAGCTAGGCGGCCAGCGCTACTGCGATCCCACAATTGAGCCGCGCGACGATCCCGCCCACATTTTGCCGGCGGAAGTTGACGCGCTACGCGCCATGATGATGGACCTGATGCAGCAGCCCGATCAATTCAATCAATGGTTCGGCGAGTTTATTTCGCAATCACGCCATGAACTGGATCTGGCGCCGCCGGAGCCGCCCTATCAGGCAGGGGAAATTTACGACTTGCTTAATCAGGGCGAGAGCCTGTATCGCGTCGGCGGACTGCGGGTCTTGCGGGTAGGTGACGACAGCTATGTCAACGGTGAAAAGATTGTTACGCCCCACCGTCAGGCCGCCGCCGCGCTTGCCGCCCGCTATGACGTCAGCCGGGAACAGCTAGGCGACGCGCTGGACGATCCCTCCTTCCTGGCGCTGCTGGCGGGCCTTATTAACAGCGGATACTGGTATTTCAAAAACTGATCCCGCCGGCCCCTTGCCCTTGCATCATGCAGAGGCCCCCGTTTTGCAACGGGGGCTTTTTTTTATGCCGGCATTATACTGCTCAAGACATCTCGGCCTTAACCAAGACCGACCCCTGCCACTTTCACGGTGGCGGCGGTAACGCGGTCTTAGGCGCCAAGGGAGCAGGCCGCCAGCGGTACACTGGGTAAGCCGGGTATGCGCCGCTGCCGACCGCTAAGGCTATGCCTGCCCCGCTTCGGCCAGCCTCCAGATCGGGCTATGCCTGCCCCGCTTCGGCCAGCCACCGGCACGGGCTGTGCCTGCACGGCTTCGGCCAGCCGCCAACTCGGGCTGTATCTGCCCCGCGTCGGCCAGCCGCCGGCACGGGCTATGGCTGCCCTGTTGCCGGCCGTTTACCGGCTCGCGCCGGCAAGCGCTAGCCGTCCGCCGGTGCGGGTTTGGTATGCGCGCCTTTGGCCCGCAGTGCGGTTAGCGTGGCGAGGCGCGTTATCACCTGCACCGCTTTCTCCATCACGTCATGGGAGGCGAATTCGTGTTTGCCGTGGTAATTATACCCGCCGGTAAACACATTCGGGCACGGCAGCCCACGCCAGGAAAGCTGGGCGCCATCGGTACCGCCGCGGATGTGCTTGATGACCGGCTCAACGCCGCATTCCAGCATCGCCTGCCGCGCCAGTTCAATGATATGGGGATGATTGGCAACATGCTCATGCATATTGTAATAGCTGTCCTCAATCGTCAGCTCAATATAACAATCTGGATGCAGCCCCTTCCCCAGCGTCTCAGCGCTGGTAATCATGAACTGCTTACGCTCTTCAAACCGCTGGCGGTCGAAATCACGCACGATATAGTGCATTTCCGCCTTGTCCACGCTGCCTTTCATGGTATTGAGGTGATAAAACCCCTCGTAGCCGGCGGTCGTCTCTGGACTTTCGGCGGCGGGCATCATCTGATGATAGCGGGTGGCCAGCGACAGCGCGTTAACCATCACCCCCTTGGCGGTGCCCGGATGCACGTTATTGCCGACGATTTTCACCGTTACCGAGGCGGCGTTGAAATTTTCGTACTCCAGCTCACCCAGACCGCTGCCGTCCAGGGTGTAGGCCCACTCGGCGCCGAAACGCGCAATATCGAAAAACTGCGTCCCTTTCCCCACCTCCTCGTCGGGGGTAAACGCGATGCGAATCAGACCGTGGGGTGTATTCTGCTCTTTGAGTCGTACTATCGCGGTGACAATCTCCGCCAGCCCGGCTTTATCATCGGCACCGAGCAACGTCTTGCCATCTGTCGTGATAAGCGTATGGCCTATCAGTTGGTGCAGCACCGGAAACATCACCGGCGAGAGGACCTCGTCGCCGTTACCGAGGGCGATATCGCCACCGCGATACTGCTCCACGATTTGCGGATTGACGTTTTTACCGGTGAAATCCGGCGCGGTATCCATATGGGCGATAAAACCGATGACCGGCACCGGCCAGGACACATTCGACGGCAACGTCGCCATCAGGCAGCCATGATCGCTCAGGGTAATATCCGTCAGCCCCAGCGCGGTCAGTTCTTCCTGCAGCGCATGGGCCAGTTTCCATTGGCCATCGGTGCTGGGCACATGTTTCACGCCGGGCTTCGACTGGGTATCAAAAGATACGTAATGTAAAAATCGATCAAGTAGTTTATTCATTGTTTCCGCCTGTCTCTTCGCCACGGCCCATTATGACCAGCGACGCGCTGGAAAATATTGTGTCAGGTCAGTTTTATGCCTGAAGAGAGCAAAACCAACGGCTCAGCCGCGCTGGGCGATAAAGCCGTCGATAAACTCGCGGGTCCACTGCGGCACGCACCGGCTGGCCGGGCCATAGTATTTTTCCTCGAACTGGCTTTCCACCTGGCTCGGCGCCAGATTCAGCTCGATGGTGCGGGCGCCGCAAAGGCGAGCCTCATGGACGAAGCCGGCGGCTGGGTAGACGTGACCCGAGGTGCCAATCGCCAGAAAATAGTCGGCGCGGGCCAGCGCATGATAAATGTCGTCCATCCCGAGCGGCATTTCGCCAAACCACACCACATGGGGACGCAGCACGGCGGGAAACTGGCAGCAATGACAACGGTCGGCCTCCGTCACGTCGTCGACCCAGTCAAGGATCTGGCCGCTTTGGCTGCAGCGGACCTTCAGCAACTCCCCGTGCATATGGATAATGCGGCGGTTACCGGCGCGTTCGTGCAGGTTATCGATGTTTTGGGTAATCAGCAGAAAATTATCGCCCAGCATTTGCTCCAGTTCAGCCAGCGCCAGATGGGCGGCATTCGGCGCGATCGCCGGTTGCTGCAGCTGACGGCGGCGGGCGTTATAAAACGCCTGCACCAGCGCGGGATCGCGGGCAAAGCCTTCGGGGGTGGCAACATCCTCCACCCGCTGCTCCTCCCATAGCCCGTCTTCGGCGCGGAAAGTGCGAATGCCTGACTCGGCGGAGATACCCGCCCCTGTCAGTACCACTACAAACGGTTTTTTCATCTTGGTCACCGCGAGTGAGTCCCGGTGAAATATACGGGCGCTCAGGCGCTGTTGCTTTAACCTTTTACTTTTGCGAAACCGGATTAACCGGCGGTGAATACGCATGCGCGCTGTTCCTTATGGGCCTTATTGACCGCTCAATACCCGGGCCGGATCGATGCGGCTTGCGCGCCGCGCCGGATACCAGCTCGCCAGCAGACTCAGCAGCAGCGCCGTCGCCAACACGCTGGTCACATCCACCCAGTGCAACTCGGTGGGCAGAAAATCGATAAAATAGATATCGCCGGACAATAACCGGTGACCCAGCACCCGCTCCAGCCCTTTCACCAGCGTGGTCAAATTCAGCGCCATCAGCACGCCGACCGCCGCGCCAATCACGCTGCCGGTCAAGCCCGCCAGCAGGCCATACCAAATAAAAATAGCACGGGTTAGGCCGTCTTTGGCCCCCAAGGTGCGTAAAATCGCGATATCGGCGCTTTTATCCTTCACCGCCATCACCAGGGTAGAGACGATATTGAAACAGGCGACGCCTATCACCAACACCATCGCCAGGTACATAATGGCGCGGATCATTTGAATATCGCGGTACATATAGCCATAGGTGCCGATCCAACTGCGAATTTTGACATAGGCATTGGTGATTTCGCCGGCATCGCGCACCAGTTTGTTGGCGTTAAAAACGTCGCTGACTTTGATGGCGATACCGCCCACATCCTCGCCCCGCTGCAAATAGCGCTGGGCGTCCGCCAGCGGCACCATCGCGAAACTGTGATCCAGCTGGCCGTTCAGCGTCAGGATGCCGCTGACCTGTAAACGGATACGTTTTGGCTGCAGCAGCTTCATCTGCGGGTCGCTGTTGGGGATCATCACCGTCAGCCAGTCGCCGGGCTTGACCTTCAGCGTATCGGCAACCCCTTTCCCGACGATGATTTGCTGCTGACCGGCCTGAAAATGCGACCAGGCATTATCCTGAACATAGCGCGGCAGCGCGCTTAGCCGCATTTCCAGCGCCGGGTCGACGCCTTTGACCTGTATTGCCTGTAACTTATCGTCACGTTCGACCAGGCCGGTGAAATTCAGATAAGGCGCGGCGGCGAGGATACCCGGCACCTTTTCAATGCGTTTTAACACCCCTTGCCAATCGGCAAACGGCGGATCCACCGGCTCGATTTCCCCGTGCGGCACGACCGCCAATATCCGGTTATTCAGCTCGCGCTCGAAGCCGTTCATGGCGCTGAGGCCGATAATCAGGACCGCCACGCCGAGGGCAATGCCAATGGTGGAGATAACCGAGATTAACGAGACCATCCCTCCCCGCCGCCGCCCGCGGCTGAAGCGAAGCGCGATCTGTAACGACAGCGGCATTTTCATTGCGCGGCTCCCAGCAGCGCGCCGTCGCGCATTTCCAACTGCCGATGCAGGCGTTTCGCCAGTTGGAGGTCATGGGTGACGACCAGAAAAGCGGTGCCTTGGCGCATATTCAGCTCGCCCAGCAGTTCAAAAATACTGTCGGCATTGCGCTGGTCCAGATTGCCTGTCGGCTCGTCGGCCAGCACCAGCGCCGGATGATTCACCAGCGCGCGGGCGATCGCCACCCGCTGCCGCTCGCCGCCTGACAATTCCGCCGGACGATGGTGGCCGCGTTTCTCAAGGCCCACCGCCGCCAGCATTTCCCGCGCCGTTTCTTGTGCCTGTGCCGGACGGGCACCGCCAATCAGCAGCGGCATCGCCACATTTTCCAGCGCGGTGAAGTCCGGCAGCAAATGATGGAACTGGTAGATAAACCCTAAACGCCGGTTGCGCACCATCGCGCGCGCTGCGGAAGAAAGCTGATTCAGCGGCTGTCCTTCAAAGACCACCTCGCCGCTGGTCGGTTCGTCCAGCCCACCCAGCAGGTGCAGCAAGGTACTTTTACCGGAACCGGAACTGCCGACAATCGCCATCATTTCGCCGCGCTCCAGCGTGAAACTGACGTTACGCAACACGTCGGTGTAAAGCTTACCTTCCTGATAACGTTTGCTGAGTTGGGAACAGTGTAACAAAGGAGCATCATTCATAGCGTAAAGCCTCAGCGGGATGAACGGCGGCAGCGCGCCAGGAAGGATAAATCGTCGAAAGCAGCGCCACGACCATGGCCGATAGCGCGATAATCGTCACCTGCAGCGGGTCGATGGCCACCGGCAGCGCGGCGCCGTCAAGCAGCGCGCCGAGTACCGGCATCAGGCGGTTCAGCTGGCTGGCCAGTAAAACCCCCAGCCCGGTCCCCAACAACGCGCCGACAATACCGGCGCTGGCCCCCTGGGCGATAAACACCAACATCACCTGCCGGCGGGTCAGCCCCTGGGTTTGTAAAATCGCCACCTCGGCCTGTTTTTCCATCACCAGCAGTCCGAGCGAGGTAATAATATTAAACGCCGCCACCGCGACGATAAGGCTAAGTAGCAGGCCCATCATATTTTTTTCCATCCGCACGGCCTGGAACAGCTCGCCCTTGCGTTCGCGCCAGTCGTGCCACACCAGCCCGTCCGGCAGCGGCCGGGCGCTGAGTTCATCTACCGCCAGCGGCTGCTGCAGCCACAAACGCCAGCCGGTGACATAGCCTGCCGGATACCGCATCAGGCGCGACGCATCCTGCTGATTGACCAGCAATTGATAACCATCGACCTCGCTGTTGGCGGCGAAGGTGCCGACCACGGAGAAGAGCCGCTGGCTGGGGATCCGGCCCATCGGCGTGAATTGGCTAGCGCCGGGCACCATCAGCCGCACTGTGTCGCCGCGTTTGACGCCGAGCGACGCGGCCAGCTCATCGCCCAAAATCACCCGGTATTGGCCGGGTACAAGGTCATCCTGGCGGGCATCCACCAGATAATGCGACAAGGGTTCGGCATCGGTCGGGTTCACGCCGAGCATAACGCCGACCGCCACGCTGCGCGCGCTTTGCAGCACCACATCGCCGGTGGTCAGCGGCGCCACGCGCGTCACACCCGCAAGCGCGTCTGGCACCGAGGCCGGAATACGTTTAGGATCAAGGCGCCCCTCGGGACCGGTTAACAACGCTTGAGGCATCAACCCGAGAATATTACTCTCCAGCTCACGCTCGAAACCGTTCATTACTGATAGTACGGTCACCAACGCCATGACGCCAAGCGTGATGCCGATGGTGGAGAGCCAGGAGACAAAACGGCCGAAGCGGTCTGCTGCCCGCCCGCGCATATAGCGCAGGCCAATATATAATACGACAGGTTGATACATTGATTTCCGTCTGGATGCGGTTGCGAAAGCAAAGTGATCAAGGATAATAAAGGGTCGTATGGCATTATGGAACCATTAAGCGCCGTCATGGCCGGCTTTTATTCCTGAAAGCGCGCATATTTTAGCCATCGTCCCCGCCGCTGCGGCATTCCACCGCAGGCTGTGCTGCGATGGCCCCGTGATGTGAGAAAAGAGATTTATCATTAGCTATGTCAGAACGCGATTGTTATACCTTACCTACCCAAGCCGGCAAGAAACTGATCCTGGGTCAGCTTACCGGCGCCGTTGAGTGCGCCGCCATCGTCGACCGCTATGCGGGACCGGTGCTGCTCATCACCACCGACATGCAAAGCGCGCTGCGCCTGCACGATGAGATCGCGCAGTTCACCCGTCACCCGGTATTGACCCTGCCGGACTGGGAGACCCTGCCTTACGACAGCTTTTCTCCCCATCAGGAAATTATTTCCGACAGGATTGCCACACTCTACAGGCTGCCTGCGCTTGCGCGCGGCGTCATTATCCTGCCGGTGAATACCCTGATGCAGCGCGTGTGTCCGCACAGCTTTTTGCATCGCCACACGCTGCTGATGACCAAAGGCCAGCGTCTGTCCCGTGACAGGTTGCGCGCGCAGTTGGAGCAGGCGGGTTATCGCAGCGTCGATCAGGTGCTGGAGCACGGTGAATTCGCCACCCGCGGCGCGCTGCTGGATCTTTACCCCATGGGCAGCGAAGAGCCTTACCGCATCGATTTTTTTGATGATGAAATCGACAGCCTGCGCATTTTTGATGTCGATACCCAGCGCACGCTGCAGGAAGTGACCTCCATCAATCTGCTACCGGCGCACGAATTCCCCACCGACAAAGCCGCCATTGAGCTGTTTCGCAGCCAGTGGCGCGAGCAGTTCGATGTGCGGCGCGACGCCGAGCACATTTACCAACAGGTGAGTAAAGGGACGTTGCCGGCCGGTATCGAATATTGGCAGCCGCTGTTTTTCAGCGAACCGCTGGTGCCGCTGTTCAGCTATCTGCCGGCGAATACGCTGGTGGTCAACACCGGCGATCTTGAAGCCGGCGCCGGCCGCTTTTGGGACGACGCCTGCGCGCGGTTCGACAATCGCCGCGTGGATCCCATGCGCCCGCTGCTGCCGCCCGAAACGCTATGGCTGCGGGTGGACAATCTGTTTGCCGAACTCAAATGCTGGCCGCGGGTGCAACTCAGTACACAAACGCTGCCGGAGAAAGCCGGTCATTACAATATGGATTACCGGCCGCTGCCGGATTTGGCGGTGAAAGCGCAGAGCAAAGCCCCCATGGACAAGCTGCGTCGGTTTTGCGAGCAGTTTGACGGCCCGGTGATTTTCTCGGTGGAAAGCGAGGGGCGGCGGGAAACCCTGAGCGAGTTGCTGGCGCGGGTGAAAATTCTGCCGACGCTGATAAACCGGCTGGAGGACGCCGCCGCACCGGGCGCTTATCTCCTCATCGGCGCCAGCGAGCGCGGCTTTATCGATGCCCCGCGCGCACGGGCGCTGATATGCGAAGGCGATCTGCTGGGAGAACGGGTCAGCCGCCGCCGGCAAGATAATCGTCGCACCATTAACGCCGATACCTTAATCCGCAACCTGGCCGAGCTGCATGAAGGCCAGCCGGTAGTTCATCTGGAACACGGCGTCGGCCGCTACGCCGGCATGACCACGCTGGAGGCGGGCGGGATTAAGGCCGAGTACCTCATCCTCACCTATGCCGGCAACGACAAGTTGTACGTACCGGTGTCCTCGCTGCACCTTATCAGCCGCTACGCCGGCGGCGCTGATGAAAACGCGCCGCTGCACAAGCTCGGCGGCGACGCCTGGACGCGGGCGCGGCAAAAAGCGGCCGAGCGGGTGCGGGACGTGGCGGCGGAGCTTCTGGATATTTATGCCCAGCGCGCGGCGAAAAGCGGCTTTGCCTTCCGCCACAACCGGGAAAATTACCAGCTGTTTTGCGAGGGTTTTCCCTTTGAGCCCACCGTCGATCAGAGCCAGGCAATTAATGCGGTGCTGAGCGACATGTGCCAGCCGCTGGCCATGGACCGCCTGGTCTGCGGCGATGTCGGCTTCGGCAAAACGGAAGTGGCGATGCGCGCCGCTTTTCTGGCAATTGAAAACCACAAACAGGTGGCCGTGCTGGTGCCGACCACCTTGCTGGCGCAACAGCATTTCGACAATTTCCGCGATAGGTTCGCCAACTGGCCGGTGCGTATTGAGATGATTTCCCGTTTCCGCAGCGCCCGGGATCAGGCACAGGTGCTGGAGCAGACCGCCGAGGGCAAAGTGGATATTCTCATCGGTACCCACAAGCTCCTGCAAAGCGATGTCAAATGGCACGATTTGGGTTTGCTTATCGTCGACGAAGAGCACCGTTTCGGCGTGCGCCACAAGGAGCGCATCAAAGCGATGCGCGCCGATGTCGATATCCTGACCCTGACCGCCACCCCTATCCCACGCACGTTGAATATGGCGATGAGCGGCATGCGCGATTTGAATCACCCCGGATAAATTAGAGTCTATACTTTAAAAGTGGAGGTCTCTATGACAACGACCAAACGTTACTCTCCGGAAGTCCGTGAACGGGCAGTTAATCTAGTGCTGGAAACTCAGCATGAGCA
>NZ_FRDB01000024.1 GCF_900143145.1 Candidatus Sodalis sp. SoCistrobi
CGCTCCGTACCCGCATTAAACGACTGGCGCGTAAAACGATTTGCTTCTCGCGCTCTGTCGAGATCCACGAAAAAGTCATCGGAGCCTTCATCGAAAAACACATGTTCTACTAATTGGAGTCATTACCAGCCTGGGCATCACCACTGCGGTAGGCATTGTGGTAGGCGTACTGTTAGCGCGCCGTTAGTTTGGAATGTCAGGTTCCAATAGCAACCGAGATCAATAACGCACCGGGGGTATGACCGGCCGGGGAAAATTTTTTTTCACCGCCTTTGCCCCCGCTTACGACTTCGATGAACCCGCTCCACGCCTGGAGCGGGTTTTTTATTTGCTTTTTTTTTACTCAGCCACTGGCATCCTTCGCCAGGTATTACTATATATTGTATGGTTGATCTGATTTATATCTAGATATAGTATGCATTACATGTTCAGCACCACAACGCGGCGGCAGCGCTCTCGCAAGGCCGCAACGATTTTACTGTGAGAGGTAAATACGAATCATGACCATTACTATTTACACTAAACCGGATTGTGTCCAATGTCACGCCACCTGCCGCGCACTTGACCGTAAAGGCATCGATTACCGGCTGGTGGATTTGCTTGATGACGAACAAGCGCTGCATCATGTGCGGGCGATGGGTTATCAGCAAGTGCCGGTCGTACAGACCCCGCAAGAGCACTGGAGCGGTTTCCGCCCGGACAAAATCAGTCTGCTGTCCGCCAGCGCCATGCCGGCTTAAGGCGCGGTATGACCGCGCTGGTCTATTTTTCCAGCAGTTCAGAGAGTACGCACCGCTTCGTCAGCAAATTGGGACTGCCGGCGCTGCGTATCCCTCTTGAGATGCGCGAGAGCGTGAAAGCGGATGCCCCCTATATTCTCATCTTGCCGAGTTATGGCGGCGGCTCGACGCGCGGGGCGGTACCCCGCCAGGTCATCCGTTTTCTCAACGATCCGTTAAACCGTTCCTTATTGCGTGGCGTCATTGGTGCCGGCAACCGGAACTTTGGTGCGGCCTTCTGTCTGGCGGGCGATATCGTCGCCAAGAAATGTCAGGTTCCCCTGCTCTACCGTTTTGAGCTATTGGGAACGGAGGAAGATGTCACACAGGTACGAAAGGGAGTGACCGAATTTTGGCAGCGACAGAACTTAGCATAATCGAACCCGCGTTACAGGCGCTGGATTACCATGCCCTCAATGCCATGCTCAATTTGTATGATGAGGCGGGCCACATCCAGTTCGATAAGGATCATCTGGCGGTGGAAGGCTACCGACAGCAGCAGGTGATCCCGAACAGTCGCACTTTTGCCTCGCTTGAGCAAAAGTTGCAGTGCCTGGTCGAGGAGGGATATTACGAAGCTAAGGTGCTGGCGCCCTACAGTCAGGCGTTTATCGCGTCGCTGTTCGCCGAGGCCCGCGCGCAACGGTTTACCTTCCAGACCTTTATGGGCGCGCTGAAGTTTTACACCAGTTATGCGCTGAAAAGCTTCGACGGCAAGCAATATCTGGAGGATTTTGAGGACCGGGTGTGCATGGTGGCGTTAACGCTGGCCGCCGGCGACGAAACCCTCGCCAGAGCCATGATGGCTGAAATGCTGTCCGGTCGATTCCAGCCCGCGACGCCCACCTTCCTCAACTGCGGCAAACAGCAGCGCGGAGAGTATGTCTCCTGCTTCTTGCTGCGTATTGAAGACAATATGGAGTCGATAGGCCGGGCGGTGAATGCCGCGCTCCAGCTGTCCAAGCGCGGCGGCGGCGTGGCGTTTATGTTGACTAACCTGCGCGAAGCGGGTGCCCCTATCAAGCGTATCGAGAATCAATCGTCCGGGGTGATCCCGGTAATGAAAATGCTTGAGGACGCCTTTTCCTACGCCAATCAGCTCGGCGCGCGCCAGGGCGCGGGCGCCGTTTATTTGCACGCCCATCATCCCGATATTCTGCGTTTTCTGGACACCAAACGCGAAAACGCCGACGAGAAAATCCGCATTAAAACCCTGTCGCTCGGCGTGGTGATCCCGGATATCACTTTTCAGCTGGCGCGGGACAACCAGCCGATGTATCTCTTTTCGCCTTATGACGTGGAGCGTATCTACGGTCAGCCGTTCTCCCAGCTGGCGATCGGCGAACATTATCACGAAATGGTGGCGGATAAGCGAATTCGCAAGACCGCCATCGACGCGCGCGCCTTTTTCCAAACGCTGGCCGAAATTCAGTTTGAGTCCGGCTATCCCTACATGATGTTTGAGGATACGGTTAATCGCGCCAACCCCATCGCCGGGCGCATTAATATGAGTAATCTGTGCTCGGAAATTTTGCAGGTCAACAGCGCCACCGAGTACAACGAAGATTTGAGTTACCGTCAGGTGGGTCGTGATATTTCCTGTAATCTGGGCTCGTTAAATATCGCGCGCACTATGGACTCGCCCGATTTCGGCCACACGGTAGATACCGCCGTGCGCGCCCTGACGGCGGTGTCAGACATGAGCCAAATCGGTTCCGTGCCCTCAATAGCCGAAGGAAATCAGCACTCCCACGCCATTGGCCTGGGTCAAATGAACCTGCACGGTTATCTGGCGCGCGAGCACATTTACTATGGCAGCCCAGAGGCCATCGAATTTACCGATCTCTATTTTTATACCGTGACTTATTATGCGGTGCGCGCCTCCAACAGGCTCGCGATAGAGCGCGGACGCGCTTTCGGGGGGTTTGCCGAGTCACGCTACGCCAGCGGCGAGTATTTCACGCCGTATGTCAGCCAGCGCTGGGAGGCGAAAAGCGAGCGCGTGCGGCGTTTGTTCGCCAAAAGCCATATCCAGCTACCGACCCAGGAGGACTGGCGGGCGCTGGCTGAGAGCGTTAAACGACACGGGCTTTATAATCAAAACTTGCAGGCGGTGCCGCCCACCGGCTCCATCTCCTATATCAATCATTCGACCTCCAGCATCCATCCTATCGTCTCGCGTATCGAGATCCGCAAAGAGGGCAAAACCGGCCGGGTTTATTACCCCGCGCCCTATATGACCAACGAGAATCTGGACTACTACCAGGATGCTTATGAGATAGGGCCGGAGAAAATTATCGATACTTACGCCGCGGCCACCCGGCATGTCGATCAGGGGCTGTCGCTAACGCTCTTTTTCCGCGATACCGCCACCACGCGCGATATCAACCGGGCGCAAATTTACGCCTGGAAAAAAGGCATTAAAACGCTCTATTACATCCGCATTCGCCAGTTGGCGCTGGAAGGTACTGAAGTCGCCGGCTGCGTGTCGTGCGCCCTATAAGGTCAAGGAGAAAGCGATGACCCTCGAATCTACGCGTACGCACGTCCAGGCGGTTAATTGGAACCGTATTCAGGACGATAAAGATCTGGAAGTCTGGAACCGTTTGACCGCCAATTTCTGGCTGCCTGAAAAATTACCGCTGTCCAATGATGTCCCGTCCTGGAACGCCCTATCCGCCCAGGAACAACAGCTAACGATCCGGGTATTTACCGGCCTGACGCTGCTCGACACGGTGCAAAATACTCTCGGTGCGCCGGCGTTGATGGTCGACGCCCTGACGCCCCATGAAGAGGCGGTATTTTCCAATATCTGCTTTATGGAAGCGGTCCATGCCCGCTCCTATAGCTCGATATTCTCCACCCTCTGCTCCATGGCGGATGTGGACGCCGCTTATCGCTGGAGTGAGGAAAATGCGGCCCTGCAAAATAAAGCGGCAATTATTCTTCGCCATTATCAGGATAATGATCCGCTGAAAAAGAAAGTGGCCAGCGTATTTCTGGAATCATTCTTATTTTATTCCGGCTTCTATCTGCCGATGTATTATTCCAGCCGCGGCAAGCTAACCAATACCGCCGATTTAATTCGTTTGATTATTCGCGATGAAGCGGTCCACGGCTATTATATCGGTTACAAATTTCAGCGCGGTCTGGCGGCGGCGACACCCGAGCGCCGTGAGGCATTGAAGCTGTTCGCCTATGATTTATTGCAGGATCTCTACGAAAATGAGCTGGCCTATAGCGCCGCGCTATACGACGACGTCGGCTGGACGGAGGACGTCACCGCGTTCTTGCATTATAACGCCAACAAAGCGCTGATGAATCTTGGCTATGAGGCGCTGTTCCCGGCCTCAATGACGGCGGTCAATCCCGCTATTCTTTCGGCCCTGTCGCCCAACGCGGATGAGAACCACGACTTCTTCTCCGGTTCGGGTTCATCCTATGTTATGGGTCGGGCGGTGAACACCGAAGATGAGGACTGGGCTTTCTAAGGACTATCGGGCGAGGCCTCCCTCGCCAACGTGGTTTCGGCCACACGACGCCTCTCGCAGCAGTGGCGAATCCGGTCAGGCGAAGTCTTTCGTGACAGTAGCAAATTCGGTCAGGCGAGGCCTTTCGCAGCAGTGGCAAACTCGCCAGACGACGCGTCTCGCATTAGTGGCAAATTCGCCCAGACGTCGCCTCTCGCATCAATAGCAAATTTTCAACCGGCGGCCTGTTGGGATCGGGGCCGCCGATGCCCGGTTGAGGCGGCCGCGCGGGCCGCTCCGGCCGCCTTCCGCCACGGCGCTCTCATTCCTATTCTTGCGTTAAATTTGGTCTATCACCCTTATTTTCAAACAGACGAAAAACGCCCTGGCTACTTATTTCCAGACAGTCACTAAACGCCATTGGCTACTCTTTTCCAGACAGTCAACAAATGCCATCGGCTACTCACTACCAAACAGTCAACAAATGCCATTGGCTACTCATTACCAAACAGTCAACAAATGCCATTGGCTACTGATTACCAAGCAGTCGACAAACGCCATTAGCTATTAATTTTCAGCCAGGCGACAAATGGCATTGGCTATTACTCGGCCATTATGGCTGGCAAGAGAGAACTCCGTAATATATCGCGCAGGCACGAATTCATGCTTGCGACGAATATGCGCAAAAAAGAGTCAATGAGGGTGATAAAATATATCCCCTAACGTCCCTTCCGCGCCGCTTGACGACGTGGATACCGCCATACCTTCAGCCCCAATATTGCGTTTTTTTCATAAGGCGATATTCGCCGCAAACCCTTGTCATCCGTAGTGGATCCGGCCGTAATAGGCCGATTCCGCGTCAGGAATATTCTGTTTTTGGGGCACTCAGGGGTTGTCTCAGAATCTGAGTATGTTAGGGTATAGGGCGTTTTATTTTTGGTCAGGATTATTTTATATAGTAGATGCACACGGGAAAATTATAATTTCATGGCAGTAAAACTTGAAGTAAAGAACCTTTATAAAATATTTGGTGAACACCCTGAGAGGGCGTTCAAATTGATTAATGGAGGGCAAGACAAAGATACGATATTTGCTAAAACCGGTCTGACGGTTGGCGTTAAAGATGCCAGTCTGGCCATTGAAGAAGGCGAGATATTCGTCATCATGGGATTATCCGGCTCGGGTAAATCCACTATGGTACGCCTTCTCAATCGTCTGATAGAACCGACACGGGGTGAGGTGCTGATTGATGGCGAGAATATTGCCAAGATCGCCGATACCGCCCTGCGCGAGGTGCGACGAAAGAAAATCAGTATGGTGTTCCAATCTTTTGCGCTGATGCCCCATCTGAATGTCCTGGATAATACCGCCTTCGGCATGATGCTTGACGGCGTGCCGCTGCAGCAACGCCACGCCAAAGCGCTGGAAGCGCTGGCGCAGGTGGGTCTGGAGCAGCATGCGCAATCCTGGCCCGACGAGCTTTCCGGTGGGATGCGTCAACGCGTCGGCCTGGCCCGTGCGCTGGCCATCAATCCCGATATTTTGCTGATGGATGAAGCGTTTTCCGCCCTCGATCCGTTAATTCGCACCGAGATGCAAGACGAGCTTATCAAGCTGCAGTCCCGCCACCAGCGCACCATCGTTTTTATCTCCCATGACCTTGACGAGGCGATGCGCATCGGCGATCGCATCGCCATCATGCAGGGGGGCGAAGTAGTGCAGGTGGGTACGCCGGACGAGATCCTCAATAACCCGACCAATGACTATGTCCGCACCTTCTTCCGCGGCGTGGATATTTCGCAAGTCTTCAGCGCCAAGGATATTGCCCGTCGCCGGCCGGTAACCCTGATTCGTAAAACCCCGGGCGTCGGCCCGCGCTCCGCGCTGAGGCTGCTGCAAGATGAGGATCGTGATTTCGGCTATGTGCTGGAACGCGGTCAGAAATTCATCGGCGTGGTCTCCATCGATTCCCTAAAAGCCGCCCTTTCCGCCAATGGCACGCTGGAAGACGCCTTGCTGGCAACGCCTGCCACCGTCCCCGCCGAAACGCCGTTAAGTGAGTTGATTTCAACCGTCGCCCAGGCGCCTTGCGCCGTGCCGGTCGTCGGTGAGGATAATCAATACATCGGCATCATTTCTAAAGGCATGTTGCTGCAGGCGCTGGATAAAGAGGGCATGAATAATGACTAACACCACGACCGATCCGTGGGCCGCGACTAACTCAGCGCCCGCCAATCAGGCCGCGAGCCAGGACGCCGCGAACCCGGCCGCAACGTCGGCTACCGATCCCTGGAGCAGCAGCGCGGCGCCCGCCCATGACGCGGCGCAGAGCGCACCCGCCGGCGGTGCTGACGCCTGGGGCAACGCCGCGCCGGCTGGGGATGGTGCCGCGCCACACGCAGCACAGCAAAGCACTGACTGGCTCAACAGCGGCCCGGCCGACGCGCCGGCGCATTTCAGCCTGCTCGATCCTTTCCACCAGACGCTGATCCCCCTCGATCGCTGGGTAACCGAAGGCATCGATTGGGTGGTGTTGCATTTCCGTCCGCTGTTTCAAGGCATCCGCGTCCCGGTGGATTTCATCTTAAGCGGCTTTCAGCATCTGCTGCTGGGCCTGCCGGCTCCGGTGGCGATGGTGATCTTCGCCTTACTGGCCTGGCAGATGTCGACGCTCAGTATGGGGGCCGCGACGCTTATTTCGCTGATTATTATCGGCGCTATCGGGGCCTGGTCACAGGCGATGGTAACGCTGGCGCTGGTGCTCACGTCGCTGCTGTTCTGCGTCATTATCGGGCTGCCGCTCGGTATTTGGCTGGCGCGTAGCGTCAGGGCGGCGAAAATCATCCGTCCATTGCTGGACGCGATGCAGACGACGCCGGCATTCGTCTATCTGGTGCCGATCGTCATGTTATTCGGTATTGGTAATGTGCCCGGCGTCGTGGTCACCATTATCTTCGCCTTGCCGCCCATCGTGCGTCTGACCATCCTCGGCATCAAACAGGTGCCGGCGGATCTGGTCGAAGCCGCCGAGTCGTTCGGCGCCAGCCCGAGCCAGATGCTGTTCAAAGTGCAATTGCCGCTGGCCATGCCGACCATCATGGCCGGCATCAATCAAACGCTGATGCTGGCGCTGTCGATGGTGGTTATCGCTTCGATGATTGCCGTCGGCGGTCTGGGACAGATGGTGCTACGCGGTATCGGCCGCCTTGACATGGGGTTGGCCACCGTTGGCGGCGTCGGTATTGTGATCCTGGCGATTATCCTTGATCGGCTGACGCAGTCTTTAGGCCGCGACAGCCGCAGCCGCGGCAACCGGCTCTGGTATACCAGCGGTCCGCTGGGCCTGCTAACCCGACCGTTTCGCCGTCAGGCCTAACCCTTTCCACAAGGGCAGACCGCGGCACCGTACTCGCCGCGGCCCCCTTAAAGAAGAGGAATCCCCGATGCGTCATTCCTTTATCTGGGCGCTAGCGCTCACTTCATTATTCGCCCGCGCGGTCTGTGCTGCCGCCCTGCCCGGTAACGGCGTGGTGGTCAAACCGGTACAAAGTTCACTGGCGGAAGAAGCCTTTCAGACCGAGTTGGTCAATCGGGCGCTGGAAAAACTGGGTTACGATGTTCAGCCCACCAACGAGGTGGATTACAACGTCGCTTACACCGCTATCGCTAACGGCGACGCCACCTATCTGGCGGTAAACTGGAAGCCCCAGATGGAAGAGATGTACGACAACGCCGGCGGCGATGGCAAATTCTACCGTCAGGGAACCTATATCGCCGGCGCCGCCCAAGGGTATTTAATCGATAAAAAGACCGCCGAGAAATACCATATCCGCACGTTGGATCAATTACGCGATCCCAAGCTTGCCAAGCTGTTCGACACCGATGGCGACGGCAAAGCGGATATCACCGGCTGTAACCCCGGCTGGGTCTGCTCCAATGTGATCGATGGGCAAATCAAGGGATTTAACCTGCAAGCCACGGTGACGCAAAATCAGGGTAACTATTCGGCGATCATCGCTGATACTCTCGCCCGCTACCACCAGGGCAAGCCCGTGCTGTACTACACCTGGACGCCCTATTGGCTTAGCGCCGAACTGGTGCCGGGACGGGATGTCGTCTGGTTGCAGGTACCGCATTCCGTCTATCCGGGCAATCAGGATACGCGGCTGCCTAACGGCAGCAACTACGGCTTCCCGGTCAACAACCAGCATATAGTCGCCAACAAAGCCTGGGCGCAGCAGAACCCGGCTGCCGCCAAGCTGTTTGCCGTCATGACCTTGCCGGTCGCCGATGTGAATGTGCAGAACCGGCGGATGCATCAGGGAGAAAATACCCCGCAGGCGATCTCCCGCCACGTGGATAGCTGGATTGCCGCGCACCAGCAGCAGTTCGACAGCTGGATAAGCGCGGCCGAAGCGGCGGCAGACTAACCTGGCGCCGCGGTTCGGACCGTGGCGTATTCTTACAACGACCAATACAAGGTAACCCCATGCGCAAGATAGGATTAGGAGCGTTCGCGCTCACCGCGGTTTTCGCCGCACAGACCACGTTTGCCGCCGAATTGCCGGGCAAAGGCATTCAGGTACAGCCGGTGCAAAGCACCATTACCGAAGAAACCTTTCAAACCCTGCTGGTGAATAAAGCCCTGGAAAAATTGGGCTACTCGGTCCAGTCGCCGCGCGAAGTGGATTACAACGTGGCCTATACCTCAATTGCCTCTGGCGATGCCACTTTCATGGCGGTGAACTGGGATCCATTGCATGCGGATCAGTATCAGGCCGCCGGCGGCGACGCAAAGTTTTATCGCCAGGGTAATTATGTTGAAGGGGCGGCCCAGGGCTATCTTATCGATAAAAAGACCGCCGAGAAGTATCACATCACCTCGATTGACCAGCTCAAAGATCCCAACATTGCTAAGCTGTTCGACGCCAACGGCGATAGCAAGGCAGATTTGTCGGGCTGTACGCCGGGCTGGGGCTGTGAGGCGGTCATCAACCATCACATCAAGGCTTACGGCCTGAGCGCGACGGTCGAACACAATCAAGGCAACTATGCGGCGATCATGGCCGATACCATCAGCCACTTCAAAGAAGGCAAACCTATTCTTTATTACACCTGGACGCCTTATTGGGTGAGCGACGTATTGGTACCGGGACGTGATGTAGTGTGGCTGCAGGTGCCGTTCTCCTCGCTGCCGGGCGAGCAGAAAACGATCAGTACCAAGCTGCCTAATGGCGCCGATTACGGCTTCCCGGTCAACAGCATGCGCATCGTCGCCAATAAACAGTGGGCTGAGGCCAATCCGGCAGCGGCCAAGCTGTTCGCCATCATGAAGCTGCCGATTGCCGATATCAACGCGCAAAACGCGCGGATGCATCAGGGCGAAGCGCAAGAAGCGGATATCGAACGCCAGACCGATGGCTGGATCAAGGCGCATCAGGCGTTGTTTGACGGTTGGGTAAACACCGCCGCGGCCGCCGCCAAGTAAGCGCGTCAGGAACCGGCCAGCAAGCCGGTACGGACGTCAACCCGCGCCGGCGGGGCAAGGATGCCGGCGAAAAACAGGCGAGGGGGATTCACCCCTCGTCTTTTTGTTGTTAATCGGTAATAATACCCGCCCGTTGGTTAAACGAATCCTGAATGAAAACGTCCACAGATCACCCCAGCCTGAACCCGGCCTTAACCCTCATTATGGCGATCGCGACAGGCCTCGCCGTTGCCAGTAATTATTATGCCCAGCCGCTGCTGGATGCCATCGCGCGGACCTATCATTTGTCGGTACGCGAGGCGGGATTTATTGTCACGGCGGCGCAGCTTAGCTATGCCTGCGGCCTGATGTTCCTGGTGCCTCTCGGCGATAAATTTGAACGCCGCAGCATGATCGTGGTGATGTCGGTGTTGGCCGCGATCGGCATGGTGATTACCGCCTCAGCGCCGTCGTTACCCGTCATGCTATTGGGCACCGCCCTGACCGGCCTGTTTTCCGTGGTGGCGCAGATCCTGGTGCCGCTGGCCGCCTCGCTGGCCGATCCTGCCCGACGCGGCAAAGTGGTGGGCACCATCATGAGCGGCCTGCTGCTCGGCATTTTGCTGGCCCGAACCGCCGCCGGCGCGCTGGCGGATCTTGGCGGCTGGCAAACCGTGTATTGGCTGGCCAGCGCCTTAATGATTGTCATGGCGGTGATTCTGTGGTTTGCCCTGCCGCGCTATAAGCAGTATTCCGATCTTAACTATCGCCAGTTGCTCGGATCGATATTCAGTATTTACCGGCATTCGCCGGTATTGCGCAACCGCTCTCTGCTGGGCTGTCTCAGTTTTGCCTGTTTTAGTAATCTTTGGACCTCCATGGCCTTCTTGCTGGCCGCGCCGCCGTTTCATTACAGCGAGTCGACGATCGGCCTGTTTGGCCTGGTAGGCGCCGCGGGCGCGCTCGCGGCCACCCGGGCCGGCACGCTGTCGGACCGCGGTAAAGCCAAAATCACCACCTTGAGCGGACTGCTGTTGTTGCTGTTCTCTTGGGTTTTGGTGTGGTACGGTCAATACCATTGGCTGTCGCTGGTGCTCGGCATAATCGTGCTCGATTTGGCGGCTCAGGGGCTGCACATCACCAACCAAAGCGTTATCTACCGCCGCATGCCTGAGGCGCGCAATCGCCTGACCTCCGGTTATATGACCAGCTATTTTGCCGGCGGCGCCTTCGGCTCGCTGGTGTCGGCGACGGCTTACCAAAGCGCCGGCTGGAACGGCGTCAGCCTGGCAGGCGGCCTGCTCTGCCTGGTGAATTTATTGCTGTGGCTGCGCGGCAGCCATCACGAAGACGCTGGTCTGCCCGGCGCTTGATCCCGCACTCGCCGTGGCGCGCGGCGGGTTCTCATGCAATCGATACAGTTAACCCTCGCGGCACCCGCGCCCCAAGCGCAGGCCGCGCTTTTGCCCTCTATCAAAGGAAAGAAAGCCGTTCATTATGGAGCCTACAACCGCCGGCCTCGCGGCCAACACCGCGCCCGCGACATTTCGTCAGGGCGTCCTGGATAGCCTGCCGATTGTCATCGGCTATTTGCCCGTAGCGTTCGCCTTTGGTTTGAACGCCGTAAAGCTCGGTTTTACACCGCTCGAGGGGTTGTTCATTTCCTGCATCATTTACGCCGGCGCCAGTCAGTTTGTCATTACCACCCTGCTCAGCGCCGGCGTTTCGCTGTGGCTGGCCGCGCTAACGGTGATGGCCATGGACGTGCGTCATTTACTCTACGGACCGGCGCTGCGGCAGCGCATTCCTGGTGCGCTGTCGCCACGTAAAACCGCCCTTTGGGCGTTCGGCCTGACCGATGAGGTGTTTGCCGCCGCGATTAGCCGGCTCAGCCGAGACAACCGCAGTTGGTCGGAAGCCTGGATGATAGGCGTCGCGCTGTGCGCCTGGCTGTCGTGGGTGCTCGGTACGCTGGCGGGCGTATGCTCCGGCAACGGCCTTCTCGACGACTGGCCCGCCGTGTCGGCAGCGCTGGGCTTTATGTTGCCGGCGCTGTTCCTGAGTTTTCTATTGGCTGCTTTCCAGCGGCGACAAAGTCTGGTTTTAGCCTCCGCCCTGCTCGGCGCGCTGACGGGCCTGTGGCTGGTATCGATCCCCATGGCGATCCTCGGCGGCATCGGCGGCGGCTGTCTGGCGGCGCTGCTATCCCCATTGCAGGAGGGCTGCCGTGAGTAGTACGGTATTTATCATTGGCTGTGTATTAGGCATGGCAAATTTTCTGTTTCGCTGGTTGCCGCTGCGTCTGGCGAACAACGCCGGCGGCCGGCCGCTGCGCAATGGCCTGCTGGGAGGGCGGTCGTGAGTAATCAAGTCTTTTTCATTGCCTGCGTGGTCGGGACGGCAAATTTTCTGTTTCGCTGGTTGCCGCTGCGTCTGGCGGGCAACGCCGGCGGCCGGCCGCTGCGTAATGGCCTGCTCGGCCGGGTGCTGGACAGTATCGGTATTGCCGCCATTTGTGCATTGCTGGTGGTATCCACCCTACCCGACATTATGCATGAGCCTCAGCGCGCGTGGCCCGCGCTGGCGGGTTTTATCACGTTGACGCTGTTATTTGGCCGCACCCGCAGCATTGTGCTGGCGACGCTGTCCAGCGCGCTGGTCTACGGTGTCGTGTATAAGTGCTTGCTGATGTTTTAACCGATCGCGTCGTGAGTGGGTAAATTAACATTACCTCAACACTTATATAGACGTCTAAACTTTCCAGCCTGACAATATTTACATGGGTGATTACATAAGTTATTATACAGTCTGCAACTAATGAGGTGCAGGTTACGATGGAAAGCTCGTTCACCCCGATTGAACAGATGTTAACGCTGCGCGCGCAGCAAAAAAGTGATTTTCCTTTGCAGGAAGTGCTCTTGACCCGTTTGTGCATGCACATGCAGGGGAAATTGCTGGAAAATCGCAACCGTATGCTGAAAGCCCAAGGGATCAATGAAACCCTGTTTATGGCGCTGGTGACGCTGGAATCTCAGGCCACCCGCAGCATTCAGCCGTCAGAGTTGAGCTCGGCGCTGGGTTCATCGCGCACCAATGCCACCCGCATCGCCGATGAGTTGGAGAAGCGCGGTTGGATTGAGCGTAAAGAAAGCGAAAATGATCGCCGTTGCTTGCATCTGCATCTGACGGAAGCCGGCCAGGCGTTTCTGGATAACCTCTTGCCGCCGCATTACAACTGCCTGCTTTCCCTGTGGTCGACGCTCAATGAAGCGGAAAAGCAGCAGTTGGAGAGCCTGACCCGCAAGCTTTTGAATAAGCTGGACACGCTTATCGCGGAAGAAGATGTAGTGAAGTGAGGCAAACTGCTCACCCACGCTTAACGCGTAACAAGAGGTATTGAAGTGCGTTTAACTGCCTACCCTAACAAACGCCGCGAAGATCCTCCCGCGGCGTTTTTTTTACGCCGTTAGCCGCGGTTTTGCCGCCACCATTCCGCCAGCAGAATACCGGCGCTGACGGACACATTTAAACTCGGTACCCGGCCGCTGCCGTTGATGGTCACCGCGATATCCGCCTGGGACAGCACCGCATCCGACAGCGCGCTACCTTCTTCTCCCAGCACCAGCACCGTCCGGGCAGGCATTTTAACCGTCGACAGCGACGTGCCGCCGTTACCGGTGAGCGTGACCACGGTGTAACCGGCACGTTGAAAACGCTGCAAGTCCTGCAACACATCATCGCACTGAATGGCCTTGACGTGCTCTGCCCCCCCTTCCGCGGTACGCACCGCGGCGCCGGAATCCAGCAGGGCGCTGTCGCTTACCATCACGCCATTGACGCCGAAGTGGGCACAGCTGCGCAACATCGCACCGAGATTGTGGGGATTGCTCACCTGCTCCAGTGCCAGCACGCAGTCCTGTTGTTGCGCGGCGGCGCTGGCCAGATAACCGTCGGCATCAAGGCCGGCGCGCTTTTTAATCAGAAAACAAACGCCGCCATGGTGCTCGGTGCCCGAGGCTTTGGCCAGCTCATCATCTTCCACCACATGATAAGCTTTACGATTGGCCGCCATCCAGCGCAGCGCATCACGAAACCGCGGCGTCACCGATTGCTCGAACCAGGCCCGGACAATGGCGTCCGGCCGGTTGCGAAACAGCGCCTGACAGGCATTTTCACCGTAGACACGGGTTTCTTCGGCGCGCTGGCGGCGTAATTGTTCGGGATCAATCTGACTTTTGCCGCTGATACCGCCATGATCCGGCACGGCGGCGTCATCGCCGGCGTAAATGGTTTTCCACGGCGAATCCGGCGCATCGCCGCGCGGACGCCGGCCGGCGCTATCGTCGCGGGACGGGGAGTCCTGACGGGGGCGACGCGACCCCTCACCCGAGGCGCGATCGCCGTAGGGAGAGGCACGGTCGGCACGGGCCCCCCCGCGGACGCCGGAGGACGAGGTACGGCCGTCACCGCGAGCGCCACCGCCGGAGCTGTTCCACGGGCTACGGCCCTCACTGCGCTGGTCGCCCCTGCGGTCATCAGCGGAGGCGCGCGAGGACGGGCGGCGCGTTTGCTCCTGCTCTTCCTCTTTACGCACATACATCACGCGGACTTTGCCGTTTTTGCCCTTTAACGAATCGTTATCGCTCATATTGCCCTCCCCCTCTGATGGGCGCGAAGATTACCCCATCTCCACCCATATAGCTACCGGGTTAAGGTAAAAGCCGGCAACTATCGAAACCATTGAACAAATCATTTTGTCACCCGGTATTTCTTTTACCATACTTTGACGACTTACCCACTAAAAGCGCGCATGTCATCGGTCTGAAAGTCTCCGGCCCGGCAGACTCGCTTATCAGAGGCAACATTATGAATACGGTTTGTGCATCCTGTCTGGCAACCAATCGCCTGCCGGACGATAGGCATCAATGATGCCGCCAATTGCGGCCGGTGTGGCGCACCGTTACTGGACGGAACGGTTGTCCACGCCACGTCCGCCACCCTGGACAAACTGCTGCAAGACGATCTGCCCGTCGTTATCGATTTCTGGGCGCCGTGGTGCGGCCCCTGTGTCGGTTTCGCGCCGGTCTTTGATGCCGTTGCCGGCGAACGTCGCGACAAAGTGCGCTTCATCAAGATCAACACCGAAGCCGAGCCGACGCTGAGTAGCCGTTTCGGCATTCGCAGTATTCCTACTATTATGTTGTTCAAGCAGGGTCAAAAAGTGGACTCGCTGCATGGCGCCATGCCTAAAGCTCCCTTCGAGGAGTGGCTGGATGAAGGACTCACCCTGCAAGGCACCGCCTCGTGAGACGCGCCCGGCGCGTCTGAGCTGCTCCCCTGAACGCCGCGCGTGATTACCCGCGCGGTGGTGCAGGCCGCTCGCCTGCTGAGCGTTGCCGCCAGCGGTTCTCTGGTAACGCGGGGCAGTGCGGGCAGTTCCGCCACCCGGTTCTGCTCAGGGTCCGCCCTATGTGCGATGCCGCATAAAGTTACCATGGTCTGCTAGCCGCAGAAAGCTGCCATGGTCTGCGATGCCGCAGATGCCGCAGATGCTGCCATGGTCTGCGATGCCGCATAAAGTTGCCATGGTCTGTAATGCCGCAGAAGGTTGCCATGATGTGCAATGCCGCAGAAGTTGCCATGATGTGCAATGCCGCAGAAAGTTGCCATGATGTGCAATGCCGCAGGGGGGCGCCACCGGTGTAAAATGCTGCCTATAGAGCGCGCCGCCAAGGCGGTAAGCAGGCAAAAAGCGTTACCCTTCCCCTCAGCGCTCCGGTACACTCGTCCTCTTTTGACACCGCCGAACTTCCCATGACCCAAAACGCCGTTCTGGCCTTGCGCCAATTCCGTTTGCAGCAATCGACGCGCCCGTTTCGCGCCCGCGGCTGCCGCGTGCTGCGCTGCGAGCATTGCCTGCTGCCGCGCCGGCGCTGTTTATGCGCCACCATTATGCCGCAGCAGGCCAGCAGCCGGTTTTGTCTGGTAATGTTCGATACCGAACCCTTGAAACCCAGCAATACCGGCCGATTGATCGCCGATATACTGCCCACCACGCAGGCGTTTCTCTGGTCACGTACCCAACAGGATCCGGCCATGCTGGCGGCGGTGGCCGATCCGGATCGTCAGCCTTATGTGGTGTTTCCCGCCAGCCATACGCCGGGCGGGCGGCGGGTCGTCAACCATATTTTGCCCGACGCGCGGCCGCCGCTGTTTATTCTGCTGGACGGTACCTGGCCCGAGGCGGGTAAAATCTTTCGCAAAAGCCCGTGGCTGACGCATTTTCCGGTATTGTCGCTGGCATTGCCCACCGTGTCGCAATACGGCCTGCGCGGCAGCCTTGGCGAGGGTCACCATTGCACCGCAGAGGTGGCCGCCGCGCTGCTGTTCCAGACGGGTGATCATGCCGCGGCTGATGCACTGATGGCCCATTTTGCGCTCTTTCGTCATCGTTATCTGGCGGGCAAATCCCACGCGCCGCGCGGATTGTCCCCCGCCGTCACAGCAGAAAGGGAATAAAACGCGTACACTTATCCCGTCAACCAGCGGGGGAGGCAGTGATGAGTTTACGGGGACTGGAGGCGCTGCTGCGGCCTAAATCGATTGCGGTGGTTAGTGCATCGGACACACCCGGCCGCGCCGGCAATCTGATGATGCGCAATCTGCTTGACGGCGGTTTCAGCGGGCCGGTGCTGCCGGTGACGCCGAAATACCCGGCGGTCTGCGGCGTGCTCAGCTATCCCTCGGTGGCGGCGCTGCCGGTGACGCCGGATTTGGCGGTAGTGTGTACCCACGGCCGACGCAATGTGGACCTGCTTACCGCTTTAGGTGAACGAGGCTGCAAGACGGCCATCGTGCTGTCGGCGCCGGCGACGCAATTCGACGACCTGCGCGCCTGTGCTCAGCGTTTCGGCATGCGGTTGCTGGGACCCAATAGTTTGGGGCTGCTGGCGCCGTGGCAGGGCCTGAACGCCAGCTTTTCGCCGGTGCCCATCCATCGCGGTAAATTGGCGTTTATCTCGCAGTCGGCGGCGGTGTCCAATACCGTGCTCGACTGGGCGCAGCAGCGCGCCATCGGGTTTTCCTACTTTATCGCTCTCGGCGACAGCATTGATATCGATGTCGACGATATGCTGGATTTTCTGGCGCGCGACGGTAAGACCAGCGCGATACTTCTGCACCTGGAGCATCTCTCCGACGCCCGACGCTTTCTTTCTGCCGCCCGTGGCGCGGCACGCAACAAACCGATTTTGGTGATTAAAAGCGGCCGCACCATCCAGGCGCAGCGGCTGCTCAACTACCCTCCCGGCCGCGATGCCGCCTATGACGCCGCCATTCAACGGGCCGGGCTGCTGCGGGTACGCGACACCCACGAACTGTTTTCGGCGGTAGAAACCTTAAGCCATATGCGCCCCCTGCGCGGCGAACGCTTAATGATTATCAGCAATGGTATTGCGCCCGCCGCGCTGGCGCTGGATGAGCTGTTGCGCCGTCACGGCCGGTTGGCGGCGCCGGATGACGCCACCCTGGCGGCGCTGGCGCACGCGTTACCGGCGACGTTAACACCCGGCAATCCGCTGGATCTCGCCGATGATGCGACGCCGGAACGTTACCGCGCCGCGCTGTCGGCGCTGATGGGCAGTAAGGATTTCGATGCGCTGCTGATAATCCATGCCCCGAGCGCCGCCGCGCCCAGCAGCGAAACCGCCCGCGAGGTGATTGCTACGCTTGCCGATGCCGCCCGCTCCGGGCCGGTTACCCTACTGACCAACTGGAGCGGCGAGTATTCTTCTCAGCAGGCGCGCCGGCTATTCACCGAGGCGGGCCTACCGACCTACCGTACCCCCGAAGGGGCGGTGACAGCTTTTATGCACATGGCGGAATACCGGCGTAATCAGCGGCAACTGATGGAAACGCCAGCGCTGCCGGCCGGGTTGACCGTCGATGCCGCCCACGTCCACCAGATGATACGCGAAGCGCTGGATCAGGGCGTTACCCGACTGGAAACCCACGAAGTCAGGCCCATCGTTGAAGCCTATGGTATCAAAACGTTGCCCACCTGGATCGCCGCCGACAGCGACGACGCGGTAAGGCTCAGCGAAGGTCTCGGCTATCCGGTGGCGCTAAAACTGCGGTCCGCTGATATCGCCCATAAATCCGACGTGCAGGGGGTGATGCTCGCGCTACGCAACGCGGCGGAAGTGGCGCAGGCGGCCAGCGCGATGCTTGAGCGCGCGGCAGTTACCTATCCCGCGGCGCGCATTGAAGGCATAGGTATCTACACATCAGGGAGGAGGCTTAAGAGCAACTCTCGCTAAATGAGTAAGTTCTTCCAGACTATATTCCGATAATAATTTTAGTGTATTCAACAAGATGGATAGGCCAGCGAGCAGAGCAGGAGCGCTCTCTCTGCGGCCTCGCTTTTGCTGTCGTCCTGACAAGCGACATATCAGCTGGCGGGCTGCCGCATTTTCTTCTCCTTCAGCGCGTTGCAGCCGCCATACCAGAACAGCAGCCATACTGGCTATTAACAACCTGCGTAGTACGGCTGGCGCGCTGCGCTGAAGCCATGTTTCTACGTCATGTCCGGCACCTTTCAGCAACTTAAAAAATGATTCAATATTCCAGCGCCAGTAATACCAACGAGCTACTTCCTCGCAGGTGATCTCGCTGCAAACGTTTGTAAGCAGCGTCCAGCGTCCCACCACATTACCGAGATCATCCGTAAGCCGAACAACAACCAATCTGACCGTCAGAGGCTCTCCAGGTTGGATTTTTATGCGGCGGCCGGTTTCTTTATCTTTACGCTTCTGCTGCGCAGCTCGGGTTATGACTATCGAGGTTTCACTGATTTCCATATCAGCTTTTTTCCCTTTCCAGTCTACCTGTCCGCATCCGTTGTATGGCAGAAGAGCAGCAATCTCACCAATTTTCAATGAATTACCTTGCCACTCTGCACCATGTCCTTCTTTTCCTCGGATAAGCCAGCATATTCCTTGAGTACTCAACGTCCGCATATGTCCAATAGAGTCACCCTCTCTATCAATTATATGAATCAGCTTTTTACCTATATTAAGCGATTCCACACGGGCAATATCGGTCGTCAAGGCGTCCATATGTGTCTGCCGTTCGGACAGTCCTTCCGCCAACGTTGAATGACAACCGGTTGCATCGGTAAGTGTCTGAGATAGAGGCGCTATTGGCAAACCCGTGCCAGCATCAACCAGCAAGCTGCTTTGAAGTTCATATCCAACATCGCCACCGTGCGTCATTTTTAAGCGTCCGTATTTGGCATGATGGTAAAGAAATTGTAAACGTGACCAATCATGAACAACGAGAGCGTATGGATGCGGGCTAAGCGAAATTTGCTCAAGTGCTAGCGAAATAATTGGCTCATTGAGTTGACTGAAGCTAATTCGCTTATTATTCAGAAAACGCCAGACAGCTTGGGTAGTTGCGAAAGTTGATTTTTGAGCACTTGCGAGGTCTTTAACCGCAGAAGCAAGAAGAGCCGCGGGCGTCATATGCTGTTTAACCAGCGTCTGATATCGGCGGGTAAGGCGAGAGTCAATCCCGCCAACAGATAGGTTGAAATCATTCTGCAAAGTAATAACAGGTATCACGATAAATGTGTAGATACCTATG
>NZ_FRDB01000385.1 GCF_900143145.1 Candidatus Sodalis sp. SoCistrobi
ACAACCATCTTGATGTTGTCGCCAGGCATCACCATTTCAACGCCTTCCGGCAGTTCGATGGTACCGGTCACGTCAGTGGTACGGAAGTAGAACTGCGGGCGGTAGCCTTTGAAGAACGGCGTGTGGCGGCCGCCTTCGTCTTTGCTCAGAATATACACTTCCGATTCAAACTGGGTGTGCGGCTTGATCGAGCCCGGCTTGGCCAGAACCTGACCACGCTCAACGTCATCACGCTTGGTACCGCGCAGCAGGACGCCCACGTTCTCACCGGCACGGCCTTCGTCCAGCAGTTTACGGAACATTTCAACGCCGGTGCAGGTAGTTTTGGTGGTGTCTTTGATGCCGACGATTTCCACTTCTTCACCCACTTTGACGATGCCGCGCTCTACACGACCGGTGACCACGGTACCGCGGCCGGAGATGGAGAACACGTCTTCGATCGGCAGCAGGAACGGCTTGTCAATGGCGCGTTCCGGTTCCGGGATGTAGCTGTCCAGCGCTTCTGCCAGTTCGATGATCTTGGCGGTCCAGGCTTCGTCGCCTTCCAGCGCTTTCAGCGCTGAACCACGGATAACCGGCGTGTCGTCGCCCGGGAAGTCGTACTGCGACAGCAGTTCGCGCACTTCCATTTCAACCAGTTCCAGCAGCTCTTCGTCATCGACCATGTCGCATTTGTTCATGAACACGATGATGTACGGTACGCCGACCTGGCGACCCAGCAGGATGTGTTCGCGAGTCTGCGGCATCGGGCCATCGGTAGCAGCTACGACCAGAATAGCGCCGTCCATCTGCGCCGCGCCGGTGATCATGTTTTTCACATAGTCGGCGTGTCCCGGGCAGTCTACGTGGGCGTAGTGGCGAGTCGGGGTATCGTATTCAACGTGCGAGGTGTTGATGGTGATACCACGGGCCTTTTCTTCCGGCGCGTTGTCGATCTGATCGAATGCGCGCGCGCTACCGCCGTAGGCCTTGGCCAGAACGGTGGTGATGGCGGCGGTCAGGGTCGTTTTACCATGGTCAACGTGGCCGATAGTACCGACGTTAACGTG
>NZ_FRDB01000089.1 GCF_900143145.1 Candidatus Sodalis sp. SoCistrobi
GTCATATGCTGTTTAACCCGCGTCTGATATCGGCGGGTAAGGCGAGAGTCAATCCCGCCAACAGATAGGTTGAAATCATTCTGCAAAGTAATAACAGGTATCACGATAAATGTGTAGATACCTATGCTGTTTAGGCTATACCTATAGCTATATAAATAATGAGTCGGATAAAGTTGGCGATAATTATTAACTGACATGAACGCGTATCCGGCACAGCGGCAAACACACCCACCGGCTGCCAGCCTGTAGCGACTGACGCCAAAGGAGCGAGATAATGCCACACCATGATTGCGACGTAATAATCGTAGGCGCGGGGCCAACGGGGTTTATGACCGCATTTCTGCTTCAACGGCGCGGTATTTCATTCCGTATCATCGACAAGGCCTTGGCACCCAGTCGAGAATCCCGCGCCGCCGTCATGTCGGCTCGTTCGCTGGAGCTATTTGCATCATTGGGTCTGAGTGAGGCGTTATTGGCCAAGGGCATCATAACGCAGCAAATTGATTTCCACATTGCTGGCCGGCGCGCGGGAGGGCTGAATTACGATCTGTGCGCCATTGACGATAGCCCTTTTCCTTTTATTCTTATGATCCCGCAATCGGAAACGGAACAGACGTTACTGGACGCCCTCGCCAGCGGCGGCGGGCAGGTTGAGCGCGGAGTCGAGTTGGTGGGGCTGGTATCCGACGCTGAAGGCGTCGATGTTGAAATACGCCAGGGCGGCGAGACATCTCGCTTACGCGCAGCCTATGTGGTGGGCGCGGACGGCGGTCACAGCACGGTGCGCCACCTCCATGACCTGTCGTTTGACGGCGCGCCGTATGCGCAAAACTTTCTGTTGGGAGATGTTCGGGTCAAGTGGGAAAATGGCCATGATCACTTTCGTATCTTCATGCATGGTGAGCGCATTGGACTTTTTCTCCCGCTGGCGGGCAGCGGTCTATCACGCGTGATGACGACCGACATCGGTGCCGATAATGGCGCCGCGAGCAGCGCTGCTGCCGGCAGCGACCAGCGCGGCGGGACGAGGGAAGCGGGGGACGCCGCTGCGGCGCCCCTTGAGCTGGATGAGCTGCAGCGCGCCTTTTCCTCCGTGGCGCAGGTGCCCGTGACACTTGACGATGCACAATGGCTGACGAAATTTCGCACCCACCATCGCTGCGTGGACAGGTATCGCGTCGGGCGCACTTTCCTGGCGGGAGACGCCGCCCACATCCATTCCCCGGCGGGGGGGCAAGGAATGAACACCGGGTTGCAAGATGCCGCCAATCTGGCCTGGAAACTGGCGGCTGTGTTACAGCACGGCGCACCGGAAAGTTTGCTGGCGACTTATGAAAGCGAACGGTTGCCCGTGGCGCGTGAGACTATCGCCTTTACCGACAAACTCTTCAGCCTGGCCGCTGGGCAGAGCGGCTGGCGCGCCCGCCTGAGGGATGCACTGGCGCCGGTCGTTGTCGGCCCGGCGTCGCACCTTGCGTTTGTTCAGGGGAAAGCGTTTCGCCGCTTCGGTCAGTTGGACATCCGCTACGGCGAAAACCCCTTTATCGCCCCGTCAGGACCTGCCAATGCCCCCGCCAGACCCGGGATGCGGGCGCCCAATGCTCAGCTCAGCCGACATCAAGATCTGTTTGATTGGCTGACTGGATTTACCTTCCAGGTGCTGTTTTTGTCCCGTAAACGATTATCGCCGCCGCAGGCGGCCGCACTGTTAGAGACCCTGGACGGACTGACAGGGGAATTCGTTAACGCCACGCTGGTGGCCCGACTGACGGTCGGTGGGCATCCGGGTGTGGTAACGGTGACACGTAAGGATGTGTTCGATCATTACGGCTTGGCCAACGACGCGGCGCAGGCTCTGCTGCTGATCCGCCCGGATGGCGTCATCGCCTGGCGCGGCGATAACAATGATTTTTCGCCGCTTGCCGCCTTCCTGAGGCGATTTTGGTCTGTAGCTGCGCACTCCCAGCGCTAGGCGGCGATAGCGCTTCCACGCGTCTACGGCGCGTGTCATGGTCTTATGGTGAGGGCGCAATTGTGTCTCGCCGCGGTGGCATAGCCTGTCGCCGCGGTGGCATAGCGAGTCGCCGCAGTGGCATAGCCTGTCGCCGTAATGGCATCAGCATGCGCAACCGCCTGTATCTGTATTACCTCGTTCAACGTGGTCATGGTACCGCAGTCAACAGTCTGTTCCGCCGGCGACAGAAAAACCCCTCGTTGTGACAAAACCTGCAGCACGGCGGTCATAAAGCGTCATGTTATTGGGAAACGATAATAAAGAAGGAAGTAATCTATTTCCCTGTGCAGTTATATTTCTATCAATCGTTTATTAGCTGTTTAATATATTTATAACCTTATGTTGTCTAAAGCCATACACTGGCACAATGATCTTGCGCTGGTGTCTTTTTAAATGACATGATTCGCCAGATTATCGCGCAGTGCAACCAACGAGGAGCGCATAAATGGACATAAGACAGCTAATCGACGCAATGAGCTTAGAAGAAAAAATTGGTCAGAAAATCATGCTTGATTTCCGTTACTGGGACGCTAACGGCAATAATAAACGGGATATGGTGGCACCCGATGACACCATTGCAAAGATAATTGGCGATAATCATATCGGCGGCGTGATCCTGTTTGCCAACAATTTACAGAATAAAGCACAAATACAGGCATTGACGAGCTGGTATGCGGGATTAAAGGTCAGCGGTAATATTCGACTATTTATTGGTACAGATAATGAGGGTGGAAACTTATTTCGCCTTCCCCGTGGTGAATATGTTGCCTTCCCCGGCAATATGGCGCTGGCGGCGGCGTGCGAAGGCGGCGCTGACAGCGACCTTGCCCGTGAACAGGCGCAACAATTGGCCAGCGATATGCTAACTTTGGCGATCAATGTCAACTTTGCACCGGTCGTTGACGTCAATACCAATCCGTTCAACCCGGTGATCAATGTGCGCAGTTTCAGCGATGACGTCGCGACGGTTATCACGCTGGCGGAGAAAACGCTCGCGGGGATGCATCAGCAACACATGATAAGCGTCTATAAGCATTTTCCTGGCCATGGCGCCACCGCCACCGATTCACATACCGCTTTGCCCCGGGTTGACCGCAACCGTCAGGACGCGTTTGCCATTGATATTGCCCCTTACCAGCACGCCATTGCTCAGCAAACGCCGCCAGAGATGATTATGACGGCCCATATTCAATACCCGGCGTTGGACGATACGCGGGTACGCAACCGCCACGGTGTGGATATTATCGTCCCCGCCACGATGTCGCGGCAAATACAGACCGACATACTGCGCCGCCAGTTGGGCTTTACCGGCGTGACATTGTCGGATGCGTTGGACATGGGCGCCATTACTGACCATTTCAGCCAGGATGAGGCGCTCCAACGGGTCTTTACCGCCGGCGTCGATATCGCCCTGATGCCGATAAGTATTGCCTCGCCAGCCCAGGCGCCACACCTTGCGCAGATGATCGCGCTGATAGCGCAGAAGGTCAAACAAGGGCTTATCGATGAAGCGGATATTGATGCTTCCGTTGCGCGCATTCTGGCGCTGAAGCAGCGTTATCACCTGCTGGGCACCGCGCGCGACACGGTGCCGCAACCCGTGGCCGAAGGACAGGCGCTGGAAAAGCGCATTACCGATCGGGCGATTACCGTCGTTATCAATCAGGGCGCGACGTTGCCCTTAACGGACAAAACTCAGCGCTATTTTGTGCTGACGCCATGGGGGGAGCAGGCGCAGGGCATTGCGGCGGTAATGGCGCAGGAGGGGTATCATTCGGTGGAGGCGGCGAAAGAATCGGATTTGACGGACGCAGAGGTCAAAGCGAAAATCGCCCACAGCGACGTTTTTATGCTCGGCATGCTGTCAACCGCCTTTTCGCCTGTGGAGAGCGCGACGCTGCCTTACAAACCACAACCTGATGAAACCAGCGATCGCTACCTTGCCTGGCTGCGCTACGCGGCGGCGCAAGGGAAAACGCGTATTCATTTATCCCTGCGCGCGCCTTACGACATCGTCAATTATGCCGCGGATGTTGACGCCGCTGTCGCCGCCTATTCCTATTATGGCTATAACAACGGCGTTTGGGGCAGCCATGCCATGATCTCGCTGGCCGAGGTGTTAACGGGTCAACGTTCGCCGCGGGGGAAACTGCCGGTTAACACCTGGCATCATTATGATGAGAAGACCAATACCGGTACTGTCGCTTACCCCCGCGGGTTTGGGCTCAGTTGGTAACCCAGAGCGATGTACGCCAGAGGCGGTGCCGGCTGGTTTCACGGTTTGGGCTGGCGCGTGCGGAGGTCTGGCGCCAGCGCTAAGCGCAGGCGGTATGCGCGGCGCCCGGCCTGTGCTGCGGTGTATTCAGGTATTTCAGGCATTATTGCGGGGAGATAACAGTGCGGCGTAACAAAGGAAAGGGTTTTTGGCTGGTGTTCTTCGTTTGGCTGGCGGGGCTTGCCGGCTGTGAGCAAAAACGCGTGGCGGAGCTCCCGCCGCCGCCACCCCGTCAAACCCAGGCGCCCGAGATGCGCGGCGTTTGGTTGAGCACCGTTTACGGACTCGACTGGCCCGCACCTTCGACGCTTGAGGCAGTAAGCGACGCGCAACGGATCCAACAGCAGCAAAGCGCGCTGGTCGCCAAGCTGGACAATATGGTAAGGATTGGCATTAACACGGTGTTTTTTCAGGTCAAGCCCGACGGTAGTGCCCTTTATCGCTCCGCCCTGTTACCGTGGTCGGAGGTTCTTACGGGGACGGTCGGTCGCGATCCGGGTTACGATCCGCTGGCGTTTATGCTGGCCGAGGCCCACAAAAGAGGCATAAAAGTCCACGCCTGGCTCAACCCCTATCGGGTCACGCTGAACACCAGACCCGAGACCGCCGCTGCGCTGAGGGCCACGCTGAGAGCATCACCGGCCAGCGTTTATGCGCTACATCCCGACTGGATCCGCATTGCCAGCGGCCGTTACGTCCTTGATCCCGGCGTGCCCGATGTGCGCCAATGGATCGTCAGCGTGGTGACCGAACTGGTCAGAAATTACCCGATCGATGGCATCCAGTTCGACGATTATTTCTATTATGAAACCCCGGATTCCCGGCTGGATGACGATGCCACTTACCGCCTGTACGGCCAGGGGTTTTCTGACAAAGCCGACTGGCGGCGCAACAATACCTTACTGATGGTCCAGCAAGTGTCCCAGGCAATAAAATCCCTTAACGCGCAGGTTGCTTTTGGCATCAGCCCCGCCGGCGTTTGGCGCAACGCGGCGGATGATCCCCGCGGCTCGGCTACCCAGGGCGGGGGGCCTGCGTATGATACCGCTTACGCCGACACCCGGCTGTGGGTAGAAAGGGGTTTGCTGGACTATATTGCCCCGCAGCTGTACTGGCCGGTGGGGCGCCAGATCGTGCGCTATGATGTACTAGCCAAATGGTGGTCGGAGGTGGTTCGCCACACCCACACCCGGCTCTATATTGGCATAGCGCTGTATAAAATAGGCAGTCCGACCAAAGCGGAACCGGATTGGGGCGTGGCGGAGGGGGTCGCGGAGTTAAGGAGGCAGTTGGATATTAACGAGGCGCTACCTGAGATTAACGGCACCATTCTGTTCAGTGAGTCCTATCTCAGCCAGCCACAGACCGCCGCGGCGGTAAACTATCTGCAGCGCCGCTGGGCACCATTGCACGATGGCGGCTAAAACGGGCATGCCCCGCCGTTGGCGGCAGGGGCATTTACGGTGGGGGTTATGCCGTACAACGCAGACGGTAGTTACGCAACTCGTTGATGGAAAAGACCGCGGCAAACATCAGGGTGAAGAACAATACGATCGTCGCCCCCGGCGAGCTGTCCAGGAAGAAAGACACGTACACGCCCAAAAAGCCGCCGGTAATGGCAATGGCGACGGAAGCCAGCATCATTGACCAGAATTTTCGGGTAATGAGGAAGGCTATCGCCCCGGGGGCAATTAATAATGAGACCGACAAAATGATCCCCACCGCTTTCAGCGCCGCCACGATCGTCAGCGCCAGGAAGCACAGCAGACCGTAATGTAACAGTCGCACACTGAGTCCGGAGGCTTTGGCCTGGACCGCGTCAAAGGTTTGCAATACCAGATCTTTCCATTTAACGGCGATAAACAGCACCGTAGCGGCGGAGATGAGCGCCGCCTCGATAAGATCATCCGCACCAATCCCCAGCATATCGCCAAATAAAATATGCTGTAGATGCAGCGTGGATTGCACTTTGACATACATCACCAGCCCCATGCCAAACATGCCGGAAAATACGATACCCATCAGCGTATCATGTTTGATTCGGCTGTTGTTTTTCAAAAAACCGGTGGTCATGGCGCACACCAGACCCGCCACGAAAGCACCGACCGCCAGCGGCAGGCCCACCATATAGGCGACGATGACGCCCGGAAATACCGCATGGCTCATGGCGTCGCCCATCAGCGCCCACCCCTTCAAGACCATCAGGCACGACAGCAGCGAGGCGGGAACGGCAATCAGCAGCACAATCATGAACGCATTATTCATGAAAACAAAGTGGAAGGGCATCAGCAAAGTATCTGTCAGGCTCATCCTTATTTCCTTAACTCGATGCGGGCACGTTTACGGGAAGCCAATAAACCGTGCCGCGGCGCCAGAACGAATGCCAGCAAAAAGAGGAGGGTTTGCAGCGAAACGATCAACCCGCCCGTGGCGCCGTCCAGATAGTAACTGCTATAAGCGCCGACGAAGCTGGTGAGCGCCCCCATCGGCACCGACACCATCAGCAAGCGCGGGAACCGATCGGTCAGCAACCAGGCGGTGGCGCCGGGGGTGACTATCATGCAAATGACCAGAAAGGCGCCGACCGTTTGCAGCGCGGCAACCGTAGAGGCGGCCAGCAGGGTGAAGAACAAGCATTTCAGCCTTACCGGATTGACGCCGATGGAACGGGCGTGATTCTCATCAAAGAACACCACCATCAGGTCTTTCCACTTAAGCAGCAAAATGGCCAGCGAGACGACGCCAATCAGCGCCAATTGCACGATATCAGATGGCGCAATGACCAGCAGGTTGCCCAGCATGATCGTCTCGATATTCATGGCGGCAGGCCGCAGCGACAGCATAAACAGCCCGAAAGCAAAGAAGGACGAGAAGGTCAGACCGATAATCACATCTTCTTTCAACTTGGTACGCTGATTGATAAACAGCATGGCGGAAGCGGCCAGACCGCCGGCGAGAAACGCGCCGGCCGATAACGGCATGCCTAACATCCTGGCGCCGGCGACGCCGGGGACAATGGAATGCGACAACGCATCCCCCATCAGGGACCATCCTTTAAGCATCAGATAACAGGAAAGAAAGGCGCAAACGCCGCCGACCAATGCGGAAACCCACATGGCATTGCGCATATAATCGTAGGTGAAAGGCTCAAGTAAAACGTCAAGCATACATTCCTCAGCGGGCTTCCGGCGTCAATAGATTATCGTCCCAGGCAAGCTGATGCAGCGCGCCATCAAAGGCACGCTCGATATTGCTTCGGGTAAAGATTTCCCGGGTCGGTCCACAAGCCATCACCGTCCCTTTCACCAATACGGTCATGTCGCAAAACGTCGGCACCGAACCGAGATTATGGGTGGAGACCAGGATGGTCCGGCCTTCATCGCGCAGACTGCGCAGCAGGGTGACGATCTGTTTTTCCGTTTTCAGATCGACACCCGTAAAAGGTTCATCCAACAGAATCAGTTGGCCATCCTGGGCAATGGCCCGCGCCAAAAAAACCCGTTTACGCTGACCGCCGGAGAGCTCGCCAATCTGACGTTTTCGCAGCCCGCTCATGCCAACACGTTCCAAAGCGCATGCCACGGCATCCCTGTCTGCCTGACGCGCGATACGCATCATTCCCATATGGCCGTAGCGGCCCATCATGACCACATCCTCCGCCAGCACAGGAAAGTTCCAGTCCACTTCTTCCGACTGAGGAACGTAGGAGACAAGATGCCGTTTCAACGCCTTGGCCGGCGGGTGGCCCATGACGCTGATTTCGCCGCTGGCCAGGGTAATAAACCCCATGATTGATTTAAAGAGCGTAGATTTGCCGGAACCATTTACGCCGACCAGACCCGCAATCACCCCACGCGGTATAGCAAATGTCGCCTGTTTTAACGCCAGATGGCCGTTGCGGTAAATCACCGTCGCCCGGCTGACATCAAGTGCTGTTGCGCCCCCCGGCGCAACAGTGAGGGTGGATCCGCCGTGCTCAATCATGCTTAACCCCGGCGGTCATGCCTTCCGCCACGGTATCCGCCGTGACGCGCAGCAAATCAAGATAGGTTGGCGTCGGCCCGGTGGGCTCGCTTAAGGAATCCACATACAAAACGCCGCCATCATGGGCGCCGGTCTCACGTGCGACTTCACGCGCCGGTTTATCGGAAACGGTGCTCTCGCTGAATACGGCCGGAATACGGTATTTTTTGACGGTGTCCACGACTTTGCGGATTTGCTGTGGTGTACCTTCCTGATCGGAGTTAACCGGCCAGAGATAGAGTTCTTTAAGGCCAAAGTCCCGGGCAAGATAGGAAAATGCGCCCTCACTGGTCACCAGCCAACGTTGAGACGCGGGGATTTGCGCCAATTTTTCTTTTACAGGAGCGATTTCAGCGGTAATTTTCTGTTTGTAAACTTCCGCATTTTCCTTATAGGTTTGGCTGTGCGCGGGATCGTATTTCACCAGCGCATCACGGATATTGTTGACATAAATGATGGCATTATCCGGGGACATCCAGGCGTGCGGATTCGGTAATCCACTGTAGGGGCCCTCGACGATACCGATGGGGATCACCCCTTGCGAAACGACGATGTCAGGCACATCATGTAACTGCTGATAAAATTTCTCGAACCAGCGTTCCAAATCCAGTCCATTCGACAACAACAATTGCGCTCCCTGTGTGCGCTGGATATCCCCCGGTGTCGGTTGGTATTCATGAATTTCCGCCCCGGGCTTGGTGATAGATTGGATGTCGGCCGCATCACCGGCGACGTTTCTCGCCATATCCGCAATCACGGTAAAAGTGGTGACGACCTTGAATTTATCGGCTGCGGCTACCGATACCGAGGACAGCAGCAGCGATAACGTCACGGCGGACATAAAATATTTTGCTTTGTTTTTCATAGACTAGACATTCCCTAAAAGGCCATACAGCGAGACAACGTGCAAACAGCCGGTAGCATAAGCGGGGAATGTTTTTAAGTAAACACTAATGATAACCATTCTCATTATTATTTATTATTCGTTGTTGTTTCGTTTAACATGACGCGTTGCGCGTCATGTTCCTTTGCTTTTGCCAAGAGAACGCAAATGGTGCAACGGTAAATAGAGAACGGTAAACGGCTGACGGCGATCGGCGATACGGCATGCACAAGGGGGAACGGGATGGAGGCGCAGGGGGTCAGCCCGGCAGGAACCAAGGGCCATTATTCTGCCAACGCCAAGGCCAAGGCCAACGCCAGCGTTAACCAACGCTCGCGCCAATCAACGCCATCGACATGCCGATGTCATTTTCCGCACGCGCTTAAGACGACATAGGGCAATGGAATTATCCAGGGCAAGAGGCATATTGCGCGCGATTGTTTATTAACTCACGGCACAAACGCATCCGATGGTGTTCATTGTCAATAATGAAATAGATTGTCATTGCTTTATATAATGACGATTTACTCTCCTTCATAAACGACGGGAAAATAGATCCCTCTAAGAGCCTGCGGCAACGGGAAAAGTTATTTCACCTACCCGGTCGTATCTATTAACATCATTAACGCCAAGGAGGCGGACTTTAAATGTCAAACACTATCAGCGTGAGTAAATATGCTGCACAGCCGGCGCTGCGCCATGGGCATGTGCCTACACCTGCCTCGCGCGCCTATATTGCCTGGCAACAGGGCAAACTCGACACCGGACAATTAAACCAGCGCGAAGCCGGTAAATTCTTTCCCGCTCTCACCTCAGGTCTTGCCGATCCTGTCGCGCCGACGGACATCAATAATATGCTACCGCCGCCGGACGGTAAAATTGCCAGCGCTAACCAGGGCAATGGCGAATTCCTGGATGAGCCGGGCACCCATTGGGAGAAACATAAAGTCGCTGCCGGTGAGCTGTTAAAGTTTTCCTGGACTTACAGCGCAGTACATTTGACCCGGCGCTGGAATTATTTCATTACCCGCCAGGACTGGGACCCCAGCGCGCCATTAAGCCGTGCCCAATTTGACGCGCAGCCGTTTTTTAAAGTTGAGCTTACCGAGCAGCCTTTCTGGAGCAACGGTGCGGCGCTGACTCCGCCTGACCCGACGGTACATGATGTCATGTTGCCGCAGCGTTCAGGCTATCACGTCATTTTGGCCGTATGGGAAGTGGCGAATACGGGTAATGCCTTTTACCAAGTGATCGATGTGGACTTTATTGGCGGTGATGATAACGGCGAAGTCACGCCGGTACCGCCTAATGGTCTGCGCGCCACCGAAATTACCAGCAATGCCATAACGTTGGCATGGAATACCACGGCGACGGCCGTAGGGGGGTATCGATTGTACCGCGACGGTAGCCTTATTTATGCGGCTACCCAACCGGGTTTTATCGACACCGGTTTGACAGAAAATACGCGCTATCGTTACAGCGTAAGCGCGGTCAATGCACAGGGTGTTGAATCCGCCCAGAGTCAGGCTTTGGAAATAAGCACGACTGACCAAACCTTGCCCGACGCCCCGCCAGCGGCCCCGAAAAACTTGCATAGCATGGGGGTAGGCGCCGACAGCGTGAGCCTGATGTGGGGAGCATCGGCGGATGCCAGCCGCATGGGAAATTACATTGTTTATCGTGATGGGGTGGCTCTGATAACCCTGCCGGTTTCGCAGTTAAGTTATAAGGATACCGGACTCGCGGCCGGCACGACGTATCGCTATTACATCATCGCCCGGGATGAATCACCCCGGATAAATTAGAGTCTATACTTTAAAAGTGGAGGTCTCTATGACAACGACCAAACGTTACTCTCCGGAAGTCCGTGAACGGGCAGTTAATCTAGTGCTGGAAACTCAGCATGAGCA
>NZ_FRDB01000033.1 GCF_900143145.1 Candidatus Sodalis sp. SoCistrobi
TGCTCATGCTGAGTTTCCAGCACTAGATTAACTGCCCGTTCACGGACTTCCGGAGAGTAACGTTTGGTCGTTGTCATAGAGACCTCCACTTTTAAAGTATAGACTCTAATTTATCCGGGGTGATTCAAAATATTCCGGGGCCAGCGGGAACAAGACCCGGCGCAGCGTGCCGTCTTCACCGCGACCGGCAAACAGATTAAATAAATAGAAAAAGGCGCTCTGACTACCGTTGGTCAGTGCGATATTGGCTGCGGTGATAGGCCAGTCGAATTCCTTGCGCAGCAGGGCGGCCAGCGCGGTCAGGAGCGTATCTTTGCCTTGCGGGCCGTCATAGTTGCACAACGCCTCATTCAGGGTGCCGTCGTCGAGCATCTCGCGCCACAGGCCATCAAAATAGTGTTCCATCGCGGGGATCGCCGCCGGGTTACCGCCGCCGAGCATAATGGCGCCGGGGGTGCGCAGGCCTTCGTTCATGTCGTCCATCAGTTGGGCGATACCGGAATGGCGGGTAAATTTGTTGCCGAAGCGGGAAAAAGTCATAGCGTTAAACTGCGGTTCGTAGCGGGCCAGACTGACACCTTACCTGCTCGCGCGCCGCTGGCAACCCCCTTTTTACCCAGAAAGCGGTACGACACCGCCGGGCGGGACCGCTCAGGAGCGGCGCCAGGCATGAGCGCGGGCTATCGCCGGTCAGATAAGCTCCCGCGCCCGCAATTCGGTTTTCAGGTAAGCGTAATAAATCGGCGCCGCCACCAACCCTTCCAGACCAAACGCCGCCTCAAAGATAAGCATCGCCAGCAGCAGCTCCCAGGATTTGGCATTGATGCGGCTGCCGACGATCTCGGCATTGAGGAAATACTCCAACTTGTGAATCAAGATCAGGTACAGCACCATTATCCCCCCCACGCTCAAAGAGATGGAGAGCGCCGAGATGATAATCATGAAATTGGAAATGAGATTACCGATAATCGGCAGCAGGCCGAAGATAAAGGTCGCCACAATCAGCGTTTTGCCCAGCGGCAGATGCACGCCAAACAGCGGGAACAGCACCAAAATCATCATCGACGTCAGCAGGGTATTGACCAGCGACACTTTAATTTGGGCGAAGACGATATTGCGAAACGCCTGCGAGAGATAATGCAGGCGCTCCAGCAACTGCTGCGTAAAGTAGGTGTTGCGACCGGACGGCTTATTCAGCGAAATGACCGCGCCGATAATGAGGCCGATAAAAATGGTAATCAGCCCGTGCAGGAAAGTGCGGCCCATGTTGCGGATAATAATTAAATTGGACTCGACCAGGGCAAACAGCTGATCTTTAAGCTCCTCCGCGCTTTCAGGCAGGAACGAGGGGAGATAATCGGGGATGCGATTCTTCACATCGGAGAAAATGCGGTTGGTTTCGGCGGTAATGTCGATACCGCGCTGAATATCCGAGGTCAGGAAGCTTACCAGGCTCACGATACCCAGCGTCATGGCAATCACCACAAATGCGGCAATCAGGGTTACCACGACCCAGCGTGCGCGGCCGCTGCCGACCAGACGTTCAAACCACGGCGTCAGGGAAATGATCACCTCATACGCCAGAAAGCCGGCGATGAAGCAGGGAAACAGATGCAGCGGGATGATCAGGGTGATAAAAAGAAACATCAACAGGTAAGAGGTCGCCTTCAGCTGTGTCTCACTTACGCTCATTCTTCTTTCCTTTCATTACTGGCCGGTTCCTTTGTTGCGCGAATAGCAAACAGCATAGGCGGTAATCTTAGCATCGACAGCTTAAACCGCAGCCTCATCGCCCTCAGTCAAGCGTAAGAAACATGTCGCGCTCACCGCGAGCGGCTGTCGGCGCCGCGGCGGTTGTCGCGCCGCCGGGCCTGGGATTGGCCGTCGCCGGCGGCGCTGTAGCGTTAATGGCCGGGGAGGATCTCCGGGTTGACGCAATTTTTCTCTACCCGACCGGTGAGGGCGGTGATGAGATTATTCACCGCGTCGGCGGCCATGTTGTAGCGCGTCTCATGGGTGGCGGAGCCGATATGCGGCAGTGCTACGACATTGGGCAGGCGCAGCAGCGGCGACGTCACCGGCAGCGGCTCCTGCTCGAACACATCCAGCCCGGCGCCAAAGAGAGTGCGGTTTTCCAGCGCCGTTATCAGTGCCGCCTCATCCACCACCGGACCGCGGCCCGCATTGATGAGGATGGCGCCGGGCTTCATTTTCGCCAGCTTGGCGGCGTCGATTAAATGATGCGTCTGTTCCGTTAACGGCAGGATCAGGCAGACGAAATCCGCTTGTGCCAGCAGGGTGTCGAGTTCGCAATAGCGGGCGTCGTAACGCTGTTCCGCTTCAGGGTGCTGACTGCGAGCATGATAAAGTATATCCATATTAAAACCGGCGTGGGCGCGCTGCGCCAGCGCCATGCCGATGCGGCCCATGCCCACCACGCCCAGGGTCTTATGATGCACATTGACGCCGTACCAGTTTTCATCAATGCTGCGCTGCCATTCGCCGGCTTTGACCCGTTCCGCCGATTCCACTACCCGGCGCGCGGTGGCGAGCACCAACGCCATCAAGGTATCCGCCACGGTATCGGTTAATACGGTCGGGGTATGCATCAGAAGTACGCCGCGTGCGCTCAACGCCTGCACATCGAAATTGTCGTAACCCACGGAGATTGTCGAGGCGGCTTTTAGCGCCGGCATACGCTCAAGTAGAGTCTCATCGACCTTCCCACCGGCGCCGATAAGACCCACCGCTTTCGTCAGGGCCGGCGCATGTTGCTGCAAATTGTCGTCGGTGAGCCCGTCAAACGCCGTGACGCTGAAATGGTCGTCCAGACGTCGGCGTAAATCTTCTGGGATGGCTTTGTACAAAATCACAGCAGGCTTCATCGAATTCTCCATTAATCAGTGATTACCAGATTCATTATTAATCAGCATACCACTTTTCATCGCGGGTAACAGGCGCGCCGCCGGGAGATGCGGACACGGGGAGGGCAACGCGGAGGACCCTGGGCTACGCCGCAGGAGGATAGCGGTTCCGGTCTGGCGCTCAGGATGAGGGAGGGGAGACGGCGTGCATTATACCGCCGGCGTACCAGTGCAGTTGGAGGATGAGATGGCCGGTTTCACCGTTAAGCCGCTGTGCGATAGGAAAGAAGCCGCGGTGATGATAAAACCGGCAGGCGTTGCGGTTTAGCCGGTAAACCTCCAGCGTCAGCGCGGGATAAGCCTGCTGCGCCATGGTCATCAGCGCCAACCCTACACCGCGCCGCTGATAGGCCGGCGCGACGAACAGCGCTCCCACCACCTTGCCGCGCAACACGCTGATAAAGCCGGCGAGAGAGGCGTCCTGTTCCACCACCCAAGTCCGGGCGGCGGGCAGATACTCGTCGCGCACCGACGGCAGGCTCTCCTGCCAATAGGCAGGCGAAATAAAAGGATGCGCGCGGGTGGTGCTCTCAAGCCACAGCGCGAGCACCGCCGGCAAATCCTCCTGACGCAGCGGGCGGATCACCATGGGACCTCCGCTTGCGCACCCTGTCGTTGCTGGACGCTGACGCGGGTGATGTCCCGCTGCCAATGGCGTTGCATAGACCTTCCTGCCGTTCGGCGATTAAGCGCGGCGCTGACCGTTTTGATTAACTCTGCGGCGCGTATTCGCAGTTGTTGCCGGATCCGGGCTGTATATCTGAACGCCAGAGGGTATACTGGCGCCTTCTCATTACATCCACTTGCAACGCGTGCGAATTCAACATGCAAAAGTTTGATCCCAAGACCTTTCAGGGCCTGATCCTGACGCTCCAGGATTACTGGGCGCGCCAGGGCTGCACTATCGTCCAGCCGCTGGATATGGAAGTCGGCGCGGGGACGTCCCATCCCATGACCTGTATACGGGCGCTGGGCCCGGAGCCCATCGCCGCCGCCTACGTGCAGCCTTCGCGCCGTCCGACGGATGGCCGCTACGGTGAAAACCCCAACCGGCTGCAGCATTACTACCAGTTTCAGGTCATCATCAAACCTTCGCCAGAGAATATCCAGGAATTATATCTCGGTTCGCTGAGAGAAGTTGGCCTGGATCCCACTATTCACGATATTCGTTTCGTGGAGGACAACTGGGAAAACCCGACACTGGGCGCCTGGGGGCTGGGTTGGGAAGTCTGGCTGAACGGTATGGAAGTGACACAATTCACCTATTTTCAGCAGGTGGGTGGGCTGGAATGCCGGCCGGTCACGGGGGAGATCACCTACGGGCTTGAGCGTTTGGCAATGTATTTGCAGGGCGTCGACAGCGTTTATGATTTGGTATGGAGCGATGGGCCGCTGGGTCGTACCACCTACGGCGACGTGTTCCACCAAAACGAAGTCGAGCAATCCACCTACAACTTTGAATATGCCGATGTGGATTTTCTGTTCACCTGTTTTGAACAGTATGAAAAAGAGGCACAAAGCCTGCTGGCCCTGGAAAAACCGCTGCCGCTGCCGGCCTATGAGCGCATTTTGAAGGCGGCGCACAGCTTCAATTTGCTCGATGCCCGCAAAGCCATCTCGGTGACGGAGCGCCAGCGCTATATCCTGCGGATCCGCACGTTGACCAAGGCCGTGGCGGAAGCCTACTACGCTTCACGCGAAGCGCTGGGTTTCCCGATGAGCAAGAAGAATGAGAACTAAGAGGCAGCCATGACGCAACACACTTTTCTGGTGGAAATCGGCACGGAAGAGCTGCCGCCAAAGGCGCTGCGCGCGTTGGCTGAAGCCTTTGCCACCCACCTCAGCGGCGAACTCGATGCAGCCAACGTCGACCACGGCGAAGTCAGCTGGTTTGCCGCTCCGCGCCGGCTGGCGGTCAAGGTCGCCGCGCTCGGCGGCGCACAGGCCGACAGCGACGTCGAGAAGCGCGGTCCCGCCATCGCACAGGCGTTTGATGCCGACGGCAATCCCACCAAAGCGGCCGAAGGCTGGGCGCGCGGCTGCGGCATTTCGGTCAGCCAGGCCGAACGTCTCACGACCGATAAAGGGGAATGGCTGGTCTATCGCGCCCGCGTGAAGGGGCAGCCGGTGCAAGAGCTGCTGTGCGCTATGGTCAGCCGCGCGCTGGGCAAGCTGCCGATCCCGAAAATGATGCGCTGGGGCGACAATGAAACCCAGTTCATCCGGCCGGTGCACACCGTGACGCTGCTGCTGGATGACGGCGTTATTGCGGGCAATGTGCTCGGCATTGACGCCGATCGCATCGTGCGCGGTCACCGTTTTATGGGCGAGCGGGAAATCAGCCTGGAGCACGCCGACCAGTATCCGCAGGTGCTGCTGGATCGCGGCCGGGTGATGGCGGACTATCTGCAGCGTAAAGAGACCATTCGCCGAGATGCGGAAGCGGCGGCCAAACGGTTAGGCGGCGTGGCCGATCTGAGCGAGAGCCTGCTGGAAGAGGTTACCTCGCTGGTGGAATGGCCGGTGGTGCTCACCGCCCGCTTTGAAGAGAAGTTTCTGGCGGTGCCGGCGGAGGCGCTGGTCTACACCATGAAAGGCGACCAGAAGTATTTCCCGGTTTACGATGCCGCGGGCAACCTGCTGCCGCACTTTATTTTTGTGGCGAATATCGAGTCGAAAGACCCCCAGCAGATCATCGCCGGCAATGAAAAGGTGGTGCGTCCACGCCTGGCTGACGCGGAGTTCTTCTTTAACACCGACCGCAAACAGCGGCTGGAAGATCGTCTGCCGCGGCTGGATACGGTGCTGTTTCAAAAACAGCTCGGCACGCTGCGCGACAAAAGCGACCGGATCGAAGCTCTGGCGGCCTGGATCGCCGGCCGGATCGGTGCGGATGTGCCGCAGGCCGCGCGCGCCGGCCTGTTGTCCAAGTGCGATCTGATGACCAATATGGTGTTTGAATTTACCGACACCCAGGGCGTGATGGGTATGCATTATGCCCGCCACGACGGCGAGCCGGAAGCGGTGGCGCTGGCGCAAAAAGAGCAGTATCAGCCGCGATTTGCCGGCGATGCGCTGCCCACGACGCTGGTGTCCTGCGCGGTGGCCATTGCCGACAAGATGGATACGCTGGCCGGCATTTTCGGCATCGGCCAGCATCCTAAAGGGGATAAAGATCCTTTCGCCCTGCGCCGTGCCGCGCTCGGCGTGCTGCGCATTATCGTGGAAAAACAGCTGCCGCTCGACCTGCAGACGCTGACGGAAGAGGCGGTGCGCCTTTACGGCGAGAAGCTGACCAATGACGCTGTAGTGAATGATGTCATCGATTTTATGCTCGGCCGTTTTCGCGCCTGGTACCAGGAGCAGGGGCACAGTGTCGACACCATTCAGGCGGTGCTGGCGCGGCGTCCGACCCGCCCGGCGGATTTCGACGCCCGGGTACGCGCGGTGAGCTATTTCCGCACCCTGGAAGAAGCCGCGTCGCTGGCCGCGGCCAACAAGCGGGTATCGAATATACTCGCCAAATCTGATGATCCGGTCCACGAGGACGTACAAGCCTCGTTGCTCAAGGATCCGGCGGAAATCACGCTGGCGACCCACCTGGTGGTGTTACGCGAAAAACTGCAGCCGTTGTTCGAGGCCGGTCGCTATCAGGACGCGTTGGTAGAGCTGGCGGCGCTGCGTGAGCCGGTGGACGCGTTCTTTGATAGCGTGATGGTGATGGCGGACGACCCACAGGTGCGGATTAACCGACTGACGCTGCTCGCGCAGCTGCGCACGCTGTTCTTGCAGGTCGCGGATATTTCGCTGCTGCAATAGGCCGCGCGCTGGCCGCCGGTACGTCGCCCTCGACCCGGCGCCGCGCCGGCGGTGTTTGCCTGTCGCGAAACTGCACTATTATTGTTACTGCGTCAGGGAAGGCGAAGTGAACACCTAAACCGGGAAAATAAGTCCTTCATTTACAGGAGTAAAGGTTATGACCTTAAGGGAGCGCATGGGCCTCTACCGGCCACTGCTGGCAATGCTTGTGGTAGTGCTGGGCGTCTTTCAGTTGACCGGCTGCGGCGATAAAGAGCCGGAACAGCGACAAGCCTTTATGCAATTTCTGCAAAACACGATTTTGCCCGGCGGAGAACGGATCCCCACCCTGAGCGCGGCGCAAAAGGAGCAGTTTGGCCCTTACGCTAATGATTATCAGATTTTGCAAACCTTCAGCGACAAATTCCTCAGCTCGGTTAACGGTTCGCTGGTACCGGTGCTGGATGAGATAAGCCAAATTCGTGTGCCGCAGGATTACCTGTCCCATCGGCAGACGCTCGCGCAGGCGGGAGGCGCATTGAATATGCTGGCGCCCGATCTGGCGCGCGCCAGGAAACAGGCGGACGATGCCCGCGCCGCGCTTAAGCAGCCGGAGGATCTGCAAAAGGTTTACGCGCAGGCCTACGACAAGTTGGTGACCGGGCCGGTGCAGAAAGTCACGCCGGTTATTGGCGCTGCTTCTTCACTGGCAGAACAGCTGGTTCACGTGGGGGAATTTCTTGCCATGCAGACGGCGCAAGGTCAGCCGAGCTATGATGGTGGGTCGGTAAGCTTCCCCACGCAGCTGCAGGTGACGCAATATAATGAGCTCATGACCGGGCTGCAAAACCAGCACCAGCAGTTGCTGCAGGCGCAAAGCGGCGCAGGCGCGCTGTTGCCTTGACGGTGTCGCCGGGGGCTGTTACTTCCTTGCCTCTGGCGGCGTGACTTTGACTGGCCGGCCTACGGCTGGCCTGTTAACGCCCTGGCGGCCTACGTTGATTTTCCCGGCGACAAAGCGATGGGTCTTCCCTGGGCCGGTATAGGGGGGATGATAGCGTCTGGGGTGGCGTAACGCTGACACCTCCACGACAGCGAGGGGCCTACAGGTGGCCGCTGTGCTGCCGATGCCCTGTAGGCTACTGCGAGAGGTCTAGGTCTCTGCTGGCCTCCCGTTGGCACTGGCGCCGGGGATCTGATTAAAATCTGTCTTGCTGTGCGCATGCTACGCCCTGCCTTACCGCTTTAAGCGGTAACTTTGTTACACCTTTCCCTTTGATCTCCATGGTATATCAACGCCGCGTGCGCTGCTTTGCTAACGACTTCGCCAGCGGTCGTGGTCAGACATCACATTTTTTGTGATTTAAATCACGTTTTCATTGCAAATTAGCCGCCAAATTATGTGATTAGAATCACAATAGGCGGCTTAAATTAGTCGGTTACGCCGGAATGTGCTTTTATTTCACAGTGGTTTTGTGATGAATATCACCCATATAACCCTGTTTAGGGGGGTGTCCTCGTGATTAGCATCACAATAATTGACCTCGCTACGCTATCGCAAAAGAGCGTGGTAGAGTCGCGCTGCCAAGAGTAATACCGGCGGATGGTGCAACACTGCCGCAACAAATTTCACGCGCTCTTATTGTATAGCGCGTTTCAATAGGGGTGAGTTTTATGTCTTCATCGGATATCAAGGTCAGAGTGCAGAACTTTGGCCGCTTCCTCAGCAATATGGTGATGCCAAACATTGGCGCCTTCATCGCCTGGGGTATCATCACCGCGCTGTTTATTCCTACCGGCTGGACACCCAACGCGACGCTGGCCAAATTGGTCGGCCCGATGATCACCTATCTGCTACCGCTGCTGATTGGCTATACCGGCGGCCGGATGGTGGGTGGCGAACGCGGTGGCGTCGTCGGCGCGATTACCACCATGGGGGTCATCGCCGGTGCCGATATGCCGATGTTCCTCGGCTCAATGATTGCCGGTCCTCTCGGCGGCTGGGCTATCAAACGCTTCGACCGCGCCGTGGACGGTAAAATCAAAAGCGGTTTCGAGATGCTTGTCAATAACTTCTCGGCCGGTATTATCGGTATGCTGCTGGCGGTATTGGCTTTCCTGGCCATCGGTCCGCTGGTAGAAATGTTGTCAAAAGGGCTGGCGGCCGGCGTTCACCTGATGGTGACCTATAACATGCTGCCGCTGACGTCCATTTTCGTCGAGCCGGCCAAAATTCTGTTCCTGAATAATGCCATCAACCACGGCATCTTCTCGCCGCTGGGCATTCAGCAGGCAACCGAGACCGGTAAATCAATCTTCTTCCTGATTGAAGCCAACCCCGGCCCGGGTATGGGTGTCCTGATGGCGTATATGATATTTGGCCGCGGTAACGCCAAGCAATCCGCCGGCGGTGCAGCCATCATTCATTTCCTGGGTGGTATCCACGAAATTTATTTCCCCTATGTGCTGATGAACCCGCGTTTATTGATCGCGGTTATCCTCGGCGGCATGACCGGCGTATTTACGCTGAATCTGCTGGGCGGCGGTCTGGTTTCGCCGGCTTCCCCGGGCTCTATCCTGGCCGTATTAGCCATGACGCCCAAAGGCACCTATTTCGCCAACCTGGCCGCGATTGTTGCCGCTTTCGCCGTTTCGTTCATCATCTCGTCCATTTTGCTTAAGAGCTCACGCGCTACCGGCGATGAAGATAATCTGGCCGAAGCGTCACGCCGTGTGCAGGATATGAAAGCCCAGTCGAAAGGCGTCGGCGGCCCCGTCAACGCGGGCGCCTCGGGCGATTTGAATTTGAGTTCGGTGCGGAAAATTATCGTGGCCTGTGACGCCGGCATGGGGTCGAGCGCCATGGGCGCCGGCGTCTTGCGTAAAAAGGTGAACGAGGCCGGGCTGAAGAACATCAGCGTGACCAATAGCGCCATCAATAATTTACCCGACGATGTCGATCTGGTGATAACCCATCGCGATCTGACCGAACGGGCAATGCGTCATGCGCCGCAGGCGCAGCAGGCGCAGCATATTTCGCTGAATAACTTCCTCGACAGCCAGCTTTACAGCGATTTGACCGCGCGTCTGGTAGCGGTACAAAAAAGCGGGGATAATCAGCAAAGAGTCATGACCACGCTGGACGACAGCTTTGAAGACGGCGAACAAAACCTGTTCCGCCTCACTGCGGACAACGTTTTTCTCGGTCAACATGCGGACCATAAAGAGCAGGCTATCCGCTTCGCCGGTGAACAACTGGTGAAAGGCGGTTATGTCCAGCCCGAATACGTACAGGCGATGCTGGATCGTGAAAAACTGACCTCGACTTACCTGGGTGAGTCCATCGCCGTGCCCCATGGCACTATCGAGGCGAAGGACCGCGTCCTGCGTACCGGCGTGGTATTCTGCCAGTACCCTGACGGCGTCCGCTTTGGCGACGAGGAAGAGGATATTGCCCGACTGGTGATCGGGATCGCCGCCCGTAATAATGAGCACATTCAGGTCATCACCAGTTTGACCAATGCGCTGGACGATGAGACGGTGATCGCGCGCTTAAGCCACACCACCGACGTGCAGGAAGTCCTGGAACTGCTGGCGAGCGGCAAAGCGTCCTGACCAGGCATGCGGGCGGGTCACTGACGCAATAAATCAAGGGGCCTGCCATGGCCCCTTTTTGCTTAGATTTTTGCTACGATAATTCAAGGTTAACGTCATGAAAGCATTACATTTCGGAGCAGGTAATATCGGCCGCGGGTTTATCGGTAAATTGTTGGCCGATGCCGGTGTTGAGGTGATTTTCGCCGATGTGAACCAGCAGGTTCTCGACGCGCTGAACCAGCGCCACCAATACCAGGTGCGGGTGGTGGGTGAACAGGCGCAGGTGGAGACCGTCAGCGGAGTCAGCGCGGTACACAGCGGCAGCGACGACGCCGTGGCGCTTATCGCCAGCGTGGATCTGGTGACGACGGCGGTCGGCCCGCAGATCCTTGAACGTATCGCGCCGGCCATTGCCCGCGGTCTGGTCCAGCGGCACGATGGCGGCAGCACGCAGCCACTGAACATCATCGCTTGTGAAAACATGGTGCGCGGCACCAGCCAGCTTAAGCAGCATGTGCTTAATGCGCTGGAGCCGCGCTATCATGCCTGGGTAGAGCAGCAGGTCGGCTTTGTCGATTCCGCCGTGGACCGCATCGTGCCGCCGGTTGAAGCGGGCAGCGACGACCCACTGGCGGTGACGGTCGAGAGTTTTAGCGAGTGGATTGTGGATAAAACCCAATTTAAAGGCGTTCCGCCCGCTCTCGCCGGCATGGAACTGACCGACAATCTGATGGCTTTTGTGGAGCGTAAGCTGTTTACCCTGAATACCGGCCACGCCATTACCGCTTATCTGGGCCAGCTCGCCGGCCATCAGACCATCCGCGATGCCATTCTGGATCCGGCCGTGCGCCAGACGGTGAAAGGCGCGATGGAGGAGAGCGGAGCGGTGCTTATCAATCGTTATGGTTTTGATGCGCAAAAGCATGCCGCCTATATCAACAAAATTCTTCAGCGCTTTGAAAATCCCTATCTGCATGACGACGTGGAACGCGTTGGCCGGCAGCCGTTGCGCAAACTGGGCGCTGGCGATCGGTTAATCAAACCCTTGCGCGGTACGCTGGAGTACGGTCTTGGCCATGCCAATTTGGTGACCGGCATCGCCGCCGCGATGCACTATCACAGCGATCAGGATCCGCAGGCGAAAGAGTGGGCGGCATTGCTGGCCGAGGTCGGTCCGCAGGCGGCGCTGGCTAACGTCTCCGGCCTTGAAGAAGACAGTGATGTTGTCGCGCAAGTGGTGAATGCCTATAACGCCATGCAGTAATCGACAGAACCGGGGGCGGACGCGGGTCCGCCCCCTGGCCCGCTACATGGTGTGCAACATGACGGAAAACACTCAGCTGCTGGAAAACAGCGTGCTCGAACGCCTGAATGCCGGGATCACGGTGCGGGAGTTTTTGCGGGCGGCGATTACGCTGCTGGCGGAAGCCGTCGCCATTCTGGTGACGCAGGTGTTCCGCAAGGATGACTATGCGGTCAAATACGCCGTGGAGCCGCTGCTGGTAGGCGCCGGGCCGCTGGCGGAGCTGTCGGTGCGCCTGAAATTGGTTTATGCGCTCGGGGTGATAAGCCGCCAGGAGTATGAAGACGCCGAACTGCTGATGGCACTGCATGAAGAACTGCAGCAGGATCCGGGCGATTATCGATTCACCGATGATGAAATTTTGGGGCCGTTTGGCGAGTTGCATTGCGTCGCCACCTTCCCGCCGTCGCCGTCAATCTCGCGCGCGCCGGAGGATGAAGCGCTGGCGAAGATGCAACGGCAGCGCTATCAGCAAATGGTGCGCTCGACCATGGTTCTCTCCGCCACCGAGTATTTGGTGCGAATCAGCGCCAAAAAAGCGTTTTCCGATCGGTTATTGCTTAAATAGCCGCCGCGTCGGATTTCACGACGGCGCCTTCGCCCCGCGCTCGCGGCGCTTGCGTATCGGCGGTCGCCCTCACCTAGGGCCTGCTTCCTCAGCGAGTAAATGGCTGCACCTGCGTCACTGCTGTCGTCACGGCCTGGCCGCGCATTCATTCGCCGGCGCGCGGGCAAAAAAATCCCCGCCGGGCGCGAGCCGGTGTCGGTATGCGCCGCGGTGCCGAATCAGGCGTGGCTGAAACGTGCGGCCGCTTCATCCCAGTTGACCACGTTCCAGAATGACTTGATGTAGTCCGGGCGGCGGTTCTGGTATTTCAGGTAGTAAGCGTGCTCCCAAACGTCCAGGCCCAGAATCGGGTAGCCGGAGGTCCCGGAAATCGCTTCACCCATCAGCGGGTTGTCTTGGTTGGCGGTGGACACGACGGCCAGTTTGCCGTCTTTTTTCACAAGCCAGGCCCAGCCGGAACCGAAGCGGGTGGCGGCGGCCTTCTCGAACGCTTCTTTAAACGCGTCAACGCTGCCGAAATCACGCTCGATAGCGCTTTTCAGTTCGCCCTGCAGGGTCGTACCTTGTTTCAAACCCTTCCAGAACAGGCTGTGATTGGCATGACCGCCGGCATTGTTGCGCAGCACGGTCTTTTTGTCCGCCGGTAGCTGGTCTAATTTTTGGATCAGGTCATCGACGGGCAGATTGGCGAATTCCGGCAGGCTTTCCAGGGCGCCATTGGCGTTGTTGACATAGGTCTGATGGTGTTTAGTGTGATGAATTTCCATCGTTTCTTTGTCGAAATGCGGTTCCAGGGCGTCATAGCCATAAGGCAGGGAAGGTAGCGTAAAGCTCATATCAATCTCTCCATTTTAGTTGAACCGGCCCCCTTTAAATGCATGTTAGGGTCGCGTAAGCAATCCGATCATTATAGTTAATTAAACGTTGAATAAAACGTTTATCGGTGACTTTAGAAAGAACAAGGTTAACTTACCTCTTCAATGATCCGTGTCGGATGGGTAAAGACCATGGCGCGTCCCGGTTTACTAAACCCCACCAACGTCATGCCGCAGCGTTCGGCAACCTCCACCGCCAGCGACGTGGCGGCGGAAACGGCGAACAGAATTTCCACGCCGCACATGGCGGCTTTTTGCACCATTTCATAACTGGCGCGGCTGGAGACCAGGACCGCTCCGGGGGATCCCCCCCGCCGCGCCCGCATGCCCAGCAGTTTATCCAGCGCTACGTGGCGGCCGACGTCCTCGGCGCCATAGCACAATGCCCCATCCGGCGAGATCCAGGCCGCGGCATGGGTACAACCCGTGAGCCGGCCGATGGGCTGCACCTCTTGTAATCGATCCAGCGCCCGATCAAGCCGCGCCAGCGGCCAGCGTTGCGTGAAAGGGAGCGGCGGCAAGGGTTTACCGATGTCGTCCAGTTGCTCCACCCCGCAAACGCCGCAGCCGGTGCGTCCGGCCAGCGCCCGGCGCTGCGCTTTCAGCGCCATGAAGCGGCGGCTGGAAAGCTCGATCTGAACCTGTAGGCCCTGTTGGGCCGGCACGATGTCGATCCCGTAGATATCCGCCGGCGAAGCGATAATGCCTTCCGATAGCGAGAAGCCGAGGGCAAAAACGTCCAGTTCTTTTGGCGACGCCATCATTACCACGTGGGAGATACCGTTGTACACCAGCGCGACCGGTACTTCTTCGGCCAGCCAGTCGGGCTCCGTGCGATCGAGCTGCCCGCGCCGGCGGACGCTGGATTGACGCATACCGGGCCGGGCGTCCTCGGCGTGGAAAGCGGTGTGTTTCACGATGGTTTTCTCTCGTAATGCTAGTAGGGTGTTATTATTCGCTGCTCGGGCGAGCGATGCAAACCCGCAACCCGGGCCAGCGGTTGCCCTAGGCTAAACAGTTTTCTTTTTCAGTGAGTTGCGTAATTCGGAGCCCCTTGCTACGTTTAATGGAACACCATTGCGGAGAAGGATTGAGGGCTATGACCAAGCATAATATCAAAATCGCACTGTTCCTCATCATGGCGGCCGCCGGGCTGGCAGGCATGTCCGGCATGGCGTCGGCGGCGGATAGCGGAACGGGCGACACGTCTGCATCGTCGGCGAAAGACATTGACGTTGCCGCGCTGGGCGGCAAAGTGACGCTGCAGGTGCCTGGCGCTTTCGTTAATCAAACCCGCGAGGATCCCGCTGCGCAAAATCCCGGTGTGAAAATTCAGGTGTTCACCGACCGGCAGCGCCAGCAGGTGATCGGGGTGAGCGAAGTGCCGACCGCGGCCGGCGATGCCAACGATACCAGCACGGATGCTTTTAACAAGATGGCCCAAGGCAGCCTATCCGGTCTGAAAACCCAGTATAAAGACGTGCAGAAAACCGGCCAAAGCGTCGAGACCGTCGGTGGTCATAAATTCCTGCGCCTCGATACCCGCCAGACGGTGGGGGGCAATGCCATGCTGGGCTCCACCATTACGACGCCTTACGCCGGTAGTGTGCTGACCCTCCAGGTACTCACGCCGGCCAATAATCTGGCTCAGCACAATCTGCTGGTGAAGCAGGTGCTGAAGACGGTCGCGTTTCATTAACACCTGACCGCAGGCGGCATCGTTTGCGCTGCGCGTGCCCGTCCAATAGTCCTCGCCGGCATCTGGCCGGTGACGCCGCCGGGTGAGCTGCACGGGTCTTTAGCCGCCGGCCTTTGCGGGTGATAGGTGCCGGCATCCGGCCGGTGACGCCGCTGGGTGAGCCGCAGGGGTCTTTAGCCGGCGGCCTTTGCAGGTGATAGGTGCCGGCATCCGGCCGAGAAATTCGCTGGACGCGCCGCAGGGGCCGCCACTATGCTGTCAGGAAGCAGGAGGTAAAAGCGGCGTTTTCCCCGACCGTGCCCCTTTGCGCCATACTGTCTATCTCAAGACCGGCAAACGGAGGCGTATCATGAAGCTCGTCGGCAGTTATTCCTGTCCCTTTGTGCGCAAAATTTCGGTGATATTGCTTGAGAAAGATCTGCCGTTTACCCTGGTTCACGCGGTAGATAGCACGCTATCGACGGCCATCAGTCCGTTGGGCTGCGCGCCGGTATTGATTGACGCGCAGGGGGAAACCCATTGCCACCCCTCTTTGATCGCCGACTATCTGGAATGGTTACAGCCTGAACCGGCATTACTGCCGGCCGACGCCCGTGACGCGCTGCGGGTGAAAGAATGGGCGGCGCTGGCGCTGGTGGGGGAATGCCGTCGCGGCGCTGACGACCAGCAAGAGCAGCGGCTCTGGCAGTATCGCGCCCATTTGCACAGCGGGCTGAATGCGTTGGAGCAAGGCGCGGCGGAAAGCCGCTGGCTAAATGCCACCCCCCTTTCGCAGGCGGATATCGCCGTCGCCTGCATGCTGGGTTTTATCAATGTCCGCCGCATCATGCCCAACTGGTGTGTCGACCGTCCTGCGCTGGTGGCGATGGCTGAGCGGCTATTCAGTCGGCAGAGTTTTGCCCGTACTTTGCCGCCGACCACAGCCGGCTTGTATAGCGATGAAACCCTCGCCACCAGAGTGTGAAGCCGCTCTGATAACCGCGATTTTCCTTCCCGCCGGGCCTGTTCATCGCCGTGGCGCGGCGTTAACGTAATGGATAGAGCGTTCAGACCGCTTATCGCCGCGTGTCGATGTTGTTCGCTGACATCGGTCTACCGACCGGTAAGGCAACCAGCGTGAAGGAGAGAGCCATGGCGCACAATCCCCCTATCACAAGCCTGATCCCCGGCGAATACGGGTATCCTTTTCAGCTTAAAGCACGTTATAAAAATTTTATCGGCGGCGAGTGGGTGGCGCCGCTATCGGGCGAGTATTTTGTCAATTTGACGCCGGTGACCGGCAGGCCGCTATGTGAGGTTGCCGACTCCGGGCGAAGCGACATCGATCTGGCGCTTGATGCCACCCATGCCGCACGCGCCGGGTGGGCGGCAACCTCGGTGCAGAAACGCGCCGCGATACTGCACCGCATCGCCGAGCGCATGGAGCAAAACCTGGAGCTCTTGTCATCGGTGGAAACCTGGGATAACGGCAAGCCCATCCGCGAAACTCTGGCTGCCGATGTGCCGCTGGCGATTGACCATTTCCGCTACTTCGCTTCCTGTATCCGCGCGCAGGAGGGGGGGGATTAGCGAAATCGATAGCGAAACGGTGGCTTATCATTTTTACGAGCCGCTGGGGGTTGTGGCGCAAATCATCCCCTGGAATTTCCCGCTGCTGATGGCCTGTTGGAAAATGGCCCCGGCGCTGGCCGCCGGTAACTGTGTTGTGCTGAAACCCGCCAAATTGACACCGCTGTCGGTGCTGATGCTGATGGAGCTCATTCAGGATCTGTTGCCGGCAGAGGTAGTCAATGTGGTTAACGGGGCGGGCGGCGAGATCGGTGAGTATCTGGCGACCTCGGGACGGGTGGCAAAAATTGCCTTTACCGGCTCCACCGAGGTCGGTCAGCAAATAATGAGCTATGCCGCCCGCAACGTTATCCCGGTGACCCTTGAGCTGGGCGGCAAATCCCCCAATATTTTCTTCGCCGATGTGATGGCCAAGGAAGATGCCTTCTTTAATAAAGCGCTGGAAGGGTTTGCGCTGTTCGCTTTCAACCAGGGTGAGGTGTGCACCTGCCCCAGCCGAGCGCTGGTGCAGGAATCGATTTACGACCGTTTTATGGAGCGCGCTATCAAACGGGTGGAGGCCATCAAAACCGGTAACCCGCTCGACAGCGCTACGATGATGGGCGCGCAGGTTTCCTCGGGCCAGCTGGAAACCATCCTTAATTATATCGATATCGGCAAGCGGGAGGGCGCAGAGGTGCTTACCGGCGGCCGTCGTAAGCACATGGAGGGCGACCTGGCGGCGGGGTATTATCTGGAGCCGGCGATGTTGTTCGGCAACAACAGTATGCGCGTTTTCCAGGAGGTGAATAACCCCGAGTTTATTAGAGAGTAATTTTGGCAATACTACGCCGCTTCCTCTGATGCTAATTGCAAAGCGTAATAGTTCATTTCGGCTTCAGTAGGAGGGATGTAACCCAGCCGCCCGAGCAGCCTTCTGTTGTTGTACCAGTCCACCCAGTCCAGCGTGGCCAACTCCACTTCCGTCCGGTTTTTCCAGCTCCCGCGGTGGATAACCTCCGTTTTGTACAACCCGTTGATACTCTCTGCCATCGCATTATCGTAGGAGTCGCCG
>NZ_FRDB01000025.1 GCF_900143145.1 Candidatus Sodalis sp. SoCistrobi
TGCTCATGCTGAGTTTCCAGCACTAGATTAACTGCCCGTTCACGGACTTCCGGAGAGTAACGTTTGGTCGTTGTCATAGAGACCTCCACTTTTAAAGTATAGACTCTAATTTATCCGGGGTGATTCATTTTTCGCCTTCACCGTAGGCATGGCGAATAAGACGCGTATCGCCATGATGACTGCCGCCCTGGTGCGGCGGGAATGCCGCGTCGATCATCAGCACATTCAGTCCGGCTTGCGTGGCGTAAAAACCCGCGGCCGCCCCCACGGAACCGCTGCCGATGACGATTAAATCGTAAACCATACCCTCATGCTCCTGACTGAATTCCGCCGGCCGTGGCGCCGGGTCGGGTAAGTGTAGTAACAGTCTGAAAGCACGAATAGGGTCATCTGTCTGAAATAGGGCTGACGTAAAATAAAAAACACCCGCGGCAGGGCTGCGGGTGCATAGGGGTGACAGAACTAGTGCTTGCGGTAATCCAGATGTTCCGTTGATTCTATTTTGGCGATACCGGCTTCGAGTATGGAAATCAGCTGCTTGGCGACATCCGTCGTCAGCCACAAGGTCCGATCAACTTCCGCATCGGCAGTGGCTTGGTCAGGGGAATTGACATAATGCAGGCGAATCATCATGGCATCGTAGGGATCTACCGTACTGATGTCCCAGCCGACCAGCGGGTGTGTATGAATGATTTCGTTTTTTCTGTCCATATATACCCCTTTTTTGACTCGTTATGATTTGAGTGACAATGAGGTTCTGGCATCTCCTGGTTCGCAGGTAGCTTCATTATACCCGCCTTTTAAAATTTTTTACGCAATTAGAGACTTTTTTTGTAATAGGAAACGTCGCAAAGGGTTACTGAACGCGCCGGTCACGGGTGACGGCCCCCCCGCGGCGCGACTATCTTACCGCACCGGCGCGGCGCATCAATCCTGCCGTGGCGCGAGATGCGGCGCGACTATCTTATCGCGCCGGTGCGGCGCATCAATCCTGCCGTGGTGTGAGGGGCGGCGCGCATATCCTATCGCGCCGGTGCGGCGCATCAATCCTGCCGTGGCGCGAGGGGGGTGCGACTATCCTATCGCGCCGGTGTGGCGCATCAATCCTGCCGTGGTGTGAGGGGCGGCGTCACCGGCGTGACGCGACGGGCCAGCTCTTCCGCTAATTGCGCGAAATATTTCTGCATCAGCGCATCGCGGTTTTGGTTCTGGGATTCAAGCATCAGGTTATGGATCAGCAACTGGTTCGCTTTTTCGTCCAGGCTGAAAGAAAGATAGGAAAAAGCAATTTCCAGCACGCTCAGCCTGCGCTGCTGTTCGCTTATCAATTGCAGTAACTCACCGAAGGTCATCGCTTCTTCTGGCTTTTCCGACGTCATGGTGTTCTCCCGAAAGCGGTGGTGCCGTCTTGGACAGATACCGGCAATGGTTTCCCTATCATAAGCCCCATTAGGAATTTTTACAGCGTCAGCCTGCGTTTTTGGGCGAAAGCTACAAGAAAAAAAAGGCCGGGTAGCGAGCCCGGCAAGCGACAGTACAACAAAACGTTGAAGGTTATGAGGGCGGGTCGAACCAGTCATCGGCGCTTTCCCACGTCTCTTGCAGGATGTCGGTGATGAGCGCCTTGTCTTCCTTGCTGCCGCCCAGGACCGTAATGCCATTGGCGTTGGCATAACGTATCTGCAGCTTGGAGTCGGAGAACTGTTTATCAATACGGAGATGTAACTCTTTGCTCAACGCCTCCAGGGCACCGGCAGGAAGCGGTGTCGATTTGGCGAGGGTGATTTCAATGCGCATGTGTCTGCTCTCACAGTATCGGAGCCTGTTCATTTATACAGTACTTTGAGAAGGAGCGCAACCGATATAGCGACTTGTCGCCATGGCCGGCGTCAGACCGGCGCCGGCGAAACACCGAGCTTACGGGCGAGTTGGCGCCCTGGGCCAAGGGCTGACGGGCGGCAGGGCGTCTGGCCGGCGTTCCAGGCCGATGACGTACGCCACGTCGACACCCCGGCGCCTGACGCCGAAGAGAAACGCCATGTTGACACCCCGGCGCCTGACGCCGAAGAGGAACGCCATGTCGACATCCCGCGCCTGACAGCGATGACGATCGCCATGTCGACACCCAGTGCCTGACGCCGAAGAGGAACGCCATGTCGACATCCCGCGCCAGTTGTGTGCGATTAAAGCTAGCTTTCGTCTACCACTGTCCAATTAAGCGTTTGGTCGGCGAGGAAGGGCACCAGCGTTTCACCGTCACCGCCCGCCAGCGGGAGGGTCGCCGGTTGGCGATGAGTTTCACGGCGCAGCGTAATAAAATCTTCGTTCAGCGGCAGACCGTAAAAGCATAGGTATCTACACATTTATCGTGATAAATGTGTAGATACCTATGCGCTTGAAGGCGCGTCCTGCGAGGCCACGTCGGAAGAAGACGGCTTGCTGCTGCAGGCGGCGAGCAGAGCAATAAGAGGAACAAGGGCTGCCAGCTGACGCATTGGGGATCCATGTACCATAGAAAATAAAAGTAACGCTATGGTAATTCATTGTCACCCCAGAACAAATAGGAAACAAAGCCCTAGGTAAGGGAAATTTATATTTTCTTCACGAATTCCGATTTAAGCTTCATCGCGCCAAAACCCTCAATTTTACAGTCAATATTATGGTCCCCTGCCACTAAACGGATGCTCTTGACTTTAGTGCCGATCTTAAGCGTCGAGGTGCTGCCCTTGACCTTCAGATCTTTGATAACCGTCACCGCATCGCCGTCCGTCAGCAGATTGCCGTTAGCGTCGCGCACCACCAGCCCTTCTTCCTGCCCGGCGCTCGCCTCTGCGAGCGACCACTCGTGGCCACACTCAGGGCAATTAAGCTGTTCATCCTGCTGCCAGGTGTAGGCAGAGTCGCATTTTGGGCAATTTGGCAATTGTGACATAATCATCTCTCTGAAAAGTAAGGTATCTTTAAAATTTGGCAAGAAAATCATAGCTAAACGTTTTTCTGGTCGGCAATGTTAGCCGATCCCCCGCCGCTTGACTACCTCTCCTCCCGCCGTGGCGTCCCGATAGCGCCTGGGGTGCAGGTGGACAGCGGCCTTGCCGGCTACCGACAGGCGAGAAGGGGCTCCGGCTTAGTTTGATTCTGCCAACCCCTGCGTGGCTCGGTCTGGCTTGGCTTGTCTTGCCATAACTTAGCCTGCGTTGCCTTAGCTTGGCTCGCCTATCCTTGCCTGGATTTGCCTCGCCTTGGTTTGACGGTGTGGCCTAAGCCAAACATTCGCTCAGCCTAACGGTGCAATTTGGTGCGAAGAACGGTGGTGGGCCCCTTTTCCATTCTATTTCTCATTCTTTCTGCCGTTTGCTTAGGCCAGATGACATTGCCCATTCCTCTTTCTTGAGCAGATTCCAGCATTGGCCTCACCGTGGCGGTGTGGGCTGTCTTTTTCTCTCTCATCCCTCCTCTTTCCGTGCTTCCTGCCGGCGGCCACAGGCGCTAAGCTCCGTTACCTGCCATGGTTAACCTTGCCCTCGAGACTAAGCCGTTTTATTTTTCCGCTTCATTGGAGATTTATTCTCCCCCTTTCTTTTACTCAAACTCTTCCCTGTCATTCATTGCAGTTTGCAAATCCGACCTATCGGTGGCATATGTATTCGCCAAGAGCGGCGTTATTTTTCCTTGAGCTGTAAACGTCGTGAGTAAGGATGAGAAAATAAAACGATGAGAAAAGGTAAAATTATTGTTGCGTCGATGATGTTATTTTGTGTCGTCTGTTTCGCGGCGGGGGCGCTATATTTCCTATTGATGAAAAATAACTACGCACAACCTGACGATGCACAGCGAATCGCAGCGATCATTCAGGTTGCCGGGTTGAGCGGGTCCGGTGCAACCGACGCGCGCACGCTTAATGAGCTTTACCACCGTCGAGTCATTGCCCGTCAGGTCACTTTGGCGAGTGGCGCGGTACTGCCAAGCGCATCCCCGCAAGAGGCGCCGACGTCTTGTGTCAGTCTGCCGGCGAGTCGGGATCCCGCGCAAATTCGCCAGCGTTGCACGACGGGCGACGTCTACTTTATTCATGATGACGATAAAATACAGCAAGTTATATTACCCATCTTCGGCAAAGGCGCCAAATCGATGATGTATGCGTTTATCGCTCTGGCCCCGGATGGCCGCACGGTGAAAAACCTGCTGTACTATCAGCAAAACGAGACCCCCTTGTTGGGCGCACGGGTGGAAGATCCCGCCTGGCTGCGGCAATGGAGCGGGAAGAAATTGCTGAATGACCGCGACCAGCCGGCCCTGAAAGTCGTGCAATCTAACGCAAATCCTGATGATGTTTACACCGTCGATGGCATCAGCGGGGCGACCATGACCTCCGTTGGCGTGGAAAAAAGCGTTAATTACTGGATGGGCGAGCGCGGTTATGGTCCTTTTTTACAGCGCCTCGCCAAGGAAAAACCTTTAATTCTCCAGTAGTTTTTCCAGCGCCAAAATTAGACGAAGATCACGTGATGCCAGCAATGTGGTTATTGCTGGTTTTTGTTTCTCTATCGCCATGCTTTATTTCCACGGCCAGCGTAGGGATTTAAGGCCAGGGTGAGAAGCCGATTGAAATAAAATTACACTCCACTAAAAACAGGTGCTTATTCACTTTTATTTCCAAGAGAAACTTAAACATTTTGTCACTGTTTGTCATTTTTATGATCTTAGTCATGTACAAATTACAAAAAATATTCATGATAATCATTATCATTTGCATTTTGACGGTACGCCTTGTGTTTATTGCCCGATCCTTTCTGCTGACCGTATTTGGTGTGCTCTTCAGCGCCTGTGTCTGGGCGCAAACCCAATATGCGCCTTATATTGAAGATATTGAGCAACGCCTTGATAAAACGGCGGAACTTTACCAACAACAGCAAAACACCGCAGCACGTCGCGAAGTGCAGATGGCCTATTTCGAGGTTTTTGAGAATCTCGAAGGGCCGATTCGCATTAATATTTCCGCCAACAAAAGCTATGAAATGGAGTCTACCTTCGGCGACATCCGTCGCATGATCGGCGAGGGTAAACCGGTCGCCGACGTTTTGGCCAGAATCGACGGGCTGAAAAAAGCGCTGCGCGAGGTTGAGCCGGTGCTGGACGGCGGGCATCAACTGGTGGCGGAAGAGCAGCACACGGCATTGACCCGCTCCGATATCGCCGTTTACTGGCAGGACAGTTTCCGCAGCATTGATGACTTGCTGGCCGAGGCGGTGACGCTGTATCAGGCCGGTCAATACGACGTTGCCAGCCAACGCATCAAGCAGGCGCATTTTCAGGGGTTCAAAAATTCCGAAATGGAAATGGCGGTACGCCAGAATCGTTCCGCCCAGGACGCCGCCGCCATTAATCAACAATTCACCGCGCTTACCGCGCTGGCGAAACAGCCCGACCGGCTAAATGACGTGTCCTATCAGGTCACAACCCTGCTACAGGATATCGAAGACACGTTGCCGGGTCTGCCGACCACGCGCGATAACCAGCCGGTGAGCGCGCAGCAAACCGCCGATACCGCCGCTGTCGCCGGCGCCAGCGTCCCGGATGCCGACTGGGCAAATGTGGCGGCGGGGATCAATCAGAGCATCAGCGCGGCGATCACGCGTTATCAAAGCGGTAGCGCGCAGGACGCCATTCTGGCGGTGCAGGATGCCTATTTTGATCGCTTTGAAGCCACCGGCATGGAAAATAAAATAGGCGCGCGCGATGCCGCGTTCAAAACCACGCTGGAAAACTATTTCACCCGCCTGGTCAGTCTGATGAAGGCCGGCCAGCCGGTAGATAAGCTTACGGCCCAGGCCAGCGCGCTACAGCAAGACCTAGAAAAGGCGGTCGCCATGCTGGGAACGGGCGACGAAACCCATTGGAGCCTGCTGCTTTACAGCCTGATGATCATCGTGCGCGAAGGGCTGGAAGCGCTGTTGATAGTGGCAGCCATCGTCGCCTATCTGGTGAAAAACAACCATCACGACAAGCTGCCGTTAATTCGCCAATCGGTGGTCGTTGCGCTATTGGCGAGCGTGGTCACCGCCGCCCTGTTCCAGCTGCTATTCGCCAATTCCGGCGCCAGCAGGGAGTTGCTGGAGGGTATCACCATGCTGATTGCGGTGGTGATGTTGTTCTTTATGAGCTACTGGCTGCTGTCCAAAGTGGAAGCGCGTCACTGGCAGGCCTGGCTGGAAGGCAAGCTATCCCATTCCCTTTCCCGTAATTCGCTGATCGGTCTGTGGCTGACCAGCTTTTTGGCCGTGTACCGCGAAGGCGCGGAGACGGTGCTGTTTTACTATGCGCTTTTCGGCGACGCGCAGACGCTGTCCGGCCATTTGGCGATTGGCGCCGGTTTCGCCATCGGCTGCGTGGTGCTGTTGCTGGCCTGGCTGGTCATGCGCTACTCGGTGGTCAGGCTGCCGCTTAAGCCGTTCTTTATGGTAACCGGCTGTTTTATGTACCTGATGGCCTTCGTCTTTGCCGGCAAAGGGGTGCTGGAATTGGTGGAAGGCAAATTGTTCCAGCCGACGCTGATTAACGGCATACCGGAGATAAGTTGGCTGGGCATCTATCCCTATCGCGAAACCTTGTTGCCGCAGGCGGTTTTACTGCTTGCGGCGCTGGTGGCGCTATGGGTAATGCAGCGCCGCGGTCAGGTTGCCGACAACACAATACACACTAATCCGTAGTTCTTTTTTGACCAGAGGAAATGTCAGATGAACGTCAAGCAGACCCTGATTGCCGGCGCCGCGATCGCCAGCATCTTTACCGCCCCCGCCGCGCTGGCGTTTAAGGAATACCCGGCCGGCGAGCCGGTCACCATGAATGAAATGGAGCTGGCCGCCGTGTATTTACAGCCGATTGATATGGAGCCGCGCGGTATGGGGCTGTCGGCGGCAAAATCCGACATCCATCTGGAAGCCGACATTCATGCTACGGAAGGGAATAAAAACGGTTTTGGCGCCGGCGAATGGATGCCGTTTCTGACCATCAATTACACCTTGGTCAACAATGACACCGGCGAGAAGCAAGAGGGGACCTTTATGCCCATGGTTGCCAGCGATGGCCCGCACTATGGCGCCAACATCAAAATGATGGGCGTGGGCAACTACAAGGTCACTTATCACATCGATCCGCCGTCAAAAGCCGGTATGCACCGCCATACCGATAGCGAGACCGGCGTCGGCCGCTGGTGGAAGCCGTTTGATGTCAGCTATGAATTCAAGTATGTCGGCCTGAATTAACAGGGCGCGGATCGCCGTGCCAGCAAGGCGGGAGGGTGATACGGCCATCCCGACCGTTCCGAGAGTTTTATCTGACGGCGCAACGCCTCACCGCGGCAGCCGTCTTTGAGTCGATGTTATGAGTTATTTTTTTACCACCACGCTACAGTCCTTTATCTGTATCGCCCTGTTGGCCGGTGTATTGTGGAGCCGCAATCAACCGCCCGCACTGCGTCCGCTGGTGTGGACCACGCTGGCGGCGCTGGTCGCCGGGCTGCTGTGCGGGATGTGGTTCCGCGGCTCCCAGCCGCTGCAATTGCTGACGGTCAGCACCGAAGTGCTGGTTTCGTTGCTCTTTCTGCTCAGCTTCTGGTGGGTGCCGCACTCTGTCCGATATCTTTGGCAGGGGATCCTGGTGTTCGGCGCCGCGCGTCATTGGGGTCTGGATCCGAATCTGGGCGGGCTCACCAGCACCCACGTCCTCAATACCGATCTGCTGTTGAATCTTACCGCGCTGGCGCTGGCGTTTGCGCTGCTCGGCCTTATCGCCGCACTAGCGGGTCTGCTGGTGGCGCGTCTGCGCTGGCTGTACTGGCCGTTAACGCTGGTGGTGCTTTTCATGCTGTGGCTGCCGCTAAGCGGTAACCTGCTGTTGCTGCTGATGAAACTGCAAGTGGTGCCGCTGCTGAAGTCCCTGCTTAGCTTTGTCGCCCACGTCACCAATAACGCAGCGATGTTCAATTGGGTAGGCGCCGGTCTGCTTTTGCTGCTGTCAGTATGCTGGCTGCCGACGCTGCGGCGTCATGTCCGGGCCACGCGCGCGGCGCGCGATCCAATTGCCCGCCGCCTCGCCCGCGCCGACCGGCGCGATGCCCTGCGGCTGGCGCTGACCACGGCGGCTTGCGCCGTCATCGTCATCGCCGGCCAACTGTGGTGGAACCTGGTCGCCTCGCAACCGCCGCGTCTGTCCGAAGCACAAACGGTAACGCTGGCCGATGATGGTCTGGTTCATCTTCCTATCGAGCAGGTGCGCGACGGGAAACTGCACCGCTTTGTCTGGGTGGCGGATGACGGCAAAGCGGTGCGCTTCTTTGTCATCAATCGCTATCCCGACAAACTGCGTCTTGGCGTCGTGTTTGACGCCTGTCTGCTGTGCGGCGATCAGGGGTACGTCATGGAAGGCAACCAGGTCATTTGCGTTGCCTGCGGCGTGCACATTTTCATTCCATCGATTGGCAAGCCCGGGGGATGTAACCCGGTGCCCATTGAAAACTGGCGCAACGACGCGCGGGAACTGGTCATCCCCCGCGACGCCCTGGCCGCAGGGGCAAACTATTTCTCCACGGTGTTGACCATTAATGTGGTCGATCCGGTGGACGGAACACGGCTTACCAACACCGCCGCTGACTATAAATACGTGTGGGCCGGCAAAACCTGGTACTTTGCCTCGGACGCCAACTATACCCGTTTCCGCGATGCGCCCGAGCAGTTTGCGCCCGGCGTGGCGAAGGAGGAGTAGCCATGTTATGGCGAATGTTGCGTCAGTCCTGGGGGCACCATTTACGGCGTAAAGGGCTGGCGGTGTTGACGGTTTTTCTGGCCTCAAGCCTTATCTCGGCGCTGCTGGCGGTGTCTATTGATATTGGCGATAAGATGTCGCGCGAGCTGAAATCTTACGGCGCCAACATTCTGATTGAACCCGCCGGCCAGGCAGTGCTGCCGGCGGTGTTCAGCGGACAATCCAACCCGCTGTCGGGCCAGGACTTTCTGGATGAAGCCGAACTGCCCAACATCAAAGACATCTTCTGGCGCAATAATATTGTCGGCTTCGCACCGATGCTGGGCGGCGAGGTGCAGGTCGGCGATCGCGATGTCGGCGTGCTGGGGACCTTTTTCAGCCAACCGGTGGAGATCCCCGATGAAGAGGGGTACCAGACCGGCCAGCGCACGGTTAGCCCGTTCTGGCAGGTTACGGGAGACTGGCCTCAGGAGCCGGCGGGGGCGCTGCCGCAAACGCTGGTCGGTCAGGCGCTGGCCCGTCGTACCGGTTGGCAGGTCGGCGATACACTCCCGCTGCGCGTCGAGGGAAACACCCGTGAGGTCATCGTGAGCGGCATCCTGTCCAGCGGTGGCGAAGAGGACAACCAACTGGTGATGCCGCTGGCCGTAGTCCAGTCGTTACTGAACCTGCCGGGGAAAGTTCAGGCCATTCGCGTTTCGGCCCTGACGGTACCGGAAAACGCGCTATCGCGCCGGGCGCGGGAAAACCTGGACGCGCTCAACGCCGAAGACTATGACCTTTGGTACTGCACCGCCTATGTCTCCTCTATTGCGCACCAGTTGGAAGAGGCGATCTCAGGAGCTGAGGTGCGTCCGGTCTGGCAGGTCGCCGCATCGGAAGGGGTGGTGATAGATAAAATTCAACTGCTGATGGCGGTGGTAACCTTGGCCGCACTGGCTGCGGCGGCCATGGGTATCGCCTCGCTGATGACCAGCACCATCATGGAACGCGCCCGGGAAATCGGGTTGATGAAAGCGCTCGGCGCACACCCATGGCAAATTCTGCTGCTGTTCTATCTCGAAGCCGCGACCAGCGGTTTACTCGGTGGCGCTGTCGGTTGCCTTGCCGGCTGGGGGCTGGCGCAGGTCATCGGCCTGATGTTGTTTGGCTCGCCGCTGAATTTCGCCTGGATAGTGGTGCCCTGTGTCTTGGTTATCGCGGTGCTGATCGCGTTAATCGGCACCTGGTTCCCGGCCCGGCGCATCGCCCGTCTTTACCCTGTGGAGGTGCTCTATGGCCGTTAAGCGCAACCTGCTCTGGTTGCTGGTCTGGCGCGCATTACGCCTGCGTTTGCAGCGTGTGGGCGTGGTGTTTGTCGCCCTCACGGTGGGCGCCACTATCGTGACCGCGCTCTCGGCCGTCTGGTTCGACATCAACACCAAAATGAGCGAAGAGCTGCGCACCTTCGGCGCTAATTTTTACCTCGGCCCGGGGCACGGCACCCACATGCCGCAGCAGGATTTGCAAACCATTATCGAACAGGCGCCTGCCGGACTGATTCACGGCGCCAGTCCGTGGCTTTACGGCATGGCGCGTACCGAGCTCGAAAAGGTCGTCATGGTGGGCGTATGGTTCGAGTCGCTGCCCAAATTGGTGCCTTATTGGCAGGTCACGGGCAACTGGATCGGCGTCAATTTTGACGATCGCAACGCCATGGTGGGTATCAAGCTCGCCGAGCGTCTCAATCTAAAGCCCGGCGATAGCTTGACGCTCGTGGACCATCAGGCGCGCAAAAAACTGCTGGTGAAAGGGGTAGTCGAGGCGGGCGACGCCACGGATAACATGCTGATCGTGAGCCTGGACGTGGCGCAGGCGTGGCTGAACCAGCCAGGAAAAATCAGCCACGGCTTATTGAGCGTCAGCAATGACGTGGGACAGGTGGACAGCTACGCCCGGCGTCTTTCCCAGCACTATCCCGCCCTCGATATTCGCCCGATACGTAAAGTGTCCGCCTCTGAAGGACAGGTGCTCGACAAGATCAAAGGATTGATGGGGCTGGTATCGGTCGTCATTCTGGCGCTGTCGTCGCTGTGCGTTAACACCACGCTGATGGCAATCGTCAGCGAACGCGCGCGGGAGTTTGCGCTGCAAAAAGCCTTGGGCGCCAGCAACGGCGATATTATCCGCCAGATCCTGCTGGAAACGAGCATCATCGCCTTGGCGGCGGTGGTGAGTGGTTGGGTGCTGGGCTATCTGCTGGCGCAGCTATTAGGGTTGACGGTGTTTAATTCCGCCATTTCCTTGCGGCTGCCGGTCTTGCCCATCACCCTGCTGTTGTCTTTGCTGGTCGCGGTGCTCGCGGCCATCGTTCCGGTGCGGCGCGCGGTCAGCGTCGAGCCGGCGAAAGTGCTTAAAGGAGAGTAGTGCCATGTCGGTCATGCACCTGCCCCAGAGGGTGATTGAAACCCGCCATTTGTACAAACGATTCGGTGAAGTTACCGCACTGGACGATATCAATCTGCACATCGCGCGCGGCGAATTTGTGGCGGTCATGGGCGCGTCGGGCTCGGGTAAGACCACGCTCATGAATATCCTCACCTGCCTTGATACCGCAAGCGAAGGTCAGGTTCTCCTTGACGGCACCGACGCGGCGGCGCTGGATGAGGAAGGCCGGCGCCGTTTCCGCGCGCAGAAGATAGGCCTGGTGTTTCAGCAGTTCCATTTAATCCCGTTTTTAACCGCGCTGGAAAATGTGATGCTGGCACAACATTACCACAGCATCGTAGACGAACCCGCCGCCCGGGCGGTGCTGGAACAGGTGGGTCTGGGTCATCGTGTCGGCCATTTACCCAGCCAGCTTTCCGGCGGCGAGCAGCAGCGCGTCTGTATCGCCCGGGCGCTGGTGAATGAACCGCCGGTGATTTTCGCCGATGAGCCGACCGGCAACCTGGATGAAGAAAATGAGCAGCGCGTGCTGGCGTTACTGCAAGACCTGCAGCGGCAAGGGCGGACCATCGTACTGGTGACGCATAACCCAGCGCTGGGGCACGTTGCCGATCGCATCATACGGCTGCAACACGGAAAATATCTCGGCGAGGAGAACAACCAACATGCAATGGCGTAACGCGATGGTGGTGCTGGTGCTAGTGCTGCTTGGCGGCTGCAAAGAGGAAAAACTGGCGCAAGGCAAAACCGCGCCGGCGCTGGCGGCGTTTGATTTGCAGGGTAAAGAGGCCAGCCTCGACCGTTGGCGGGGCAAGAGCATCTATCTTAACTTTTGGTCGGCCGACTGCGGCGGCTGCCTTGCCGAGATGGACACGCTGGAAGCCCTGAGTGAACAATGGGGCGATAAAGTGACGGTGGTCGCGGTGAATACCGATCCCGGGTCCGGTGCCGCTTACGGCGCTTCTGGCCAAACACGCCATCACCTATCCGGTGCTGCGCGACCAGCTCAAGATTACTCAAGAGCGCTATCAGGTGATCGGCACACCCACCTCGGTACTGATAGACAGCCAGGGTCGCGTGCTCGACATGCATCAAGGGGCGCGCAAGCTGCCAGAGTTACAGCAAACCTTTACCCGCCTGGCCCGCCAGTAAACCACGGCGGTTTTCTCGCGAGCAACGTAAAGCCAGTCTGTAGCGGCGTGAAAGCGTACTTTGACCGATGCGTGATGGCACATCCCGATAGCAATATTAACGGCGAATAGTCCCTTGACTTGAAAACATGATTTCAGATTATTAAACTCAAATCACAGGGGAAATAATGAACCAGGAAGTCTTCTATGTGGTTTTCGCATTACCCTAAATGGGCAGGGATCGCTACGATCATGATGGTGATGTTAAGCGGCTGCGTGCCTTGGCCGCGTGAGCGCCCCGGCTATAATGATCTGTGCCAAAGCGAATATCACTTTGACATAACGACGCCCAACGGAAAAAAACGCTCGTTCTTGAAACCTATCTTTATGACCATCGTATCCCGGGCTTAGTCATGACCGAGAAACGAGGGAGCTTTACCCTGCCCAAAGTGCAGGGGCCGGAAGCGCGTCCTGAGTTTTACGTGCAAGTGATTGCCTATAATAAAGGTCGCCTGCGCCCTTCGCGTGCCCGACAAAAGGGTGAGCCTGCGATTCCCATTCTCTATGATAGCCGTCAGGCCTATATCGACATGGGCGACGGTTCGCGTCAGTATGCCAGACCTGAAATCTTCCTCGGCACGGAGGCATTCCCTTATGACTTCCCGGGTGACACGATGAAGTATGCCCGGCCCTCCCCCTATGATATTAACAGCAATGAGGTGCACCGCCGGGTTCCGCGAATTTCCAACAATGACGATTATGGTTCGGTCTATGTGGTATTCAAAACCTGGAATAAAGCTGCAAATGAAAAATGGACGATTCACTTAGGAGAATTGGCGGTAGCGGGGCAGAAAATCGCCCTACCGCCCCTTAAGCTTTGCTATCAACCGACAAAAAAATGGGTCGGTATTGAACCGCTGATGCGCCCTTAAGCAACATTGCGCCCGCTGGTCTGAGGGAGTACGGACTGGCGGGCAACCATCAGTAATGCCAAAAGGAATGAAAGCGCTTTGAAAAAGTCCGATATTGCAGGACGAGCAGCGCGGTGGCCCGCAACCTTGCGCTGCCCGCCCTTGGCGCTATCGCGGCGACGCTATCCGGCAAATAATCCGCAGGCGACGCCCGCCGCCGCCAAGACCAACAATAACAGCATGGCTTTTACCGGCGACAGGCCGCGTTTCGCCATTAAATACCAGGTGCCAATGACCACGATAAGCGGCAGCAGCTGGGGAAAAATGCCGTCCAGCATTTGCTGCAGATGAATATTAACGCCGTCGTTGGTGACAAACTTAAGACCGGTGCCAAGCTTGATATAGCTCGCCGCCACGCCGCCCATCACGAATACGCCTAACAGAGACAGCGCCTCGCGCAGGCGATTGGACTTACTGCTCACCAGCATCTCAACCGACGTTGACCCCATCCGGTAGCCTTTCAGGAACAAAAACCACGAACCAGGCAGGATAATCGCCAGCCAGGCGACGGCGTAAAACAGCGGTCCGAGAATATTGCCGCCGGCCGCCAGCGCCATACCAATGCTGAGCAGAATAGGGATCAGCATTCCCGGGATCATGGAGTCGCCAATCCCGGCCACGGGCCCCATCAGCCCGACTTTCAAGGTGTTAATGGTTTCCCCGTCAATCGGCTCGCCGTTAGCGCGCTTCTCTTCAAGCCCGAGTACCATGCCGTTGACGATGGCCCCCAGCTGCGGCTCGGTGTTGTAAAACGAGGCGTGACGTTTGAGCATCTCCTTGCGCCGCTGGCTATCGGGATAAAGCTTCTTCGCAACCGACAGCATGCTGAGGCAAAAGCCAAAGGATTCAAGGCGTTCAAAGCTCATCGAGGACAGGTTATACATCATCCAACTGCGCCAGCAGCGGCGCAGATCCCCGCGGGTAAGTTTACGTTCTTCCATCAGAATTCATCCTCATCATCGGCCGGTTTAAACGCGCTTACGGTCTGCGGTTCCGGTTTGTAGTTGTAATGAATCAACGCCAGCAGCCCGCCGACAATCACTAGCGCTACCATGTTGAGTTTCAGGAACACGATGCAGATAAAGCCCACCAGGAAGTAGAGCAGCATGCTGTAGTTTTTGATGATCTGCTTTAGCAAAATAGCGATCCCTACCGCCGGTAGAATACCGCCAAGCACGTTCATGGTGGCCAGAACGAGGTGCGGCAGGCTATCCATAAAGGTACTAATGTACTGAGCACCAAAATAGACGGCGATGAAGGTGGGAACGAAGCGCATCAAGAAATTAGTGACCTGGGGCCAGATAGCGCTGTTGAGGTAAATGCCGCGTTCGTCGCCGTTTTCCAGCGCCACGTCGGCGCGGTGGTTCCACCAGGAGTTAAGCACCAGCATGGCGTTAAACAGCACCGTCCCGGCAATACCGATAGTGGCGGCCAGCGCGACGGCGACCTCCGGTCCTTTGTGGGACAAAATCCCCAGCGCGATGGCGGGGAACGCGACGAAGTTGAGATCCGCCGGCATTGAGCCGCCGGGGGTGACCATCGCGATGTAGACCGCCTGCACGGCGACGCCGATGATAATCCCGGTTTGCACATCGCCCAGGATAAACCCCACCAGCATACCGGATACCAGCGGGCGGGTTATCAAATACCAGCCGCCGGTAAGCCCGAGCAACCAGGGGGTGCTGAGCGCGCCAAGGTAACAGAGGATGCCGATTAATGTTGCTTCAAAAGCCATAACAGACTCCTTATTTTATTTTTTGGCGGACGTCTTGCCAGCTGTAGTAGCTGGCATCCGGTACCAGACGAAACTCGATGAGATGGCCGCGCCGCATCAGGTCGTCAAACGCCGCCGCCTCGTCTGCGCTGACGGCCTGATTGGGTCCGATAGTGGTGGTATTGGCGCGGGCGCTCATCGGTCCAACGTTAATCTTGCGGTTCGCGTTTTGCAGACTGATGCCCGCTTCTTCAATGCGTTGTAGCGTAATCGGTGATTTGCCAATCACGAAGTAGCGCTTGTCGCTGGCGATAATTTTCGGCAGCTTTTCAATCGCCGTGACGGTGTCGAACAACCAGACTTTGGTGTCCTGCACCGCCCCTTTCATCACCGATGAGAGCAGCGGGTCGGCGGCTACCGCATCGTCGATGGCGACAATACCGTCGCAGGGCAGTTCTTTGGACCAGCGGGTAACCAGTTGGCCGTGGATCACCCTGTCGTCAATACGTACAAAAGATATTCTCATCACACCCCCTTAAAAATCATCGGTTTGCGGCGTTTCCACCAGGCGGGCCCGCACCACGGCCTCTTTGCCCTGCTCCAGCAACTGTGCCGCGGCCTGCTCAACGTCAGCCAACGCTTGCAGATCGTCGCTGAGTAACAACATCGGGAAATTAACGCCGCCCAGCGCCGCCATGGGCGGTGTGGTTTCAGAGTCAAATGCATGGTGGCAGGCAACGTTCCACGGCGTGCCGCTTTGCAGATCGCACAGCACCAGCACACCGTCAGCGTCTTGCGCGGCGCGCTGAAGTACGGTGGCGAACTCCTCGCGAAAGGCGCTGATGCCTTTGGTGTCGCTGAGCGTGACCGGGAAAACGTGCGGTAGCTCGCCGTAGACCATACGAGCACTCTCAAGCAGCCCCTCCGCCAGCGGACCGTGCGTCGCAAGCATGACATTAATCATGATTTATCCCCTTACCCAAGCTTTCATGGTGGCGAGCTGTTGCCCATCGCTCTCGCCAGAAGGTGAAATGCGGTACTCTCCGACCGCCGCCGGAACAATAAAGGTCTCGGCATAATGCACCACAAAGGGTTCAAAGGCGTGGCCCGGGCTGTCTACCACCGCGCTAACGCCTTCTACCAGGTTGAGTACATTTACGCCGCCGTGGGTATGATGGATCACCGGTTTATTAAACCAGTGGCGGCGGGTTTCAATAAACTCGCGCTCGTGCAGGCCGGTACGCTCTTCGCGCCAACCGTCGCCCTCGGCAATCGGTTCAAAATGGTTGACCAGATGCTCGCTGACCCACTCGGTATCCCGCTGCCAGTCAATGACCTGAGCGCCGTGTTCAAGGTGTACCGGGCGCGGCAGACCATCCAGCCCAAGGCGGCCCCAGTCCCACAGTTTGAAGGTGAAAATGTATGGCGTGGCGCTGATTTCCAGCACCATCGCGCCGGCCCCGGCGCAGTGAACGGTACCCGCCGGGATCAGGAAGTGATCATGCTTACGCGCCGGGAAGCGATTAACGAATTTTTCGTCATCAAACGCCTTTTCACCGCGCTGGGCGCGCGCCAAATCGTCCAGCATCTCGCCCGGGTCGATAGCGGTTTTGGTGCCCAGGTAAACTTCCGCGCCGGGTTCGGCTGCCAACAGGTAATAGCTTTCATCCTGGGTATAGTGCATGCCGAATTGCTGTTGAATGTATTCCGTCAGAGGGTGAACCTGGAAGCTGAGATTCTGGCCGCCAATGGTATCCAGAAAGTCAAAACGGATGGGGAATTCCGCGCCAAAACCGGCATGAACCTTTTCGCCCAGTAGCGGGCGGGGGTAAAGCAGCACCAAATCCTGCGCCGGGATCTCGACGCGTACCTCACCCACTCGCAGTATTAAACTGTTCTCCTCGGGCACGCAGTCAAAACACCAGGCGTAATTTGGCTTCGCGCGATCGAGATTGAACGTGTGTCTCATCCATTGCCCACCCCACACGCCGGGGTCGAAAAACGGCACGACGCGAAACGGCTGCCGGGTAATTTGCCGCAGCGCATCACGCAGCGCCTCGCCGCTAATCAGCGCCGGGGACGCTTGCTGGTTGGTGTCCAGCAAAAAATCCGCGCGTTTGAGCAGTGGCGTTTTGTGGCGGTCAAACACGCGCCACTCGATGAAGAAGGCGCGCTTGTAACGGCGTAGAATATCTTCCTGCTGATTGTTCACGCCCCAGTTACCCAATTCGCCGCTGCGAAAGCGCTGCTGGATTTCCCAGCGCGCCAGGTCGGCGTAAACCAGGATGTCGCCGGGGTGTACCAGCGACGCGCCCGACCCATAAATCACCGTCAACCCGCTGGCCTGCTCTACTTCACGCCGTAGCGTCGCCAATTTATCACTGCAAAAAAAATCACTTAGCCCGTGGTGGGAAAGCACGCCGAAGACGCGATCCTCCGTCAGGTTGCCGGCGAGGAGATCTTGCAACTGCTCTTCGTCGTGACGTGCGTCTTCGGCGTTAATCCACTGCGCCGGGTTTAGAGAGGAAATGAGCTGCTCATAAAGCTCGTCCAGGCGAACGCCAGGATAACAATCAATCACTAAGACGGTTTTATGCCCCTTTGGCAGGCGTGCCTCTATGGCCTGCTGAATAGCCGGCCAGCCGCACCATGCCCGATCGTCACATCCCTTGATGCGGACTTCGGGAAACTTGTCATACCCTGAGTGCTTCATATAACGCTCCGTGTGATGGCGTATTTTTAGATTAATCGATTAACCTTAAATTAGCAGCTTGGTAAACATGATTAACCCGCCATTTTCGTTATCCGGCGGCTTTTTTGCTGTATGTTTGTGATTGCCATCACATGGTGAGATGCAATTCGCAGGTTATTCGATTAATCTAAGGCGCAGATTTCTTGTTAAGGAGAGCAAATGACTTCCGTGACTCTGGCGCAGGTCGCTAAACGGGCCGGCGTATCAACCGCAACGGTGTCGATGGTGTTGCGTAACCGCGGACGCATTTCTCATGAGACGCGGCAGCGGGTTCTCCATATTCTCGACGAGATGGGGTATGTTTATAATCAGACAGCCGCCAACTTGCGCAACCGCACCAGTAATCAGGTCGGTCTGTTGCTGCACGATATCACCAACCCGTTTTATGGCGAGATGACCGCCGGGTTGAGCCACGAGATGGAACGGCATGATTTGCTGCTGTTTTTAGCGAACAGCGAAGAGTCCGGCGAACGGCAGCAGAAGTTTGTCGACTCGCTTATGCGCAACAACGCCTGTGGGATGCTGCTTTGCGCGGCGAGAGAAACGTCACCGCTTTTTTTTGAAGCGCTTAAACGGCGCAACATCCCCACGATTATAGTGGTGCGGCCATTCGACGATGTGGATTTCGATTTTGTCGGTACTGATAACTTTCTTGGCACCCAGCTTGCCACGCAACATTTGCTACGCCTGGGGCACCGTCATATCGCTTTTATCGGCGGCAGTCTCGGCTCTACCAGCCGTGCCCAGCGTATTGGCGGCTATACCAGCAAGTTGCTGGAAAATAATATTCAGCCCGAAAGCGAATGGATCGTGACGTCGCAGGCAAGCCAGAGCGAGGGGAGCCGCGTCTCTGAAGCGTTATTCCGGCGCTTCCCGCAAATAACGGCAGCGGTATGTTATCAGGACATCGTCGCCCTTGGCGTCATGCAAACGCTGCGTAAAGCGGGACGAACACCGGGTAAAGACTTCGCGCTGGTCGGTTTCGATGATATTACTGAAGCTTCGCTGGTGCAGCCCGCGCTGACGACGATATCCGTGGCGGCGAAAGAGATAGGCCGTAAAGCGGGCGAGTTGCTGTATAGCCGTATTCAGGGCAACGATGAGCCGCCAAAACGCATTATTTTACCGCCGGCGCTGGTGATACGCGAGTCCTGCGGCGACAGGTTGCGTTAAGGCCTGGAAATTCAGGCTGGTCGTGTCATGAGGTCGCTCTGCAGTGCGGTCATTCCCGCGTTTTAAACAACCTCTCCATGCTTCACACTTGGCTGCGGGTTTTGATGAATTTTTATGAGATTGGGTATCGCTGCTTTCGATGCGCTGCTTTCGATGAGATGGATGAGTGAGTGAATCACCCCGGATAAATTAGAGTCTATACTTTAAAAGTGGAGGTCTCTATGACAACGACCAAACGTTACTCTCCGGAAGTCCGTGAACGGGCAGTTAATCTAGTGCTGGAAACTCAGCATGAGCA
>NZ_FRDB01000397.1 GCF_900143145.1 Candidatus Sodalis sp. SoCistrobi
ATGTCACCAGGGTTTAATCTGACGTACAAGCTGTAAGCTTAAGGCAGAGTACAAACTCACCGGTAACATCCCAATGATCAGTTGGGGATCATTAACCTTTGAAAGTCAATGATCAAGATATAAGACGAGAATCCCATGTTGACACCGGAATTACTTTCTCCCGCCGGCTCGCTAAAAAATATGCGCTACGCCTTTGCCTATGGCGCCGACGCGGTTTATGCCGGCCAGCCCCGCTACAGCCTGCGGGTGCGCAATAACGAATTTAATCACCAGAATCTGGCGCTGGGTATCGCGCAGGCCCATGAATTGGGTAAAAAATTCTACGTTGTGGTCAACATCGCCCCGCACAACGCCAAACTGAAAACCTTCTTACGCGATCTTGAACCGGTCATCGCCATGGCGCCGGATGCCCTGATTATGTCTGATCCTGGCCTGATTATGCTGGTGCGCGAAGCCTTTCTGAATCACCCCGGATAAATTAGAGTCTATACTTTAAAAGTGGAGGTCTCTATGACAACGACCAAACGTTACTCTCCGGAAGTCCGTGAACGGGCAGTTAATCTAGTGCTGGAAACTCAGCAT
>NZ_FRDB01000027.1 GCF_900143145.1 Candidatus Sodalis sp. SoCistrobi
CGGCGACTCCTACGATAATGCGATGGCAGAGAGTATCAACGGGTTGTACAAAACGGAGGTTATCCACCGCGGGAGCTGGAAAAACCGGACGGAAGTGGAGTTGGCCACGCTGGACTGGGTGGACTGGTACAACAACAGAAGGCTGCTCGGGCGGCTGGGTTACATCCCTCCTACTGAAGCCGAAATGAACTATTACGCTTTGCAATTAGCATCAGAGGAAGCGGCGTAGTATTGCCAAAATTACTCTCTAATAAACTCGGGGTTATTCAGTATTCACTAAAACCGTGACTCCTGCTGTCATAAATGCACGGCTACTTTACCGTCTTGCGCGGTGAAAAAATTGAGATAAAATGACGGAAAATTGTGATAAACGGTCAATTTGCCATGCTACCAGCGCCTCTCACTCATTATGACCCCGACCAGGACCGCAATCTGGCGACGGCGATGCGTCTGGATGCCATGCAGAGCGCGATGGAAACCCCTTTTCATCAGCATCGCAAAGGGCAATTGATCATGGCGCTGCACGGCGGTATCACCTGCGAACTGACTGATGCACTGTTGATGGTACCGCCCCATTGCGCGGTGTGGATCCCGGGCGATACGCCGCACAGTAATCGCGCTACCGTCAATGCCCGCTTCTGCTTCGTGTTTGTGGAGCCCGCTTTTCCGGGGTTACCGGCACGAAGCTGTACCTTATTTATTTCACCGCTGCTGCAACAGCTGATATTGCATTTGGCCGAGCTACCGGGCGATTATGCGCCTGACTCACCCACCGGACGCCTCGCCATCGTCATGCTGGAGCTATTAGGCACGATGCCTGTGGAAAACCTTGCACTGCCCTTTTCTTCCCATCCGCGCATTCGACGCATCACCGATACCCTAAACCAGTCACCCGCCGAGCGCCGCACGCTACCTGCATGGGCCAGCCTGGTCGGCATGAGTGAACGATCGCTTGCCAGACTATTTATCAAAGAAACCGGCATGACCTTTGGTCGCTGGCGACAACGATTACAGCTTATTATTGCCATTCGGGAGTTGGCCTCAGGCACCCGCGTACAGCGGGTGGCGGAAAATCTGGGCTATGACTCTCCCTCGGCTTTTATCACCATGTTCAAAAAAGCGTTGGGCAAACCACCCGGGCAGTATTTTGCTGACGAACGGCAGCAGGACACGGTGCTGCCCGACGGCGACATCTAAACGCACCCGATGAAAGGTTCGTTGATCAACCACTGGCGCAGGCGGCTGCATCAGGCGATCGCGTGGACATGTTCGCCATAGCGCAATGATGGCGCGGGTTGGAAATAACGCGGGCCGTGACGGCGCAATCATGGCGCCGCTTGGGCTTAAGCACCTGTCGTAACGACGCCGCTACGCGCTCACGGTGAAGGCATTCGCCTGAGAAAACACGGGCGGTGAGGGTGAGAAAAGCGTAAATCGCTGCGGTACTTGCGCTCTCTTAGTGATCCTCTCTTTGTGGCCCTCTCTTTCTGACCACCCTTGCGGGCCATCCTGACTGGCCGTCGGGGTGTCGGCACCAAGGCGCCCCCGAGCCTGCGGGCAAAAAAAACCGCGCCAGGATCGGCGCGGTGGTCAGTGGCCATGCTTGCCGGACAGGCTCTCGCCGGCGTGATGAGCAGGCGTGGTTAGGATTTCGCGCCGGCAACGGCGTCTTTGGCCAATTGGGTTATGCGGGCATAATCGCCCTGCTCCAGCGCCTCATTCGGCACCAGCCAGGAGCCACCGATGCACAGCACGCTTTTCAGCGCCAAATAATCACGGTAGTTGGCCGGTGAGATGCCGCCGGTTGGGCAAAAACGCACCTGGGAGAACGGACCGGCAATCGCCTGCAGCGCTTTCACGCCGCCGTTGGCTTCAGCCGGGAAAAATTTGAACTCGCGCAGACCATAATCCATACCCAGCATCAGCTCCGATACGGTGCTAATGCCGGGAATTAACGGAATCGAACCGGCGGTGGCGGCTTTCAATAACGGCTCAGTCAGGCCGGGGCTGATGGCAAACTGCGCACCGGCGGCCGTCACCTCGGCGAGCTGTTCCGCATTCGTCACCATGCCGGCGCCAATAATGGCGTCGGGTACTTCTTTGGCAATGGCGCGGATAGCGTCCATGGCGCAGGGCGTACGCAGCGTCACTTCCAGGACTTTCACGCCGCCGGCCACCAGCGCTTTCGCCAGCGGGACCGCATGCTCAAGTTTCTGAATGACGATGACGGGCACGACCGGCCCGGAGGTCAGGATAGTTTCCGCGCTGGTTTTCCAGTTATTCATGTCTTGCTGACTCCTGTTTACCTTCAATAAAATCACCCTGCCGCGCGCGTGGGCGCACGGCTGAAAATAGGGGCGCGGAACCTGCCCTGACGGCGGTTTGATGCCGTCGGTTACTCGAACTCGTTCCACGACCTTCCGTCGCGGGTAATCATCGCGACGGAGGCGACCGGCCCCCAAGTACCGGCCTGATAAGGTTTGGGCGCGTCATTATCCGCCTCCCAGGCTTCCATAATCGAATCGACCCATTTCCAGGCTTCTTCCACTTCGTCACGGCGGACAAAAAGCGCCTGAATACCGCGCATGGTTTCCAGCAGCAGCCGTTCATAGGCATCGGCCAAATGCTCTTGATTAAAGGTTTCGGTAAAGCTTAAATCCAATTTGGTGGTCTGCAGACGATGTTTATGATCCAAACCCGGCACCTTGTTCAGGATCTGGATATCCATGCCCTCATCCGGCTGCAGACGGATGGTCAATTTGTTCTGCGGCAGCTGCTGATAGGAATCCCGGAACAGGTTAAGCGCCGGATTTTTGAAATAAACCACCACTTCAGAACATTTGGTCGGCAACCGTTTGCCGGTCCGCAGATAAAACGGCACCCCCGCCCAGCGCCAGTTATCGATATCGACGCGGAGGGAAACGAAGGTTTCGGTGCGGCTATTTTTATTGGCGCCCTCTTCTTCCAAATAACCGGGCACCTTCTTCCCCTGCACGAAACCGCCGGTGTATTGACCGCGCACCGTAGTATCACGCACATTGCTGTGATCGATGGGGCGCAGCGAGCGCAACACTTTCACTTTCTCGTCACGGATACGATCGGTGGTCAAATCCGACGGCGGCGACATGGCAATCATGGTCAGGATTTGCAACAGGTGGCTTTGGATCATGTCGCGCATCTGACCGGCTTTGTCGAAATAACCCCAGCGGCCTTCGATGCCGACTTCCTCGGCCACGGTAATCTGCACATGATCGATGGTACGGTTATCCCAATTGGAGGCGAACAGTGAATTGGCAAAGCGCAGCGCCAGCAGGTTCAATACCGTCTCTTTGCCCAGATAATGGTCAATGCGGTAAACCTGACTTTCGTTGAAATATTCCGCAACCTGATCGTTTATCACCCGCGAAGACGCCAAGTCGGTACCCAACGGTTTCTCCATCACGACGCGGCTCGGTTCACTATTCAGCTTCGCCTCACCCAGGCCCTTGCAGATAGCACCAAAAGTGTTTGGCGGCATGGCAAAATAGTTCACCGTTACCCGGGCCTGCTGGTCCAGTTTTTCACCCAACCGGCTGAACTGCTTGGTTTCATCCACATCCAGATTGCAAAAATCCAATCGGCCGCTCAGGGTTTTCCATAACTTGTCGTCAATCGGCTCCTTCATAAAGGTTTCCAGCGCTCCACGCACTACCTTGGTATAGGCCTTGACGTCCCAGTCCGCCCGACCAACGCCGATGATACGGGTTTCTGGATGTAGGGAACCTGCTTTTTCCAACTGATACAACGAGGGCAGCAACTTACGCCGCGCCAGATCGCCTTTCGCGCCAAAAATGACCAGATCACAGGCCTGGGCTATGGATGTTACCGCCATGTTCTTCTCCTCGTGCAGGATTTGTAATTTTATTACATCGTTAGGGTATTTTTTTTGACATCGACCGCTAAAACGTCAAAAATAACGTATCAGCCCCGTTTTTTTTGGCAATTATACCCGCCTTTGTTTTCCAAAGTGTAATTAATTAACAACATTGTGGTTGTCTTACCGCTTTGAAAGTTAGACACAGGTCATACTCTGGCAAAAAACACGACGGGGCTCCCGGTTTCGCTGCCTTTGACTACCGGCTCGTAGTATATTTCATTAAATCGGTAATGATTTCCCCTTTGTGTGAAATCGGCAAAATCCATGAGCTATACACTTATGAACATGCTGGAAAAGATCAATACTCATCTGGAGTTACTGAGTAAATCCGAACGTAAGGTCGCGGAAGTCATCCTGCTCTCCCCTCAAACCGCCATCCATTCCAGCATCGCCATCCTCGCCCGTACGGCCGACGTTAGCGAACCAACCGTCAACCGTTTTTGCCGCCGTTTAGGAAGCAAGGGCTATCCTGATTTTAAATTGCATCTCGCTCAAAGTCCTGGCGAATGGGACGCCGTATGTAAACCGCAATGTGGATGAAGATGATAGCGTGGATTCCTATACCCATAAAATCTTCGAGTCGGCCATGGCCAGTCTGGAGCAGGTGAAGAACAGTCTGGACATCGCCGCGGTCAATCGGGCGGTGGACCTGCTTACCCAGGCCAAAAAGATTTCCTTTTTTGGCCTTGGCGCCTCGGCGGCGGTGGCGCATGATGCGATGAATAAATTTTTCCGTTTTAATATCCCGGTGGTTTACTCGGAGGATATCGTCCTACAGCGCATGAGCTGCATGAATTCCAGCGAAGGCGATGTCGTGGTGCTGATTTCTCATACCGGGCGCACCAAAATGCTGGTAGAACTCTCGGCGCTGGCGAGGGAGAATGATGCGACGGTTATCGCCATTACCTCGCCTCGTTCGCCGCTGGCGCTGGAGGCCTCACTGACCCTGGCGCTGGATGTGCCGGAGGACACCGATATGTTTATGCCGATGACATCGCGTCTGGCGCAATTGACCGTGATCGATGTCCTGGCAACCGGCTTTACGCTGCGGCGCGGCGCAAAATTCCGGGATAACTTGAAACGCGTCAAGGACGCCCTGAAAGAATCGCGCTTTGATAAAACGGAATTAGGACTTTAACGAAGGCCCCCAGGGAAACCTTCGTGCCTTGCGCGGCGGTCGGGCCGTCGCGGTAAGGCTTTTACCAGCAGGGATTACCCGGCGCGGGGACCGGTCAAATGTCTGGCGCCCCGCCGGAGCAGTCTTTTTGTTGCAACAACACCATTGCCCAAGTCAACGGAGTTATCCATGTCCAGACGGCTAAGAAGAACCAAAATTGTTACAACCCTCGGCCCCGCCACCGATCGCGATAATAATCTCGAAAAAGTGATCGCCGCCGGCGCCAACGTTGTACGGCTTAACTTTTCACACGGCAGCGCAGAAGATCATCTCTTGCGCGCGCAGAAAGTGCGCGAAATCTCGGCCCGGCTCGGCCGGCACGTGGCGATACTCGGCGATTTGCAGGGGCCTAAAATCCGCGTTTCGACGTTTCGTGAAGGGAAAATTTTCCTGAACGTCGGCGACAAATTCCTGCTGGATGCCTCACTCGGCCGCGGCGAGGGTGACCGCGAACGGGTGGGCATCGATTATAAGGGCTTGCCCGACGACGTGGTCCCTGGCGATATCCTGCTGCTTGATGATGGGCGCGTGCAGCTCAAGGTGCTCGAGGTTCAGGGTATCCGGGTTTACACCGAGGTGACGGTGGGCGGCCCGCTGTCCAACAACAAGGGCATCAACAAGCTCGGCGGCGGTCTGTCCGCCGAAGCGCTGACCGAGAAAGACAAAGCCGACATCATTACCGCCGCCCGAATCGGCGTCGATTATCTGGCGGTGTCTTTTCCGCGCACCGGTGAAGATCTTAATTATGCCCGCCGTCTGGCTCGTGACGCGGGCAGCTATGCCAAAATCGTCTCGAAAGTCGAGCGCGCCGAAGCCGTGTCGACCGATGAAGCGATGGACGATATCATTCTCGCTTCCGATGTGGTGATGGTCGCCCGCGGTGATTTAGGGGTTGAAATCGGCGACCCGGAACTGGTGGGTATCCAAAAGAAACTGATCCGCCGCGCCCGTACGCTTAATCGCGCCGTCATCACCGCCACGCAAATGATGGAGTCGATGATAACCAATCCGATGCCGACGCGGGCCGAAGTCATGGACGTCGCCAACGCGGTGCTCGACGGCACCGATGCGGTTATGCTCTCGGCCGAGACCGCCGCAGGACAATATCCCGCCGAAACGTTGGCCGCCATGGCCAGCGTCTGCCTGGGTGCGGAGAAAATTCCCAGCATCAATGTGTCCAAACATCGGCTGGACGTGCAATTTGATAATATCGAAGAAGCCATCGCTATGTCGGCGATGTACGCCGCCAACCATCTGAAAGGCATTACCGCCATTATTTCAATGACGGAATCGGGCCGCACCGCGCTCATGATGTCGCGTATCAGCTCGGGTCTGCCGATTTTTGCCCTCTCGCGCCACGAACATACCCTGAATCTGACCGCGCTCTATCGCGGCGTGACGCCGGTCTACTTTGATGGCGACGGTGAAGGCGTGGCGGCGGCCACCCATGCCACCAATCTGCTGCGCGATAAAGGCTTCCTGGTGTCGGGAGACCTGGTGATTATCACGCAGGGTGACGTCATGGACATGGTGGGCACCACCAACACCAGCCGCATTCTGCGCGTGGAATAATCGCCTACCAACGCATCACGGGCCGCTCCCGGCGGCCGTTATGCCTATTGTGGTGGGTCGCGCGCGCATCGCGCGCAGCGCTGACAGCCGCCGCAAAAAGTCATTATTGCGTTTACCGCGTTTCAGCGCGCGTTTTGCCATAGCCTGATAATAGATTTCCAGCACCTCTTCCAACTCCTCGGTGGCAAAGGAGGGCGCGCGCGTTAGCCGCTGATGGTGGGCAATGACCATTTGATCGGCATCGATGAAATAGATTCGCCCGCCTTCATCTACCAAAATATTGCCTATCACGTCGGCGTCATGCATAAACAACCCGCGCGCATTAAGCTGCAGCAGCGCCTTGGTGCGCAGCGCATCCCCTTCCACTTCATCGAACAGGTCTTCCAAGGTACTGCCGGCGATAAATCTCGTGACCAGCACATCGACAGAATCGCCATGTTTGTTAGTCATTACCCCGGCGCGGGCAAAATCAGGCTCATCATTGGCCCTGTTAAGGTAATATTGGGTACGTATAGGATGGGCGTTGGGCAGCGCCGAAAAATTGATCCAGACCTTATCTTTGTTGCGGGGAATTTTCACCACAAACGGGCCAATTTTATAGGCCGACCCATAGGATCCCCGCCCAATCTCTTTCCCTTTGGCAATGACGTGTAGATTGATGGATTTCCCTTTTATTTGCCCCAAAAAGCGGTCAATAGCAGCGATGTCATTGTCGTCTCCCGCTGACAGGGCTCGTGCCGTCTGCGTCGGGAAAGCAGAAGACGCCGCCGTGACGCTACCGGATGACCGGGCCGCTGGCCCAGTTTCAGATGCCGATTTGGCCCTGTGCTGTTTAAAGCGCTCATAGTGGTGTAAAAACGCGCTCGCGTAGCGTTCTTTATCAGTCCCGGTGCTGGCAACACGCAAGATGATTTCCCCATTATGTTCGTTAAAGAGCCGTTTTTTGAGAAATTCAATTTCCTGCTGATTAAATATCGTCCTGGTAATAGGTTTTCCGGCATACATAAGCGTAAGCGTATTAACCTCAAACCCATTATTTTGCCACGCGATGCGGTAATGCTGTCTATGCTCCGCCCTGCTGTGATCCATCATTTTCATGAGACCAAAAAGCGGTCGCCAATGACTCTCTATCGTTTCATCCCATAAGGATTTGGGGTTGTCATAACATAGCAATTGGTGAATGTGCTTATAATCCTCAATTTTACTTTTACCCGAGAAAATACGTCGGCAAAAGTCGGTAAATTTCGCCCGGGCACTGAAAATACACTGGCCATCCTCAGATGTCATTAAATCCTCTATCCGTTCACGCGATATCCTGGCCGTATTACCGCGGGTAGCCAGCGTGATATGCGATCCTCCCATAACACCTCCCCAGATGCGCGACTGCGCCCATAATAATCCTCAATGCGGTGGCGTAAAACCGCTAAAAGCTTCAGCTATGCCGTCGGTTTACCCAAGGGTGCCTTTGCTTAGCGGTAAAGCGGCTCAGCCCGGCAGCTTACGCCCACCGATGAATAAACGTCCGGCTACAGTCTACGATATTGATCTTAGAGCACAGCGATAATAACGGTAAAAGAGTAAATAAATGATCTCGATAATAATCATCGCCGACACCATTGGTTTTTTTAGCAAAGATATAAATGAAACAACAACAGAATTCAGGTTACTTTTGACATCGAGCGGTAATTCCCTTCAACTTTGTTCTCGCTTACCGCTTTAAGGAAATTACCATGCGTCAATATCTGTTCATTCCTTTATGCCTGCTATTATCGGCATGTTCACCCAAAAAATACCCGGTGGCCATGGATGCGATTAGCGCCACGAAAGCGCAGCATATCATTAATGATGTGCAAACACAGGCACAGCAAGGTCGAGGGGAATTAATTGAACAGGTATCACAGTCTTTTCTCGGCACGCCCTATCAAGCCAATACGTTAATTGGCTCAGCGACCGTGCCCGAAAAGTTGGTGGTCGATTTCAACGGCGTCGATTGCTTCACGCTGCTGGATTACGTGCACGCGTTGAGCCAGTCGGCAAGCAAGGCGGATTTTCTCGATCGTCTAGTGAAAACCCGTTACAAAAAGGGCAAGGTGTCCTTTGTTAACCGCAAACATTTCTTCTCGGATTGGTTTGCCAGTCAACCGCGAAATGCGCTGGACGTGACCGCGCAAATCAGTCCCAAGGCCGTGGTGGTCCATAAGCAACTGAATCTAAAAGCAGACGTCGGTCGATTCATTCCCGCAATCGGTATTTTCGAGCGGGACATCACCTACATTCCTGCCAACGCGTTGGATCAGAGCGCGCTTGATGCGATCCATTCAGGCGACTATATCGGCATATATTCCAAACTGAACGGGCTTGATGTTTCCCATGTGGGCATCGCCATCCGCATAGGGGATCAGCTCTATTATCGTAATGCCTCGTCTTTGCAGCGCAACCGCAAAGTGGTTGACACCCCTTTTATGGACTACATGCACAACAAACCCGGTATCGTGGTGTTGCGCGCATTGTAAACGCTGTCGCGCCATCCTGCTCGGGTGAGCTCATGCCGAGAGGCCGACGCTGGCGCCAGTGGCCTATGCCAATGCGTCCTCCATGGTCTTAGCCCCCTTTCTGCGGCGGATCCTCTTTTCCAGTCAGACTGAGCCAGCCGCGGCGATGCGGTTATCACTGTCGGCAGCGATGCGGTTATCGCTACCGGCGGCGATGCGGTTATCACTGTCGGCAGCGATGCGGTTATCGCTACCGGCAGCGATGCGGTTATCGCTACCGGCGGCGATGCGGTTATCGCTACCGGCGGCGATGCGGTTATCGCTACCGGCGGCGTCTTGCTGCGACCCCGCCGCTAGCCGGGACGCAGCCAGCATGGGTGCCGCTGCCACGTTGATGTCGCGGCGCAGTACGACATCTTGGACCGGGACGCAGGGCTACAACTGCCATGCCATGGCGGCTTAGCGCCGAGAGGAGGAAAGACGCCCGCCGGCGCCGTCCTGGCCGTAAATGCCCCTCGTTAAGCAACAAGTTCAACCCGCTTTAAACAGCCTCGGATAATTCCGCCCCCTTCCCCGCACACCCGTTATTATTTGCTGCCAAATACGCGATTATTGCCTACGTTCACCGACGCCGCGATAGGGATACCCCCGAGTCGGGCAGCCCTGCCCGTGGCAGATCATTGCTTGAGCGACTGATGGTGACGCCACCAGCGGCGCGCTATGTGCAGGATCGTGCCTGCCTGAAGTAAACCGGGACTCAACGAGCCCTCAATTGATAATGAATCTCATTCCCACTCATAATAAAATCTTTTTTTGTTACCGCTCTCGGTCAATTTGAAATAAAAGATGGAAATAGTCAGAAAAAACAGTCTGGAAGAAATCAACGGGACCATTCCCGTCCCTAGGGGAAAAGGCAGTTTTTTTAGGAAACTGTTCGCTTTTTCCGGGCCCGGCGCGTTGGTCGCGGTAGGCTATATGGATCCCGGTAACTGGATTACCTCTATTCAGGGGGGGGGGGCGCTGTATAGTTATCTTCTGCTGTCGGTGATTTTGATTTCCAGTCTTATTGCCATGTTGCTGCAGGTGATGTGCGCCAAACTGGGCATTGTGACGGGGATGGATTTAGCGCAGGCCACGAAAGCCCTGGTCGGCAAACGCACCGCCGTCGTGCTATGGATCACCACCGAATTAGCGATTATCGCAACGGAAATCGCCGAGGTTATCGGTAGCGCCATCGCTTTGAATCTGCTTTTCAAGATCACGCTATTGCTCGGGGTGATTATTACCGTGCTGGACGTTTTTCTGCTGTTGGCCTTGATGAAATTCGGCATCCGAAAAATTGAGGCGCTGGTTTTTACTTTGATCGCCACTATTTTTGTTATTTTTGCCTATGAGGTGGCACTGGCCAACCCCGATCTCGGCCAAATCGTACGCGCGTTCATCCCGCAAAGCGATATCCTCACCGCAAAGGTGGCGGGCGGCGATTCCGCTTTCTTTATCGCGCTGGGTATCGTCGGCGCCACGGTGATGCCGCATAATTTATACCTGCACTCTTCCATTGTGCAATCGCGTCAATACGATCGCAGCGATGAACGGGCACTGAAAGAAGCGATCCGCTATGCCACCATAGATTCCAATGTGCAACTAGGCTTCTCATTCATTATCAATTGCCTGCTTCTTATTCTTGGTGCCGCGCTGTTTTTCGGCAAAAACCCGGATGATATCGGCCGCTTCGCCCAGCTGTACGACGCCCTGCAAGATAGCGCTATGGTCGGCGCCATTGCCAGCTCTACCCTGGCCACCTTGTTTGCGGTCGCGCTGCTGGCGTCAGGTCAGAATGCCACCATCACGGGGACCTTGACCGGGCAAATCGTTATGGAAGGCTTCATCAATTTCCGTCTGCCGCTGTGGCAGCGGCGCATGATTACCCGCCTGATTGCCATTATGCCGGTGGTAGCGTGTATCTATTGGTGGGGAGATAAAGGAGATGTGGTTGAGAAGTTGCTGGTCTACACCCAGGTCTTTTTGAGCATCGCCCTGCCGATTTCTATGGTGCCCTTGCTGTATTTAACGTCGTCTAAAAAGCGCATGGGCAAATTTGTCAATTGCCCGCCGTTTATTGTCCTCGGCTGGCTGGCGACCGCGATATTGCTGGTATTGAATATTCAACTCATCATTGAAACAGTGCGTATGCTGTTTAATTGAGCAACAGCGCAACCGGCGGGCCACCGCCCGGCCGCCGGGTGCGCGCAGGCGCAGCGGCCGCCCGCGGGCAGCGGCGGACGGCCTAGGATAGCCCTCAGCGCGACGGCCGTTTATAGGGGTTGGGATCGCCGGGCTTGCGGGTTTTAAGGAGTTTCAGCACCCAGGTGTATTGCTCTGGATTCGGGCGCACCAGTGTTTCCACCGCTTCATTCATACGCCGCGCCACGGTGGCCTCATCGGCGTCCGTGAGATCCGCCATCGGCGGCAGAAGATGGATATGCAGCAGGCTGGTGTTGCCGTCATAGACCGGGAATAACGGCACGACGGTAGCGCGGCAGACTTTCATCAGGCGGCCGATAGCCGGCAGCGTCGCTTTGTAGGTGGCAAAAAAATCGACAAATTCACTGTGCTCAGCGCCGTGGTCCTGATCCGGCAGATAATAGCCCCAATAACCTTGACGCACGGAGCTGATAAAAGGTTTGATGCCATCATTGCGGGCGTGCATACGACCACCGAACCTGCGCCGCACGCGGTTCCACATGTAATCCACCAGCTCATTGCGCTGATTATGGAACATGGCCGCCATTTTCTGGCCGCGCGCCGCCATCAGCATCGCCGGCACGTCCACTGCCCAGCCGTGAGGCACCAAAAAGATGACATTGCGCTCCTCTTCCTGCAGGCGCTGGATCAATCCATCGCCGTGCCAACGCACCCGCGCCAGGACCCGCCTGGGATCGCGGCAGGCCAGTTCGGCCATCAGAATGGTGGACTGTGTGACACAGGCGAACATGTCGTCAATGATGGTTTCCCGCTGCGGCGTGTCGATTTCCGGCAGGCAGTAGGCCAGGTTGACCTGGGCGCGAAAACGCGCTTTGTGGGCAACGCGGCCGACCGCCCGGCCCAGCGCCCCCAGAACGGGATCGCGCAGCCGCGCTGGGATCCAGGCGGCTGCGGCAATAGCGCCTATTCCCAGCCATACGCCCCAGTAACGTGGCGCATAAAATGCGCTTTTGAAGGTTGGGATGAACTCTGTCTGTCCCTTTTTTGTCTTTTCCATGCCTTTCTCACTGCTGTTAAACGCGCCCATGTTGCGGTTGACCGCATTATAAAGAAAAAAAGCAGCCGATGCAGGATCGGCTGCTGAGGGCGTCATATCAATTTAACTGCAGCTGGGGCAGCATTTGTTTGACCTGGGCGAGATACTCGGCGCGATCGCGGCCGGTCAGACCTTCGGTGCGCGGCAGTTTAGCGGTCAGCGGATTGACCGCCTGCTGGTTGATCCACACCTCATAATGCAGATGGGGGCCGGTGAAGCGGCCGGTATTGCCGGACAAGGCGATACGATCGCCGCGCTTCACTTTCTGTCCCGGTTTCACCAGCAGTTTTTTCAGGTGCATATAGCGGGTCATATACTGACGACCGTGACGGATAGCCACATAGTTACCGGCGGCGCCATCGCGTTTGCTGACCATCACCTCGCCGTCGCCTACCGCCAGCACCGGCGTGCCGACCGGCACGGCGAAATCGACGCCGCGATGCGGCGCAATGCGCCCGGTAACGGGGTTAAGCCGGCGCGGGTTGAAATTGGAGGAGACGCGGAATTGTTTCACGGTAGGAAAACGCATAAAACCCCGGGCCAGCCCGGCGGCATCGCGGTTATAGAATTTACCGTCCTCGGCGCGAAAGGCGTAATAATCCTTGCCGCCGGTACGCAAGCGCACGCCGAGTAATTGGCTTTGGGCGCTCTTGCCGTCCAGCATCTCCCTTGAGGTCAGAACCGAGAACTGATCGCCTTTACGCAGCTTGCGAAAATCCAGCTGCCACTGCAGGGCTTTAATCACCGCGTTGATATCGCCGCCGGTCAGGCCAGCGGCGCGGGCGCTGGTGACAAAACTGCCGTCGAGCTGGCCGGTCAGGGTCGTATTGCGCCACTCGCCGGTCATATTGGCGATACTTTCCTTAAAGCCGCCGTCAATGCGGTCATAGGTGCGCGTCTCGCGGCGGGAAACATCCCAGGTCAGGCGCTGCAGGTCGCCATCGGCGGTCAGCGTCCAGGAGAGGGACTGGCCTATCTTCAGATTGCGCAACGCGGGATTTTGCCGGGCCAGCGCGGTAACGTCGGCAATATCAATGCCGTACTGGGTGAGGACGCTGCTAAGGGTATCGCCGGTGGAGATAACATATTCATGCACGCCGGCCTCCCCTTCCACGCGTTCGTCCAGCTCATCCTTGGGGATATCTTCGTCGCTGTCCGGGGTAGTCTGGTCGAGGGGTTCACTGGCCTCGGGGGTCAGCTCGCGCAATTGGTGGTCTTCCAGCGGGATGATACGGCTGTTGGGCTGTTCCACTACCGGGGAATAAATATAAGGTCGCCAAACGGCGACGGCCAGTGTGACGATGGTTAACGACCCCAGCATGACGCGGTGGGGTCGCGGCAGATGATTAAACGCCAGGGCGAAAGAGCGGGCTATCTGCTGCACTAATGACTATCCTCATGTGTTCTTTTCCAGGCAGCTCACGTACTGGTTCGACAGTTGCAACAGGAAGCGCGCGTAGCTTTCCTTGTCCAAAGCGATACCTATTCCCAGCGGGTCCAGGGTGCCTATATGCACGTTTGTCCCGCGGGCGACGGCGTTGATAACGGCTGGCCTGAATTGTGGCTCAGCAAAAATACAGGTCGCTTTTTGCTCAACCAACTGTGTTCTGATGTTATGTAAAGCCTGCGCGCCGGGCTGTATTTCGGGATTGACAGTGAAATATCCTAACGGCGTCAGGCCATAGTATGTTTCAAAATACCCATACGCATCGTGGAATACGTAATACCCTTTAGCGCGAACGGGTGCCAGCATTGTAGCGATATTTTTGTCATTTTTTGTCAAGACGCCGTTGAAAATGCGCAGATTATCGTCCAAAAGTTGTTTCTTTTCGGGCATTAACTCCACTAGACGGTCATGTATTGCCGCCGCCGCGCGCTGAGCGATGGCCGGCGACAGCCACAGATGCATATTATATTCGCCGTGGTGGTGACCGTGTTCGTGACCGCCATCCGAGCTATGCTCATGATTTTTATGCACTCCCTCGCCGCCTTTTTGCAACAGCGGCGTGACGGTCGGCAGGCTTGCCAGGGTAATACGGCGATTGGCGGGCATTGAGGAGGCGGGACCGGATAAAAATGCCTCCAGCTCCGGCCCGACCCAGACCAATACATCCGCTTTTTTCAAGCGCAGCGCATCCGTGGGTCGCAATGCATAATCATGAGGGGAGGCGCCATCGGGTAAAATCACCTCCACCGGCATCACGCCATCGGCAACGGCGGCGGCGATAAACCCCAACGGACGGATAGAGGTGACGACCGCGGCCTGGGCATGCACACCGGCCAAGACCCCCAATGCGGCACCCCACAAGGCGAGACGGCAGATACGGAAAACAGGGCGCAACAGGGCGGCGGAAAGGGAAGCGGGCATGGCAATAAACTCATCGGTAACGAAGCGGATTGTTATGTTATAATAACGCGCCAATTTAACAACCGTAATCATCATGCCCGATTTGGTAACCCTTGAACACATTGCCGTCGCCTTCGGCCGGAAAGCGGTACTGCACGATATCTCTTTTACCCTGCGCCACGGACACATCCTCACTCTGCTCGGCCCGAACGGCGCCGGTAAGTCGACACTGGTGCGCATAGTGCTCGGCCTTATTGCCCCCGACAGCGGTACCCTCACGCGCCAGCCCAAACTGCGTATGGGTTATGTGCCGCAGAAAATTCATCTGGATCCCACGCTGCCGTTAACGGTTGAACGCTTTATGCGTCTGCGGCCGGGAGTGAAGAAAAGCGATATTGACCCGGCGCTCGCCCGGGTGCAGGCGCAGCAGTTGCGCGATGCGCCAATGCAGAAGCTGTCCGGCGGGGAAATGCAGCGAGTGCTGCTGGCGCGCGCCCTGCTTAACTCGCCACAGCTCCTGGTGCTTGACGAGCCTACTCAAGGCGTGGACGTCAACGGTCAGGTGGCGCTGTATGATTTAATCGACAACCTTCGCCGCACGCTCGGTTGCGGCGTATTAATGGTGTCCCACGATTTACATCTGGTGATGGCGAAAACTGATGAAGTGCTGTGCCTTAATCGGCATATTTGCTGCTCCGGCACGCCGGAAGTGGTCTCGGCCCACCCGGATTTCATCGCCATGTTCGGCTATCGAGAATCGTCGCAGCTCGCCATTTATCGCCATCATCATAATCATCGCCACGATTTGCAGGGTGAAGTGATGCCGGCCGCGCAGCCGCACGGAGAGTGCCGCCATGATTGAATTATTGCTGCCCGGCTGGTGTGCCGGCGTGCTGCTTTCGCTGGCGGCGGGTCCGCTCGGCGCCTTTGTGGTCTGGCGCAAGATGTCGTATTTTGGTGATACCCTCGCCCACGCTTCACTCTTGGGCGTCGCTTTCGGTTTATTGCTGAACATCAATCCGTTTTATGCGGTGATTGCGGTCACGCTGGCCCTGGCCCTTGGACTGGTGTGGCTGGAACGCTTTCCGCAACTGGCTATCGACACTCTGCTGGGCATTCTGGCGCACGGGTCGCTGTCGCTGGGTCTGGTGGTGGTTAGCCTGATGCAAGGGGTGCGGGTAGACCTGATGGCATACCTGTTTGGCGATTTGCTGGCGGTCACGCCGCAGGATATCGCGCTAGTGGCCGTCGGGGTCGCGGTGGTATTGACCCTTATCTTGTGGCAATGGCGTGCGCTGTTGTCCGTCACCGTCAGTCCTGAATTGGCCCACGTCGACGGGATCCGCCTGCCCCGCATCAAACTGTTATTGATGCTGGTCACGGCGCTGACCATCGGGCTGGCGATGAAATTTGTCGGCGCATTGATCATTACATCATTGCTTATTATCCCCGCCGCCGCCGCCCGCCGTTGCGCGCGTAGCCCGGAGCAAATGGCGGTCTTTGCCACCCTGGCCGGCGCGCTGGCGGTCACCGGTGGGCTGGCGTTTTCCGCGCTCTACGATACCCCGGCCGGTCCGTCCGTGGTGCTGTGCGCCTCGGTGCTGTTCCTGCTCAGCCTGACGCTGAAAACGCGCTCATAAGCCGCGTTCGCGCGCGCAGGTCACCCCGCCGCCGAGCGGGGCAAAACCGCGATAGATCGCAGGCCGGGGCTGTGCCGTGCGGCGTTATTCGGGATCGCCGCCGTGTCCCTCAAGCCCGAAGTGGCGGTAAGCATGGACGGTGGCGATGCGCCCGCGCGGGGTGCGTTGAATGAACCCCTGCTGAATCAAAAACGGCTCCAGCACGTCTTCTATCGTCTCCCGCTCCTCGCCAATCGCCGCCGCCAGGTTATCCAACCCGACCGGCCCACCGACAAATTTATCGATAATGGCCAGCAGCAGCTTGCGGTCCATGAAATCGAACCCTTCGGTATCGACATTCAGCATATTTAGCGCGCTCACCGCCACATCATCGGTGATGTGGCCCGCGGCCCGCACTTCAGCGAAGTCACGCACTCGACGCAGCAGCCGGTTGGCGATGCGCGGCGTGCCGCGCGCCCGACGGGCGATTTCTTGCGCGCCGCCTTCGGTGATATTCAGCGCCAGGCAGGCGGCACTGCGGCTGACAATATGCTGCAAATCTTTCGTCTGGTAAAACTCCAGCCGCTGCACAATACCAAAACGATCGCGCAGCGGCGGCGTCAGCGAGCCGGCGCGGGTGGTGGCCCCCACCAGCGTAAACGGCGGCAGCTCGATTTTAATTGAGCGGGCGGCCGGCCCCTCGCCTATCATGATATCCAGCTGATAGTCCTCCATGGCTGGATACAGCACTTCTTCCACTACCGGCGACAGTCGGTGGATTTCATCGATGAATAACACGTCATGGGGTTCGAGGTTGGTCAGCATCGCCGCCAGATCGCCGGCTTTTTCCAGCACCGGCCCCGAGGTGGTGCGCAGATTAACCCCCATCTCATTGGCGACAATGTTCGCCAGTGTGGTTTTACCCAGCCCCGGCGGCCCGGAGATCAACAGATGATCGAGCGCGTCACCGCGCATTTTCGCCGCCTGGATGAAGATCTCCATCTGCTCGCGCACGTGCGGCTGGCCGATATAGTCTTCCAGTTTTTTCGGGCGGATAGCGCGGTCGATAACCTCTTCCGGGGTCACCACGTCGGCACTCATCAGTCGATCGGCTTCTATCATCCTCTACCTCACAGCGCGGCGCGCAGCGCATCGCGGATAAGCATCTCACAATCAGCACCGGCGCTCGCTACTTTGCTTACCATCCGGCTTGCCTCCTGCGGTTTATAACCCAGCGCCACCAGAGCGGCAACCGCTTCACTCTCGGGATCGACCGGCGGGGTCTGCACATCAATGGCGGCAGGCGTTTCACCCGCACCCTGTGGCGCAAACAGATCGCCGGACAAGCCTTTAAACCTGTCCTTCATTTCCACCACCAACCGTTCCGCGGTCTTTTTACCGACGCCGGGCAATTTCACCAGCGCGTTGATTTCCTGGCGTTCCACGGCGCTGACAAACTGTTGCGCCGACATACCGGACAAAATCGCCAGCGCCAGCTTCGGCCCGACCCCGTTCACTTTAATCAGTTCGCGAAACAGCACCCGTTCCTGCTTATGGATAAAACCAAACAGCAGTTGGGCGTCCTCGCGCACCACGAAATGGGTGAAGATGACCGCCTCCTGGCCGGTCTCCGGCAGGGCATAGAAACAGGTCATCGGCATAAAGACCTCATACCCTACCCCATGGGTTTCCAACAGCACCTGCGGCGGCTGTTTTTCCAGAATGATGCCTCTGAGACGTCCGATCACCTCGACCTTCCTTTACGCGTCAGGTTATTGCTTATGATGGTTATGCTTATAACATAATAAAGGCTGGATGGATATCCAGCCTGAAGGCTAACACGCCACCGCCGACCGCTACCGCAGCCGGCCGCACGCCAAATTCAGCCCGCCGCTGCCCATACGCAGAGCATTCTGGCTTATATCTTGATCATTGACTTTCAAAGGTTAATGATCCCCAACTGATCATTGGGATGTTACCGGTGAGTTTGTACTCTGCCTTAAGCTTACAGCTTGTATGAATCACCCCGGATAAATTAGAGTCTATACTTTAAAAGTGGAGGTCTCTATGACAACGACCAAACGTTACTCTCCGGAAGTCCGTGAACGGGCAGTTAATCTAGTGCTGGAAACTCAGCATGAGCA
>NZ_FRDB01000217.1 GCF_900143145.1 Candidatus Sodalis sp. SoCistrobi
TTCATGGCGGAGCGGCCCAATCAGCTTTGGGTGGCGGACTTCACCTACGTCAGAACGGCGCAGGGCTTCGTTTATGTGGCCTTTATCGTCGATGTGTTCGCCGGCGTTATCGTCGGCTGGCGGGTCTCAACGTCGATGGAGACATCTCTGGTGCTGGATGCGCTGGAGCAGGCGCTTTGGGCTCGTCGCCCAGGGAAAGGGGTGATCCATCACTCAGACCGAGGCTCACAATATGTTTCATTAGCGTATTCAAAGCGTCTGAAGGATGCTGAAATCCTGGCGTCAGTTGGCACTACCGGCGACTCCTACGATAATGCGATGGCAGAGAGTATCAACGGGTTGTACAAAACGGAGGTTATCCACCGCGGGAGCTGGAAAAACCGGACGGAAGTGGAGTTGGCCACGCTGGACTGGGTGGACTGGTACAACAACAGAAGGCTGCTCGGGCGGCTGGGTTACATCCCTCCTACTGAAGCCGAAATGAACTATTACGCTTTGCAATTAGCATCAGAGGAAGCGGCGTAGTATTGCCAAAATTACTCTCTAATAAACTCGGGGTTATTCAGGCCGTCTCGCGGCCGACGTCTGTGCCTTGTTCAGCGCTGCAACACGGGGGTTTTAGGGTGTGGCTAACCATGCAAAATTCAGCGCTTAAGCTCACGCGCCGCGGCGCGGGCGTGTTGATATTCGTGTTGGAACAGGCACATGCGCAAGGTATTGCGATATTGGCCGTTGATAAAAAACTCCTGCAGCAAAACGCCTTCCTGCTTGAAACCCATCTTGGTATAAATGTGAATGGCTTTCGTGTTCTCTTCATCAACGATTAAATACAATTTATGCAGATTGAGCACCATAAAGCCGAAGTTCAGCGCCAGATGCGTCGCCACGCTGGCGTAGCCTTTGCCTTGATGCTCGGGTGCCACTAAAATGGAAAACTCGGCGCGCCGGTGAATATGATCGATATCCACCAGCTCCACCAGCCCGACGCTGACGCCCAGCTTGTCAATGATAAACCGGCGCTCGCTGATATTATGAATATTCTTCTGGTAAAGATCTTTCAATTCCACATAAGCTTCATGCGGCTCTTCAAACCAGTAGCGCATCATCGTCTCATTATTATTGAGCTGATGAATAAAATGCAGATCCTCACGTTCTAACGGACGGAGTTTTATATGATGGTCCTCTGAATCTTGGCTTGATGATTTCATCGTTGTGTTCTCAAATACTAGAGTTTAAACATAATGAGGTTGGTCAGTGACCGGCGGTTTTGGAGAACAGATTAATGATCAGAACGCCGGCGATGATCAGGGCAATACCAAACATTGCCACGGCATCCAACTTTTGCCCATACAAGAAATAGCTCACGATGGCGACAAAAACAATACCTAACCCGGACCAACTTGCATAAGCGATACCCACGGGTACGGTTTTAAGGACCAGCGACAACAGGGTAAAAGAGATAGCATAGCCGACTATCACCAAAAGCGAAGGCGTGAGTTTGCTAAAGCCCGCCGAGGCCTTGATGGACGAAGTAGCAATGACTTCCGCGATAATAGCAACAAACAAATAGAGATAAGCCATGGATGACTCTGAACAGGATAATTAGACGTCAAGACTAACACTTTTCGTTGACGGAAAAAATAGTATGGTCTGACACCGGCATTGTGACTAAGGCGGGCCGCCGTTGCAATAAAATTGCCCAACGTGCTTTTTAAGATGATCTAGCATCTTATTTTCGGGTAAGGTATTGGCGCTGAAAATCATTACCGGGATCGCATTTCTTACCGAAACGGGTTACCCGCCGGTGTAGTTCCCTTTTCGGCAACGTTCATTCGCCGGCGTTGTTCCCTTTCGGCATCGGTCATCCGCCGGCGTGGTTCCCTTTTCGGCAACGGTCATCTGCCGGCGTTGTTCTTTTTTCGGCAACGGTCATCCGCCGGCGTGCTTCCCTTTTCGGCAATGGTCATCTGCCGGCATTGTTCCCTTTGCAGCAACGCTCACCTGCCGGTAGCGGTCATCAGCAGGTCGCGACGATTGACCGATTTCCCTCACCGGCTGCCATCGGCTCGCCGTTACAAAATCATCGGCGCGCCCGCGCGGCCGCCGGCGTTTTCGGCCAGAGCAGCTACCAGATAATCTATTAACACCCGCATCTTGGGCGGCAACTGTGGATTGGGGCGATACAGCACCCAGGCCGTACCCTGATAGGGGCCATCATAGCGCCACTGGGGCAACACCGGCACCAGCGTCCCCTCCGCCAAGGCGGCTGCGGCGGTAAAGTGCGGCAGGCAGGTAATGCCGAGATGATCCAGGACAACCGCCATGCGCGCTTCGCTGTGGTTACTCACAAAACGGCCCTGGACTTCAACCTGCCGCCGTTGCTCTCCCTGGCGAAACCGCCAGCGGTTATCCTCCGGGGTTTCGCCCAGCCAGATACAATCGTGCCGCGCTAAATCTTCCGGCTGCTCTGGCGTGCCGCGCCGGTTGAGGTATTGCGGCGTGGCGCACAGCAACTGGCGCACAAACGTCAGCGGCCGGCCGGCCAGATTCTCCGGGGGTCTGTCGCCGATGGCAATAAGCATATCGAGATCGCTCGCCAGCAAATCCGGCAGGGTATCGGTTAATTGCAGCGCAACGTCCACCTGCGGATAACGCTGCAAGAAAGCACCTATCAAGGGGGCGATAACGAATTTGCCCAGCGCTTTCGGCACGCTCAGCCGGACTTGGCCTTGCGGGGCGGACATCACCCGGTCGGAAATTGCCAGAACATCGCTGGCGCTGGTCAAGATCCGCTGACAGCATTGATACACCTCATTACCCGCTTCGTTCAGGCGCAGGCGGCGCGTGCTGCGTTCCAAAAGACGCAACCCAAGCGCCTGCTCCAGCCGGGCTATCTGTCGGCTCACCGCCGAGGCGGTGGTACCCAATTCGCGGGCGGCGGCGGAAAAGCCGCCTTTCTCCACCACCTTGACCAATACCACCATATTAGGCAACAGCGGTAGCAGTTGATTTGTTCTCATAGGGAATAAGTGTTGTTCAATTTTAGATAATTATTGCTCAGACAACAAAGGAATATACTGCAACCCTTGCCAAAGATCATCGATTACGGATTAGACATGCAGAATATCGCGACAGTACGCCAAAGCCGGCCGGTGCCGCATTTAGCCGATGCCATGCTATTGCTGGTAGCGGTAATTTGGGGGAGTAGCTATGCCGCCACAAAACAGGCGCTCGTGTTTTATCCGGTACTGGGTTTTATCGCGCTGCGTTTTACGTTGACCTTTCTGGTGCTCCCTGCCTCAGCTGCGCGGGGCCGGCCGTGCGGCCGTGCGCCCCGGTCTGCCGCTGGGGCTTATTCTGCTTGGCGTATTTATCTGCGAGACGCAGGGCGTGGCGATTATCAGCGCCGGTAATGCGGCCTTTTTGATAAGCCTGTTTGTCATTTTTACGCCGCTGGTGGAATGGTTGGTTTGCCGGGGGCGGCTCGACCGAAGACTGATGCTGGCGTCGCTGCTGTCGTTGCTGGGCGTCTATTGGTTATGCGGCGGGCGTGCGCTGCATTTGGGCCGAGGGGAATGGCTGGTGACGGCCGCCGCGCTACTGCGCGCCTGTCTGGTGTGTTACACCCGGCGCTTGACTGCGCACCGGCCGGTGCCGGCGTTGGCGCTGACCGCGGTACAGACCGGGGTGGTCGCGGCCGGTAGTTGGTTGCTGCTGCTCATCACGTTTCGCGCGCCGCCGCCTTTGCCCGCATCGTGGCAGTTTTGGGGAATCACCTTGTATCTGGCATTGTTTGCCACGCTTTTCGCGTTTTTCGCGCAAAATTATGCCGCCGGCCGAACTTCGCCTTCGCGGCTTTCGCTGTTGCTGGGCACCGAGCCGCTGTTCGGCGCACTGCTGGCGGCCCTGCTGCTCAACGAACATCTTACGACATCGGGATGGATCGGCGGCGGCTGCATTCTCGCCAGTCTGCTGATGGTACTGACGCGCCGCAGTGCGCCGCGCCATGCTTAGCCTTGCAGAAGAGTGCAACCCGAGAGTCGACGACTGCCGCAAAATTTCGCGTAGCGTCTTGTTCGCTTAATTAAGCAAGAGAGCCGTCGGCCACGGGCAAACGTGCTCTGTTAACCCGCGTTCATCGACGTGACAGCGCCGCAAAATCTTGTCGTCTGCCGCTGCGGCAATAACCTTTTGTGGCTGCCGGCATTGGATCCCATCGTCGCTGCCTTTATGATAATCGGCCGAGATCACCCTATTAATCACTGGACGAAACTATGCTGGAAATTCGCCTCGCAAGCCGCAAGGATGCTGATTCCCTGACCGCGCTGGGTTATGAGAGCTACATCGGTCATTTTGGTCATCTATGGCCTGAGAAACAGGCGCTGGCGAACTTTCTGGCGGATGACTACGCTGCGCCTTCCCTTGAGAAAAGCTTTGCCCAGCCGCATTGCCACTGGCTGATTGCCAGCGTTGACGGCATAGGTATCTACACATTTATCGTGATACCTGTTATTACTTTGCAGAATGATTTCAACCTATCTGTTGGCGGGATTGACTCTCGCCTTACCCGCCGATATCAGACGCTGGTTAAACAGCATATGA
>NZ_FRDB01000213.1 GCF_900143145.1 Candidatus Sodalis sp. SoCistrobi
CGGCGACTCCTACGATAATGCGATGGCAGAGAGTATCAACGGGTTGTACAAAACGGAGGTTATCCACCGCGGGAGCTGGAAAAACCGGACGGAAGTGGAGTTGGCCACGCTGGACTGGGTGGACTGGTACAACAACAGAAGGCTGCTCGGGCGGCTGGGTTACATCCCTCCTACTGAAGCCGAAATGAACTATTACGCTTTGCAATTAGCATCAGAGGAAGCGGCGTAGTATTGCCAAAATTACTCTCTAATAAACTCGGGGTTATTCACTGGCGTGCGGGCGAGCAATAGCCTGTTGCCTGTGCCAGACATTGCAGGGTGCGCATATCCCGCACACGCCAGTAATGCCAGGGGGTGGGCAGGCCATGGCGCTCAAAGGCGGCGCTTAAAATCACCACGTCAAAGCTGCCACCCTTGCACCAGATGTTCAGGTGTTTGCGGCCGGCGGGTATCTGGCTGGCGTTGATGTAATTCAGCAACGCATTCAGGGCATCACTCGCAGAAAGGCGAGGGTCAATAATCAATTCGGCGCGCGCGGCGGCATCCTGACGTAACCACCACAACGCCGTATCGACTTCCGCACGGGCACCGGCGGCCTCATCACTGCGCGGGTCAACACGGGCATAAAACGCTTTGCCCAGCTGGCCGGTCGAGGGTTCAAAAAAGACGGCACCTATCGCCGCCAATGGCGCGCTGGCGCGAACGCCGAGTGTTTCAATGTCAATCATCAGGTGGTTCATCGTGGTGACTCCTTGGTCATGTCAAGCGTTGACAAACGCAGCGCTATCCAGTCATTCAGCGCGTCCAGTATTTTGTCTGCGGGTACTGCGCGGGCGCGTTGCGATTCCAGAAAGGCACTGAGCATGCCAAGCAGGTGTTCGCGTTCGCTTTTTCTGGCCGCCAAACCGACGGTCATGAAATCCGGATCGGTTAAACCGGGCGTCAGGCGAATGCGAGTTGGCGCGCCGCCCTGATAGGAATGGGTGATTTCAGTCATGGTGAATTCTCCTTTATTCAGGCCGTGCGAAGCCCTGGCGCCATGCGCCGTTTTTATTTCACTTTAATGGCGGGTAATAAATTACTGTGGCACTAAGCGTTCAGTGTGATTATCCATTAACCACTTTATGCGCCCCCTCAAATCCCGCTCAATTCCGGCAATAAATTCCTGTGCGTAAGGCTTTTGTGGGTCAACATAAAAATAGGCATCATAACCCTGCGGCCGAATAGAAAAACCGTTTTGCATGGCGGGCAATACATGATAGATAACTTGGGTCATATCGTCTGTATTCATAATAAAAATCCTTGATGGTGACAGGTATTTTTAACAGCCGCCTGAGCAGGACGGTATAACATAGCGCTGTACCCCCTCCGGCAATAGCGGCTCGGGGACATTGCCTAATCTCAGGGAGTTAAGTGCGGGCTTTAATGCCTCTACACTTCTCTTATCCCCGATGAAAAAGGCGAGCTGATGAAGTTCACGTATCTCATGTGCCAGAATACGAAAACAGGTCAGTCTGTTTTCCGGTTCATTCGCACAATCAGCATAATAATGTCGTAACGCTTCGTTCATATAGTCGGCATAAAAATGATTCATGACAGATTCCTTTTATCCGCGATAAACTTTCTTGAAATGCCTTGCCGCATGTTTTCGGCGGGCTTTGGCGCGTATCTGCTCATCTTTACGCTGTCTGCTTTCCCTGATATCGATAATGACCGCATAGAGGGAGAGCGGGAGCGCAATAAGTAGCAAGAGGGCCGGTACTAAATAATCCATCCACCATAAATCTTGTAATATCATGATTTATTCCTCACGTGTTTCTGGCGCAGAACCAAGGCCACTGGTTTTAAGCGTTCCCACATAACGACCATTTTTGAAATATTTACGGCGGAATTCAGTCGCATGGATTCTGCCAGCCTCGTTGTTTCGACTGGTTTTTTCGCTCATTTTCGTTAACCCTCATCGTTGATGAAATATGGCCGGGTTTTAGCCATGCCCGGCGCATGGTTCTGTGGTACTCTCATCATGCCCGCCATGTTCTGAGCGGAACACGGGCATGACTATCACCACTAAGGATAAGTAAATGGAAATGACCGTCACGCATTACTACAAGTTATTCTATAAAACATACAATAATATATTAAATGCTCTCAATATAAGCATGGAAAACATTAATCATCATTCTGATTTATTACCTTATCTTACTGAAAGAACGCTCATCATTTTTAAGCTTGATACCATTCTCTTCACTTACAAGCAAAAAAACGATCCTCATCGCCTTATACTTAACGGTAGAAATGCACTTGTTTCATACCTGTTTAGCAATAAAAATATTTCTATAAATAGTGCCAAGGATATTAACTTGTCAGACGCATTAATCATCCTCCAGGAAGATATCAAAGCGTTAAATGCTCCCGATGGGTTTAAAAAAGAGCTTGCAAATGAATTTAGTTTTGTAGATTACAACCCTAAAGGGTTTATTTTCTGTTATCCCGGTTTTCAGGACTCGGAATGGGATCCTGAAATGTGGGATAAATTCCTATTAAAATGATCTCCTTCATTTTAGTTAGCTTGGCTTGATGCTCTTGTACATCTTCACAAAGCCTCTCGACGTCAAAAGCCAAGAGGCTTTCACCCTTCAAAGCCGTAAGAATCTCTCGCATCCAGAAAATAAGCTCGCCCCTATTAAGATTACCCGGATAAACGAAAGGCTTTCTCGAATCTTCCAAAAATATTTTCGTACTGTTATCAGAAATCATAAATACCCCTTTAAATGCTGGTTTGTAAAATGTTGAAGAAGTCATTCGTCATAACTCAATGCTTCTAGCAAGGCATTAGCATTAAAGTCGTCATCACATTCTTCAATACATCCGCCATTTTTTAAAATAATGCCAACTTTGCCGCCATAATTGATAAAACAGCCAACGACTTCCTTTATATTGATAAATGCCTCACCCCGTTCACCCCAAAGGCAGAGGTAGGTGTTATTACCCATACGTCTTGTGCTTATGTTCATTTTTTTCTACACCCTAATTCCTTGAGGATATGGTTACCCAGCATTGGATTTTTATCTTTATGCGAGTATCGTCTTTTCGACGGAGCCGAAGCGCTGCATCTGGTAAAGTTGGTCGATGTAGCGGATCGCCTGCGCCTTGCCATCGAACAAACCGAACGACTGATCACCGCAGAACACTTCATAACGAGCGACGCGATGCGCGGCGGTTTTGGGGCGGTAGTGAATGACAAACCCCTTATAGCAGTACGTGTAGCGATTTTTTCTGATTAACGTTTGCATCATGCTCTGGTGTCCGTCCGTTTCCTATGCCGTTCCGCTGAGTCTTCTGACGCTGCTCATGCGGCAACATGCCATGCTTGCGGCTCCGGCAGATGTCCCGTGTAAAACTGTCTGATAATGCGGTCTATCTGCGCGGCGCTGTCGATATCTCCGGCGGCCCAGGCATCGTCTAATGCATCCTCCAGACCAATACTCAGCCAGTAGGCGTAATCGTTGTCTAGCTGCTGCTGCTGCTGCAACTCAGGCGGCGTGGCTGTCGCTGCGCGGAGGTTTGCCCGCTTGGTGTGGTATTCCTGCACGAGTTCATTTATCAATGTGGCGTAGGCCGGTTGCATTGGCTTTCCCCTATAAACATTGGCGAGTTTGGCGTTCAAAGCCCAATCCACAGAAGCCAAGCATTCCGCTGTTCAATAGGGCGGCTGAAATATGCCTCGCGTACTCCGCGGTTAAATTCAGGAATGTAAATCCAATTTTCAGCGCGAGAGCCAAAGCTTTCCGGGTTCTTCCATGGAACGATCGGCAATTTGCCGTCTTCAATCATGCTCTTAACCGTAGCTGGTTTCTTACCAATCATTTCGGCAAATTTCGGGTAAGGCACGGCATCCACGGGATGGCGTATCTCAATGAACCCCTCTAATTCTTTCTCAGTCATGTGTCATAATCCCCCATAGCGCCATGCGCTTATTTCTGCCTATAACTGCCAATATAAGCAGTTATGATTAAGGATACTAACGCAACCCTAGGAGTTGTTATGGTTACAATTGCACCCTTTTCAAGTGGCATGGGAGAAAAATTTCGTGAGATACGAGATAGCGAGGGACTAACAAGACAAGAATTCTTTGAATTAACAGGCATTCCGATAGTCACCCAGAAGTTCTACGAAACAGGGAGGAGAGAAAGCATAGGGAGTGACATTTTGCTCAAAATCACTCTCCATAAGAGATTCGAGAAATATACGATGTGGTTAATGACAGGGAAGACCGCACCACAGGTGGGGCAAATTGCTCCACCTCTCTCCCCTGTTGGGCAAGAAAAAATAAAATCTCGCCATTCCGGCCAGAAGGCTGGCTAAGGCTCTGTTTTTTCTACGCGCTAGACCAAGGTGATTCAAGGCGCGCACAATGACAATCTCGCTGGAGGGCTTCGATATGTCGATTAAGAAGCTCGAAGGTGGTCAGTATGAAGTAGACGTATGGCCTCACGGGCGTAACGGAAAATGAATAACCCCGAGTTTATTAGAGAGTAATTTTGGCAATACTACGCCGCTTCCTCTGATGCTAATTGCAAAGCGTAATAGTTCATTTCGGCTTCAGTAGGAGGGATGTAACCCAGCCGCCCGAGCAGCCTTCTGTTGTTGTACCAGTCCACCCAGTCCACCCAGTCCACCCAGTCCAGCGTGGCCAACTCCACTTCCGTCCGGTTTTTCCAGCTCCCGCGGTGGATAACCTCCGTTTTGTACAACCCGTTGATACTCTCTGCCATCGCATTATCGTAGGAGTCGCCG